>JAEXCN010000327.1 GCA_023402175.1 Pseudomonadota bacterium | reverse complement strand
CGCAGCCGGCGTCGAGCGCGCCGCGATCCTCGGCGGTGGACGGTGCCTCGAGATCGCGGCCGCGCGCGGCGACACGTCGCGATCGCCGCGAGCGACGCCGTCGACCTCGAGCTCACCCTCGCCGACGGGCGAGCTGCTTGCGACGCTCGACGACGCGATGCGCACGCACATCGCTCGTGCGCTCGGCCTCACCCGCGGACGCATCGAGGGACGGGGCGGAGCGGCGGACCTTCTCGGCGTGAACCCCCACACACTCCGCGGAAAAATGCGTCGGCTGAAGATCGATTGGAGTCGGTATCGCGCGTGACGACATCGCGAACGGGCGTCTCACTGGCAGGCCTCGTTCGCCGGCCGCGGTGTCGCGTGTCCTTTGCCGATCGCGCACCACGACGGAAAGCCCGCCGGGAAGGGCTTCGCCGTGTAAGGCGACTGTCCGGCCGCGAGCCAGTACGGGTGGTCGAGCACGAAGCGCCACAGCATGTCGAAGAGCATTCCGCCAGGCGGCGGCGGATCGAATGGCGGAACGGCATGACCGCAGTTGTGGATGCACTCGACGGCGAAGTGTCCGTCCTTCGTCAGCGCGCCGAGCATGTCGTTCGACGCCTTTTCGAAGTTCATGATCGGGAGCTGCTCGGGATACGTGTCCCCCGAACCTCCCCAGAGGACGAGCGCCGGCAAGCGATGAGGCGTCGTCGACCAGCTGCGCACGACTGAAGCTCCGGTGCCGCCGGAGAGCGAAGCGATGCTCGCGAGCCGCTCCGATCGGGCAACCGCGAGCTGCGCCGTCCAGAGCGCGCCGGCGCTCACGCCCGCAGATGAGACACATTCCTTGTCGACGGGCAGCGCGGCGGCGACGCACGCGAGCATGTCGTCGAAGAACTTCGCTTCCTCGTCGACGCGCGACTGCGACTGCGACGTGTCGAACGGCCAGCGGAAGAGGGCGTCACCCTTGGCCTTCGGTACGACGCCGATGAAGCGCCGTGCATCGACGGCGGCTTGCACCTCGAGCCTGCTGCCCACGTCGTCGGGATCGCCGCCGAGCCAGTGCCAGAGGAAGACGACGGGAAGCTTCTCTCCAGACGCAATCGTCTGCGGGCGGAAGACGAGGAAGTCGCGCTTCGCTCCCGAGCTCGAGAGCGTGGTGAAAGCGGGAGGAGCGGCGAGCGACGGACACGTCCCGGCGTAGACCGGCAACGGAGGAGCGAGCGTCGCCCCGGCCGGCGGAGCCATCGCGCACGAGACATTCGCGAGCGAGAATCCTCCATCGCTGCTCGGCGAGCCGGCATCGTCTTTCGATCCATCCGGGGTCGAGGGCGAACCTGAAGACGACGAAGACGATGAAGACGACGACGACGAGGGCGCGGAAGGACCGGACGGATCGGACGGATCGGACACGTTCCCGGTCGCGCCCGGAGGCGGCGCGCTTGTCGTCGGAGCCGAGGTTCCACATGCGACGAGCGCGACGATCATCGCGATGCGGATAGCGGAGCGAAGCGCGTGCAGTTCCGTCGACATCCGGAGCCCTCCTCGTTAGAGCTATTGCTCTACAAGCGGAGAGGGCCGGTGTCCATAGCTCCACAGTATGATGATGCGCGTCTGAGACGAGTCGTTCGCTCTGCCTAGAGCTAGCGCTCTAAGTGCCTGTCGACGATCGCTCGGGCGTCGCGAGCGGCGTCGATGCGCACGTCGTCTTTGGCTTCCACGCGAGCGCCGTTTGGACCACGATGGCGCTGCCATGACGAGGGGACCCGACGAGGCGAGGGGAGCCGCGCGCGGCACGAACGCGCCCACGTCGCCGAGCGGGACGCCGCCGAGCGGGACGCCGCCGATCCCGGAGCAGAGCCTCGGGCGCTTCCCTGGCGAGGAGCACGACACGCTTCGACGCGGCGAGCTCGCCTTCCCGAAGGAGGCGGATACGCTGACCTCGCACGAAGGAGCTCCGGTCGCCCGACGACGCGACACGGTGCCGGTACCGCCGATGGCGCGTCCGTGCGCGGAGGCGACCGCCGGCGCCGAGACCGTCGATGAAGACGAAGAGGTCCTCGACGAAGAGCTCCTCGTCGACGACGACGACACGCAGACGCAAGTCGAGCGCCGCTTCAGGGTCTCGGACGACCAGACCAGCCCGACGCTGTCGCTCGCGAACCAGAGCCGCGCGGCTCGTGAGGTCTATCGGATGTTCCTCGCGAGCGAATACGCACCCGCGCTCGAGCTCGCGAACGAGCTCATCGCGCAGGGCATCGACGATTCGATGCTGCTCACGATTGCGCGCGAGTGCCGCTCGAGCCTCGCCGCGCTCGCGTCCTCGGCGCCGCCGCGCTTCCCCGTCCTCGACGACGGCGCCGAGCGTCCACGAGCGATGCCCTTCGCGGCGCTCGAGCCGCGCGTGGCCCTCCGCCCACCGAGCCCGCCGGTGCGCGGGCAGCGTGGGTCGTTCGCGACGTTCGATGCATCGACGACGATCGGCGAGGTCGCTTCGACGATGGGGCTTTCGGTCGAGCAGATTCTCGGACTGCTCGAGCGCTTCGTCGGAGCGCTACCCGCGCGGCCGCCACGCTGAGCGCCGACGCGAAGATCCGGCGGGCTACTTCGTGACGAGCACCTGCGTCGTGAACGCGACCCCACCGCGAGCGTCGCGGAGCACGACGAAGAGATGCGTCGTGCGCGGCTCGGAAGGTGCGGCCCAGACGTTCTCGGTGAACGTCTCGAGCTCGTCCTCCGCGCGTCCGGTCCGATCGCTGTCGAACGTGCCGGCGGTCGCGAACCACGACACGCGCATCGTCTCGCGGCGATCGACGAGCGAGCGGCTCGCGAGGTCGTAGACGACGTAACGCTCTGCCGACGACTCGGGCCAGCTCAGTCGGAACGTTACCTTTGCGCCCGCAGGGATCGCGTCGAACGCGACGGGGACGCCTGCCACGGAAGCGACGAGCGGCCCGAGCTCGGGGTTCGTGTTTCGGACGTAGCGCCGTCCGAAGTCGGCGGTCACGTCGGCGGCCGCGTTCGCGAGCGAACAGGCGATGCGCTCGAGACCGAACGTGTCGTCTGCGCCCGGCACGCGCACGCGGAGCGGCTGGTAGTAGCCGCCGGTGACGTCGGGATCGCGCGGGCGGAGCTCCGCCGAAGTCACCTCCGGACCGAAGAGCGCGCATGCATCCGCGGGCATCGCAGCTTCGATCTCGGATGTGCCTTCGGCAAGAGGACGCACGCCGCTTTCGTCGAGGCATGCCGCGCTCGCCGCGCCGTTCTCGGTGAGACGCTTCGGCGTCGCGCAGAACGCCCAGCTCGCGGCGGGCATGGTGATCGCTCCTTCCGGGCTCGCGACCAGGAGCGCGTATCGGACGACCTCGCCGGGCTTCGCCTCGGGCGGCTCACCTCGGACGGCGAGGACCTCCGTTCGTGTGACGAGCGAGTCCCGATCGCCGAGATCCGGCCGGCACGAGAGCGGTGCGAGAGCGATCGCGAGCACGCATGCCGCCGAGGCCGCCGCCCAACGGATGCGTCTCACAGCTCGAGCCTCCCGCCGATCACCGCGATGAACGGCAGACCGGTGATGATCCCGCGGCGGCGGAAGTCTCCGGAATAGACGATCTCCTCCGCATTCTGTCGATTCGTCACGTTCTGCAGGTCGGCGAAGACGAGGGCGCGCGCGCTCCGGCCGAGCGGGAATGTGCGATCGACGCGGAGATCGAGCTGCCAGAACGAAGGGACCCGGATCGACCCTTGTGGACCGAATACCGGATCGAATCGATCGGAGCGCGCGTCGTAGACGCTGCCCGTCACCGGCGTGCGTGGGTTACCACTCGCGTACCGGAAGCGAGCGCCGACTCCCCACAGACCGATCTCCTGGCTGGCGACGAGCGAGAGCACGTGAGGTTGATCGAAGTCGAACGGACGCCAGCGCTCGTCGCCTTCGAAGCGACGCTCGCTCTTGCTGATCGCATACGACGCCCATCCGAAGAAGCCCTTCCAGAGCTCCTGGCGCACGAGGAATTGCACGCCGTAGCTGTGGCCCTGCCCGTTCTGCGTGAGCGCCCTTGCCCGGAGTGGATTCGGGAGGCGGCTGCGGACGACGAGGTCGTTCATGCGCTTGTCGAAGGCGACGACGTCGAACGTGAGCGTCTCGGTGACTCGGAGCGACTCGCCGAAGGTCACGTGCGTCGAACGCGAGAGTCCGAGCTCGGGAGTACCGAACACGGCCGAGAGGTCTTCGGGCTCGGGCGGCTGATGATAGTTGCCGTACGCCGTGGTGAGCGCGAACCGTCGCGTCACGTCCCATCGAGCAGATGCGCGCGGCGCGACCGCCGTTTCCATCCGCGAGAAGCCGATGGGCGGGACGTTGCCGACTGGCGGTAGCTTCTTGCTGCCCTCGATCAGATACGCGTCGAAGCGAACGCCGGGCGTCAGCGTCACCGGTCCGAACCGGAGATCGGCGTACGCATGCGGGCCGACGTCGAGGACGTGCGTCTTCCAGCGATCGACGGCGTATTCGTCGCCAGGCGGCTGCCCGAACACCGCGACGTCGCCCTCCCGCGGCGGCAGCGTGAGTGAGCCCTCGCGCGACACGTTCGATGCCGTCCCCAGCGCATCCATCCCGGTGACGAGCGATACGCGTGAACCGAGCGCCGACTTGAGCGACGCACGAAGGCCGTAGCGCGTGGAGTCGACCTCGAGCTGCGTGGGAGTTTCGCCGAAGCGCTGGACGAGCGAGCTCGTGTCGTGGCCGAAGAACGGGGTGATGACGGTGGTGTCGCCGTTGTCCGCCACGTTCGTGTAGCGCGCGTACGCGCGCCAGAAGCCCGATCGTGTGGCCTCGACGCGGCGCTTCGCAGGATCGGGGGAGGGGACGGTGCGATCGAGCTCGTCGGACGAGACGACGAACACCGTGTCGACGCTCTCGCGCCTCCGTAGATCGAACGTCGCCTTGATCTGCGCGTCGCGGTAGCGCGGGATCGGGAAGAAGTCGCCGACGTCCGGCGCGCTCGTCGCGGCGAGAACGCGATCGAGCCAGCCATATCGGAATGCGGTGCCGAATCGGATGCGCTCGGTGATCTCCGTCGACACGAACGCCGAGCCGTCGAGGGTGTCCGCTCCGACGTAGCCGTGGGTACCCCGCGGCAATGCGCGCGTCTCGACGCGGACGAGACCGCCGAGGCCGCGCCCGTATTCGGCCCCGAATGCGCCCGGAACGAGGTCGATGCTCGCGACGAGATCGGAGTTGATCGTCCCGCGCAGGCCGCTGCCGTGATAGAGCGCGGGCAGATCGACGCCGTCCACGTAGATGCGCGTGTCCTTCGGCGCCGAGCCCCAGACGACGATCTGCCCCGAAGCGACGGGTGGACGCGAGATGCCGGGAAGGTTCTGCACGACCTTGAGCACGTCGCCCTGCGTGCCCGCCACCTTCTTCGCCTGCTCCGCACGCACGGCGTAGTCGACGGTCTCGCGCCGCGCGCGTGGACGACCGCGGATCTCGACCTCCTCGATGGTGGGCTCGCCCGTAGGGGGCGGCGGCGGCGGCAACAAGACGTCGTAGCGTGCGGTCGTCTTCCTGCCCGCGGTGAGTGACTCGGTGAAGGAGGACTTGGTGCCGTCCGGCGACTCGACGAGCACCTCGTAGTCGCCGGCGGGCAGATCCGGGAACGTGAAGCGGCCCGCGGCGTCCGTTTTCGCCCTTCCGCCGGCGGCCGTGATCGCGCCCGTGTCACGGATGCTGACGATGGCGCCCGCGATTGGTGCACCACTCGATGCTGCGTGGACCTCACCCTCGAACGACGCGAGCGCCGGCGCTTCGGCCTCTTGCGGTGCAACGACGAAGTCGTAGCGATACGTGATCTTCGCCGGCGCAGGCTTGTCGTCGACCTCGGCGGGCTCGAACTCGAACTTCGATGCGGCCGCGAGTGCAGCCGCGTCGAAGTCGGAGCCGGCGCTCGTCGCGACGGAGACGTTGGTCACCTTGCCGGTTGCGGCGATCTCGATCGTGAGCACGACCGACGCGCCGATGCCGGCAGCCTTCTTGTCCGGCGGGTACTCCGCCTCGACGAACTTCACGAGGCGCGGCATCTTCGTGAGCTTTCGCTTCGTCGGTTGCCCTCCGACGTCGCTCCCGCGCTGCTGCGCGGCCGCGGGCGCGCCCGTGAGGAGCGCCGCACAGACGAGCGCGATGCACCGGCGAACACGCATGCGACGACTCAGGGCACGTCTAGCTCGAGAGCGAGGACGCCCGCCCCGCGGTTGTGCTCGTAGCGCGTGTCGATCTCGGTGCTGGTGCCCTGAGCAGCGCCAATGCGCTTGCCGTCGAGCAGCGCCTCCACGCGCCAGTGTGCGCTCGGCGCACCGCAGAGCGAGAACGTGTCGACGCGGACGACGTAGCGGCCCGCCGGCGGGGCCTCCGTCCAGACGGCGTTCTCCGCGCGCTGGCCGTCGGGGACGCACATCGCGTTCGAGTCACGATCGAGGATGCCGCCGTCGGTGGGCGCATTCGGCGGGACGGGCCCCGCGCTCGGCGGCGGACGCTGGTATTCGGTGCGGTTCCGTTTGAAGAGCTCGACGCCGCTCGGGAGGACGACGTGCAGATCGAGATCGGCCTGGTTGTCCCACGCCAGCGCGATGACGAGCCGGCCCTCGGGACGCGTCGGCGGAGCGATGTCGAGCGGACGGACGACAGACGGACCGAAGTGACCCGCTGCATCGACCGCGCGCAGCACGACGTCATGCCTTCCCGGCTGGACGTCGGCAGCGATCCCGAACACGACCTCGAACGTCGGCGCAGTCGGAGCGGACGAAAGCGGAACGTCCGCCGGCACGACCCAGTACCCGACGTCTCCAGCGAGGCCGACCGCGACGGCTGTCGCGGCGCGCTCGAGATCTCCAGCGCATGCCTGCTCGACGGCGCCTGCACGCGTGCGCGCGGCGAGCGTGGCCGACAGCACCTTCGGCCCGCTCTCGTCGGCCGGCATCGCCTCGCGGAAGAACTGAGCACCCTCGACGTGGATCATCGCGTCGTGTCCCGCGTCGGCGCGTGTTCGTTCACACCCGATCAGCGCGAGGGCCGCGACGACCGCAGACGCAGCGAAGAACGCGAGCTTCCGCATCAGAAGCGCACCTCCGCGCGGAGCGTGAACGAGTCGTCGGCGAGCGTCGTCGGACGTCCGGCGGCGTCGCGACCGAGCGCGTTCGTACGATGATCGTACTGGGCGACGAGCCTCGCGACCCGCGTCCGTCCTGCGGCGGTGAACGACCACGTCGACATCGAGAGGTCGCGCGGCACGAGCGCGAACGGCTCTTGCTCGCTCGCGTCGGCGTCCGGGTCGTAGCGGTCGTAGCGCACGCCGATGAGCGCCCAGCGCGTGATCTCCTGCGACGCGCCGACGTAATAGCCGAGCTGGCGCAGATCGCGTGTGGCAACGACCGGATCGGAGACGAAGAGACCACGATCGAGATTGCTCGCGCGGACGACCTCTGCACGGAGATGCAGGTCACCGAGCGCGGGCAGCGTGATCGTCGCGCGCAGGTCCGCCCCGACTGCGAAGCGCTTGAAGCTCTCCGACGGCGACGCGGGCGAGCCCGGGATGACCTGGAGCTCGGTCGTGTTGTCCACGATCCCGTCCGCATTCGAGTCCTGCCACTGGATCAAGTCCTTCGTGGCGGGCTGTCCCGCGTGGAAGCCGCGCCCCGTCACACCGGAGATGCCGCCTTCGACGATGAAGCTCTCGGTCACCGCCGTCGCGCCGCCGACGCGAAAGACGAGGTCCTTGCTCTTGTTCGGATCGCGTCCGGGAAACGTCCGCTCGCCGAGCGGAGCACCGTTCATGATGCCGAGCGCGTATCGGAGGAAACGAAAACCTCCCACGACGCGGAGCCCGAGATCGAACGACTGCGGGAAGAGCGCGTTCGACATCGTCGATCGCTCGAGCCAGGGTCGATCGCGCTCCGACTCGGCCACCTCGAAGCCGAACGGCGTCCGGAAGAGACCGGCCGTCACCATGAACCACGGCTCGCCCGTGGGCTGCTGCAGCGACGCGGCGGGGCTTGGATTTCCGGATCCGACGCGTGGCGACGAAGGATTGTAGGCCCACGGCGTCCGCGCGTACGCATGCTCGGCCGGCCACTTGAACGACGCCTCCGCGTTCACCGGTCGGACCTGCGGGCCGTTCACTGTGTTCGCGTCGATCTCCAACGCTCCGTGGAACGGGCCGTCGTCGCGCTCCGCGCGGATGCGCGCGCGCCGGAGCAGGAAGCGGTCCTCGTTCAGCGGCTGACGGTCCTGCGTGATCTCGTCCTGCGACGACTGCCGGAAGACGACCCAGTCCGTGTGCACGTACCCGGAGACGACGACCGGCAGTGGTGCCGTCCGCCGGGCCTCCGCTTCCTGCTCGAGCCGCGCGACCCGCTGTTCGAGGTCTGCCCGGGCGGGCGCTGATGAAGGAGGCGGCGGCGCCTGGGCGAGCGCGCGCCCACTCGCAAGCAGCAAGATGGCAGCGACGACGCGGCTCGAACCCCTCACGATCGCAGGCACGAGAGCCACTCTACTGCATGCGTCGTACGATGATCACTCGAGTGGAGGCAGCCCGCCGTCGGGCAGGAGCTTCGTGAGCGTGGGATTCTTCGTGATCTTCGTCGCGGTCGTGCATGCGTTGATGATCTCGAAGTGGGTCTTCGGATTGTCGAAGCAGTCCTTCGGCGCGCCGTCCGGGAGCGTACCGGCGTCGAAGCCGTTGCCGCCGCCGTCCGTTCCCGGGTTGCCTCCGTCCGTGCCACCGTTCGGCGGCGGCTCCTTGACCGCCGACGAGCTGTCGTCGCATGCGGCGTAGACGAAGCAGCTCGCGGCGAGGAGCACACCCGCGAGGAAGCCCTTGTGGATGTTCTTGCGCATCTTACTTCGCCTCGCAGAAGCCGAAGCGGCACTTGCCGCCGTTGCAGGGAGCGTCGTTGCCGTCCGTGCACGCCGTGCACGACGTCGTCCCTTGCGGGACGTTCTTCTCGAAGTAACAGCCGCAGGGTGCCGGGTCGTCGTAGAGCGAGAGGTCGGCTCCGTCGCCGGCGCGCGTCACCTTCATCGCGCATTCAGGCACGAGCCCGCTCTGGATGACCTGGAGTAGGCCGTCGACGTCGTCGCCGGTGCGCGTGCCCATCACGAGCTCGTAGAAGCGGCGTGCGTTGGCGTCGATGATCGTCGACGTGCCCGCGGTGATCTTCGAGATGTACGGCGTCGGCGACCACGGCAGGTAGTGCCCGTCGCGGACGTTCTGCTTGTCGAACGACGCGTTCGTCGAGTCGGGGAAGTAGGCGTAGCGCTGGCCGAAGCTCTTGAAGGCGAGGAGCTTGATGTCGGCGCGCCTTTGATCGAACAGCTCCGTGCCGAGGATCCCGAGCGTCGCTTCCGGGTTGGCGCTGTTGATGACGGAGGTGATGATCGCCTCCGACGTTCCGGAGTCCGGCGCGGCCTTCATCTGCGTGGGAAGGAGCCGGATGGCGGAAGACATCGTCAGCGTCGTGCTCGCGGTGCTTCCCCGCTTGAAGCGGAGGTTCTGCACGACCCACGGCGCCGCCTCGCCGCCACCCTCGGTGAACCCGTAGGCGAGGTAGCCCTCTTCCCCGGTGATCGCGACCTGGCTGCTGCTCTTGTTCGTGATGAAGCCGTAGGCCTGGACCGGTCCGTCGAAGACGCCCACGTCCGTAGGCTGGGCCGGCGTCTGCGGGCAGCTCGAGAGGTAGGTCGCCCCGATCCCGAGCGCGATCGGCTTCGCGCTCGCGTCGCCCGGCGAATCCGGCACGGTGCACGTCGGCGCGGCCGAGGCGGGATCGAAGCTCGGATTGCTCGGGATGTAGCGCACCGGCCGCGCGGTCGTGCCATCGACGACCGTCGTCATCTTCGCGGCCGTGAAGAGGTCGTTCCGAATGTTGCAGGTCGGCCGGTTTCGGTAGAAGACGCGGAGCTTGGTCGACGACTGCATCAGGAGCTTGCCGATCTTCTTCACGAGTGGCTCCTGCGTGTCGCCGTTCTCGATGTAGATGGCAGGGACGTTGTTGTCTTCGTCCGTCAAGCTCGCGCATGAGTCGCCGTTCGCCGCCTCGGCCGTTCCGGCGAAGGTGCAGACGACTGCACCAACGACGAGCGTCCTTCCATAGTGCTTGCTTCGCATGGCCTCGCTCGAGCTTGTCATGCGGCCGCGTGGCCCGGTCATCACCATTTCGTGACACGCGCGAGATGTAACGGAGGTCACAGCGGTGTGACTGCAGCGTCCGGCGTGTCTCGTTCTGTCTCGTTCTGCCTCTGCGTCCGCCCGAGGGAGGCTCTCGCTTGCAGCGGGATTTCCGAGGTGGCGTCGATGTTGCTCGGCTGCGCGCTCTCCGGTCGTCCAGACCGAAGGAGGAGACTCCATGACGACGAAGGCCGCGGAGGCGAAGTCGAGCACCGGTGCAACGCTGCCGGGTGACAAGAACGAGGACCTCGAGAGCAGTCGGGTCAGGCACGACGGGACGACGCTCACCACCGATCAGGGCGTCCCGATCGGGCACACGGACGACTCGCTCAAGGCGGGTGTCCGCGGTCCGACGCTCCTCGAAGACTTCCACCTCCGCGAGAAGGTCACGCGCTTCGATCACGAACGCATCCCCGAGCGCGTGGTCCACGCCCGCGGCTCCGGTGCCCACGGCGTGTTCAAGCTCTACGAGTCCCTTTCCGATCTCACGACCGCCGAGTTTCTCTGCGACACGTCGCTCGAGACGCCGGTGTTCGTTCGCTTCTCCACCGTGCAGGGATCGCGCGGATCCGCCGATACCGTCCGTGACGTTCGCGGCTTCGCCACGAAGTTCTACACGCGGCAGGGCAACTTCGACCTGGTCGGGAACAACATGCCCGTGTTCTTCATCCAGGACGGCATCAAGTTTCCCGACTTCGTCCATGCGGTGAAGCCCGAGCCGCACCACGAGATGCCCCAAGGCGCCTCGGCGCACGACACGTTCTGGGACTTCTGCGGCCTCGTCCCGGAGTCGGCGCACATGGTCATGTGGCTGATGTCCGATCGCGCCATCCCGCGGAGCTTCGCGAACATGGAGGGTTTCGGCGTCCACACGTTCCGGCTGATCGACAAGGGCGGCAAGTCCCAGCTGGTCAAGTTCCACTGGAAGCCGGTCCTCGGCGTGCACTCGCTCGCGTGGGACGAAGCGCAGAAGATCGGCGGCAAGGATCCCGACTTCAACCGGCGCGACTTGTGGGAGTCGATCGACTCGGGCCTCTTCTTCGAATGGGAGCTCGGCATCCAGCTCGTCGACGACAAGATGGCCGCGAACATCGGCGCGGACCTGCTCGACGTGACGAAGATCATCCCCGAGGAGATCGCCCCCGTGCGGCGCATCGGGAAGATGACGCTCAACCGCAATCCCGACAACTTCTTCGCCGAGACGGAGCAGGTTGCGTTCTGCGTCGCGAACGTCGTCCCCGGAATCGGGTTCACGAACGATCCGATGATGACCGCGCGGCTCTTCTCGTATCTCGATACGCAGATCACCCGGCTCGGCGGCCCGAATCACGCGCAGCTGCCGATCAACCGGCCGATCGCGCCGGTCCACAACCACCAGCAGGACGGCTTCGGTAGTCACGAAGTACCGGTCACGCGGGCGAACTACTTCCCGAACTCGATCGGCGGCGGCTGCCCGTTCACGGCGAAGAAGGGCGCCTACGTCGACTTTCCGGAGCCGGTCGCAGGGGAGAAGACGCGCGAACGTTCGCCGAGCTTCGCCGACCACTTCACGCAGGCGGCGATGTTCTTCCACAGCATGTCGGTCGCGGAGAAGGTGCACATCGTCGAGGCGTACCGCTTCGAGCTGTCGAAGGTGGTTCGGAAGCCGATCCGCGAGCGGTACGTGAACGAGATCCTCGCCAACATCGACTCGGATCTCGCGGTCCAGGTCGCCGACGGCGTCGGGGTCGTCCTCACGTCGAAGAAGAAGACGTCGCCGCCGAAGCTCACGTCGCCGGTGCTCAGCATGGAAGCATCGCCGAAGGGTGACATCCGTGGACGACGCGTGGCGATCCTCGCGGCCCCTGGCGTCGACGTCGCGCAGATCTCCGCTGTCGTGGCGGACCTCCAGAAGGGCGGCGCTCGACCGGAGATCGTCTCGATGAAGCTCGGTCCCGTCGCGAGCGGCGGTCCGGAGGCGACCAAGTCCTTCTTCAACACCTCTTCGGTTCTCTGGGATGCCGTCTATGTCCCGGGCGGAGCCGCAAGCGTGACGGCATTGAAAGCGGGAGGTGAGGCGCTCCCGTTCATCAAGGAGGCGTTCCGTCACGCGAAGCCGATTGGCGCGACCGGTGAAGGCGCCGACCTGGTCGAGGCGGCCATCGCCGAAGACATCGCTCCGAAGGCGCCTCCGAGCGCGCCCATCCCGGGCGTCGTACTCGCGCGCGGCGCGCAGCTCGCCGCGTTTCCAGCTGCGCTCGTGCAGGCTGTCGGTCAGCACCGCTTCTGGGAACGCGCGACGCTCGTTCCACCTCGTACGTGACGGCGCTGCGGCCGGCATGTGGTGTGCGTCGTGATCCTCACGAGGTGCCCCATGCCTGATGGACCCCAACCGAAAAAGACGGCCGAGCCCGAACGCGGCTCGAGCGAGGAGCGCAAAGCCGAACCCGAGCGCGAGGAGTCGAAGCGCTACGACGACGAGGAGTCCGATGCGGCCGAGCAGAGGCCGCCGGCAGACTCTTGATCGTCGCGTCGCGCTCGTGACCGTCAGCCGTCGCCGCCCTGCGTCGGGAAGGTCGCGACGCGCCTGCACGACCAATCCGATCGCGCCAAACGATCCTTGACGACGGACCGAGACAACGTCGCCCGACCGTGGCAGCGTCGAGGACGTGGGCAACGTCGTCAACCTGAACCGTTTTCGGAAGAAGAAGCAGCGCGAAGAGAAGGCGAAGCAGGCCGAGATCAACCGCATTCGGCACGGCCGTACGAAGGCGCAGAAGGAGGGGGAGCTCGCGGATCGCGAGCGCGCCGCGCGTCTGCTCGAGGGCAAGCGTCTCGAGCACGCCAGCGAAGAGCCCGCGCCCCCATCACCGTCCGAAGGATCCGACGGGCCGTAACGCACGCTGACGGACGTCTCGAGCGGTCCATCCGGCCAACGGCCGGCTGGCGCGCTTCAGAGACTTGGCGGGAGAGTGCCTCCGACGCGAATCCCTTCAGGGATGCGCCGCTCGTCGTGGCACGTCGACGACGGCGCATAAACGACGCCGAGCGCGCCTCCGACGATCGACGCCGAATCACTCAGCGACGGCCCGAGCTCGGCGCTCAAGCGGATCGAGAAGTCGCAGGACAGCGCCACGTCGGCGCCCGTACCTAGCGCGAGGGCCGTACGCGGGATCGCATGCGGCTTCACGTTGGTCGGAAGGTTCGCCCCGTCGCTCCCGCTGAAGATCACGACGCTCGCTCGTGCGGAGAGTGGGCGGAGGAGGACCGAGCCGAAGGGCAAGCGAAAACCGAGGCTGGCGCTCGGCATCAGGAGGAAGGGCGACCACGCGTGGTGATTGCCTTCAGACATCAAGCTCGCAGCCGCTCCTTCGAAAGCGAGTCCGGCGTCGACATGGCGCCCGGCGAGCCCCAGCGCGAGGCGCGGTCCAACGACAGACCCGTGCCAGCTGCTGACGTCGTTGATGGTGAAGTAGTGGCCCGCGCCCTCGAGCGACACCTGGAAGAGGCCCGGCTCGCCGAACGGAAGCCGTTCGAGCCCGGAGCGATCGCTCTCGAGCGCTCCCTCGATGGAGACCGGTGTTCCGACCTTCAGGTCGACGGACTCGCTCGTGAACGCCTTGCACCCCGGCGCCTTCACCGTGACGGCGGCGACGCTCGGCTTGACGACGTAGCTCGCCGATTCAGACGCCACGAGCCTCGTGTCGTTGACGAACACCTCTAGCCCGCTGCGTTCGCTGACGGGCTTGCCGCGACACGTGACGCTCACGGCGAGGTCGGCCTCCTTCTTCTCGACGGCCGGCCGCCATCCGGCGAGCTTTCGACGTAGCTCGACGAGATCCGGTGGGCGCGCGCCTTCCGAGGGCGCGAGCGGGACATTCGGTTCGTCACTCGAGAGCTGGGGATGCTGCTCGTGGTTCTTCGGAAGGGCCTCGAGGACCGAGCCGACGTACGCGTTTGCTTCCGCCGGAGTGACTTTGCCGTCGGCGTCGGCATCCGCCCAACCGCGAAGTGCGCCGAGGAGAAGATAGCTGAGGGCGGGACGCTGCGAGCCAGGCAGGGCCCCCGCGTATTCGGCCGAACGGCTCGCAGAAAAGATCGTCGTGCGAGGCGTCTCGACGAGCGATGCCGGAACGACCGGCTGAACGCCCTCGATGAGGAGCTTCCCGTCACGTCCCACGCCGCTGAAACACGCGTCGAGGACGAGGACCGTGCGCGCCTGCTTGCCGGCCGCCACGTCTCCGAGGATCTGATCATGGCTGACCGAGCGCGACGCAAAGCTCGTGTCGCTCGGGCGCACGTCGGAGCCGAGAAGCACGCTCTTCTCGCCTCCGGCTCCGGGCGCACCATGGCCGATGAAGACGACGAACAGCGTTCCCCCCGGCTCGATCTGCTCCGAAAGCATCCGGGCGGCGCCGCGAATCGACTCTGCAGTCGCCGCTTGGTCGGTGAGCATACGCACGCGTTGGGGCGGCACCATCCGGGAGGACAGGAAGTACGCCTCCCAGTCGCGCGCGTTCTCGGCTGCGCCCTCCACGCGAGGGAGCGCGTCGTACTTGTCCACGCCGATGACCAATGCTGCATCCGGCGAAGGCGTCGTCATGGTGCGCGCAGCGCCTCCGTGTGGAGACGCTCGCAAGTCGGGCCACAGGCCTACGCTTCCGTCCGCGCGCGCCGAGCCCTCGGAGCCGAGCCCGAAGAGGATCGCCACGCTGCCGGCGATGACCACGGACCGCCACGTGCGCCGCGAGATCGTGCGTCGTTCGAAGAGCTTCATCGCTTCGCGACTTCCCGTGTCCTCTGGGGCTGGGCCCCGAGCTTGTACTTCACCGAGCGCTCGACGGTGCAGGCGTGGTTCGGTTGATAAGCCACACCGGCGGACAATCCCATGCCCGTCAAGGCATTGCCCGTACTCGCCTCTGGAAGGAGCACATCGAAGTTGAAGCTCCCGAAGAGCGACCAGTCGCAGAAGGGCTGCACGTCGAGCGTCGCCCATCCCCCAGCGTACGCACCGCCCGGCGCGGTTTTCGCGACGCTCCCCGAGGAAGCCACTGGGCTGTGCGGTATTTCCGAGACCGCGACGTTATCGTATCCCCCACCGACACCAAGCATCAGCGCTGCGAAGTGAAATGGAAAACGTGCACCGGCACGCAGTCCGGCGCGGATCCACGTCGTCGGCCTGTCGGTGAAGCTCGACGCGCTCCCAGGGGGAATATCGCCCGTGAGCGTGGTCGTGCCGCCCGCGTACCCGAGGTCGAGCCCTAACGTCCACCATCGAAACGCCAGTGCAGGCTGGACCAGCGCGCCCGTGACGTTTGGCTTGTAGTGGACATAGCCCGAGGAAATCGACACATGGCCATAGTTGTTGAAGCTGTCGAGCGCGCGCACGTTCCACAGCGCGACGCCGAGCCGTCCCCAGTTGGGCCTCCCTGCCGGACCGCGCAGGAGGGACAGTTCGGGCCGGAGCACGCCGACCACGTCGGCGCCCGAGGCGTCGGCGACATGGACGTCGACCTCCGCAGGCTCGCAGTCGGGTAGTCGGACGACGACGTGGTGGTCCCCAGGCGCGATCGCAAACGCGATGTGCTCGACGACATTGCGCCGGAGCTCATCGTCCCAGCGCTTTTCGCCGCCTGCCGTCGGCGCAACGGTCGGCGAGTTGTCGATGTAAACGGCGAGGCCGTCGTCGGTCCCCTTCGGCTCCGTGTCTCCGCAGCCGACCGCGACGCGGAGACGGGGCTCTTGCGGCGCGGCGTCTACCGGCGGCTTCCACGTGTCGAGCTTCGTTCGCAGCGTCGGGAGATCCGGCCCCTTCTCTTTCACTCCCTGCTCGAGCGGCTCGTCGGGCGCGTCGGTCGAAAGTTGCGGGTGCTGCTCGTGCGTGTTCGGCAGTGCGCGCAGCACCATGCTCGCATAAGCATGTGCCTCGTTCACCGTGACCTTGCCGTCGCCGTCGAGGTCGCCCCAGCCGCGGAGCGCTCCGAGCACGAGGTAGCTCAAGGCGGGACGCTGCGAGCCCGGCAGCGAGCCCGCGTACTCGCCCGCCTCTCCCGCAGAGAGGATCGTGGTCTTCGCGGTCGCGAGCAGCTTCGTCGCGACGACGGGCTGGACATCGGGGAGCAGCGTCCGACCGTTGGCCGCGATCCCGCTGAAGCAGGCGTCGAGCACCATCACGGTCCGCTCCTGCTGTCCGCCGGCGACGGCCGCGAGGAGCTGCTCGTAGTCGAGCGAGCGCGACCCGAGGCTCGACTCGGAGGCACGCGCGTCAGCGCCGACGAGCAGGCCCCGATGACCGGCCGCCGCCGGCGCGCCATGACCGATGAACACGACGAAGAGCGTCCCCCCGGCCTCGACCGAGCTCGCAAGCTCCTTCGCGCGCGACGTGATGAGCTCGACGGTCGCGTTCTGATCCGTGAGGAGCCGCACCCGCTCCGGCGGCACGCGGCGACCGAGCAAGAAGTAGCGCTCCCAGTCGCGAGCGGTGTCTGCTGCTCCCGTCACCTTCGGCAGCGCGTCGTAGCGCTCGACACCGATCACGAGCGCGGCGTCCTTGGATGGATCGCGCGCCGACATCACGGGCGCGCTGACGTCGGGCCAGAGCCCGGTCGTCGCGTCTGCGTACGCGGACGATTCGAAGGAGAGCGCGGAGAGCACGATCGCCATGCCGGCGATGATCACGGACCGCCACGTGCGTCGCGAGATCGAGTATCGTTCGAGGAGCGTCATCGCTTCGCGGCTTCCCGCGTCTCGGCCTCGACTTTGTACTTCGCCGAGCGCTCGACAGTGCAAGCGTGGTTTGGCTGGTAGGCGATTCCGACGGACAATCCCAGGCCGACGACCGCCTTGTTCGTAGCCGCCTGCGGAAGAAGCGCATCGACGTTGATGCCGGCAGCGAACGACCAATCGCAGAAAGGCTGGATGTCGAGCGTCGACCAGGCCGAACCGTAAGCGTTGTGGGGTTCGCTCAATCGGTCTTTCACGTCCACGACGACGTTGTCGTATCCCGCGCCGACGCCGAGCATCATCGCCGCGTAGTGAAACGGAAACCGCGCGCCGCCGCGCAAGCCGGCGCGAAGCCATGAGGTTGGTCGGTTGCTGTAACTCGAAGCCGTCTCGGCCGGGATTGGACCGGTGAGCGTGGTCTTGCCGATCGCGTACCCAAGATCGAGGCCGAGCGTCCACCATCGAAACGTCACCGCGGGCTGGAGCATCACGCCCGTGACGGTCGGCCTGTACCTGGCGTTTTCATAAGTAGGGAGATCCGCGTCCCCGTAGTCGGCATCGACGACGCTCAGCCTCCACAATCCGACGCCGAGGCGTCCCCAATTAGGCATTCCGGCCGGACCACGAAGAAGAAATGCGGTATCGGGGCGGAGCACGCCGTCCACGTCGACGGTCGAGCCGTCGGCGACCTGAACGTCGACCTCGGCAGGCTCGCAGTTGGGCAGTCGGATGACGACCCGGTGCGCCCCTGGCGCGATCGGAAACGCGATGTGCTCGACGACGTTACGCCGGAGCGCCTCGTCCCAGCGCTTCTCGCCGCCCACGGCCGGCGCAACGGTCGGCGAGTCGTCGATGTAAACGGCGAGGCCGTCGTCGGTCCCCTTCGGCTCCGTGTCCCCACAGCCGACCGCAACGCGGAGGCGCGGCTCTTGCGGCGCCGCCTCGACTGGCGGCTTCCACGTATCGACCTTGCTCCGGATCGTAGGCAGATCGGGGCCCTTCTCTCGTCCGGTCGAGGCGAGCGGCTCGGACTCGGCGTCGGTGTTGAGCTGCGGGTGCTGCTCGTGATTGTTCGGCAGGCTCCGGAGCACCGTCCCCATGTATGCGTGCGCCTCCGCCGGCGTCACGCGGCCGTCGCCGTCACTGTCGGCCCAGCCGCGCAGCGCGCCGAGCAAGAGATAGCTGAGGGCCGGTCGCTGCGAGCCCGGCAACGCGCCCGCGTACTCCCCCGCGGTGCCTGCCGAGAACACGGTCGTGTGCTGGCTCGCGATGAGCGTCGTCGCAACGACTGGCTGCACCGACGGCAAGAGCGCTTTTCCCTCGTTCGAGACGCCGCTGAAGCACGCGTCGAGCACCATCACCGTCCGGCCCTGTTTGCCCGCGTTCGTCAGCGTGGCGAGCTGGTCGTACGAGAGCGAGCGCGACGCGAAGCTCGCGTCGCTCGGCCGCACGTCCGCGCCGAGGAGGAGGCCCTTCTGCCCCGCCTCGGCCGGCGCACCGTGACCGATGAAGATCACGAAGAGCGTGCCGCCCTCCGGTACCGCCGCCGTCATCTCTTCGGCGCGCGCCTTGATCGCTTCGACCGTCGCGTTCTGATCGGTCAAGAGGCGTACGCGCTCCGGCGGCACCCTCCGTCCGAAGAGGAAGTACTTCTCCCAGTCGCGCGCGTTCTCCGCTGCCCCGGGGATCTTCGGCAGCGCGTCGTAGCGCTCGATGCCGACGATCAGCGCCGCGTCCTTCGATGCACCCTGCGCCTCTCCCTCCGGAGGAGCCGGCGGGACGCTGATGTTGGGCCAGAGGCCTGTCGTCGCGTCCGCGCGCGCCGTGCTCGCCGGGAGGGCGACGAAGCTGCCGATCGAGGCCGCGAACGCCGCGCGCACGACGGCGCGTCTGGCGAGGAGTCTCCGGCCGCTCACTTCGTCGCCGCTTTCTTGATCGCGGCTTTGACCGCCTCCGCATCGGCAGGCGTCGTTTTGCCATTGCTCTTGGCGAGGTCGTCGACGACCTTCGAGGCCTCCTCGACGAGCGCGTCGTTCGGGACGTAGGCGAGCACCTTGTAGACCGACGGGTGCTCCGGGCTGTTCTGCTTCTCTGAGCAGTACTGCTTGTCCTTCACGCGCTTGGCCAGTCCCTTCGCGACGGCTTCGACGAAGCGTTGATCCGAGATGAGCCCCTTCGCGGCGCTCGACAACGACTGGCTCTTCGCCTCGATCTGCTCGCCGAGGTACTTCACGACCTGCGTGCGTGCGTTCTGCATCGCGGCGTCGCGGCCGGCGGACTCCTCGATCGCCGGGCTCGAGACACCGCAGAAGTACTGGCCGTTCGAGTCCTCCGGCAAGCGAGCGCAGAAGTCACACGAGTTGAGCGGCGGTGGGGTACCGCCCGCGGCGACGGGGAGAAACGCAAAGTACGTATCGTTGAAGGACTGCACCTTCTTCCACTTCGACGCGTCGCTGACCGATGCCTTCGCCGCGACCGGCGGGATGCCGAGATTGCCGGAAGCATCGCGGCTCGCCTCCGTCGCTTGATAGATCTCGCCCGAGCCCATCAAGAACTCACCGATGACGGTTCCCGTGCAGTCCTCCGGATTCTTCGTGCAACACGCCTTGAGCTGGTCGGGATCGCTGTCGAGCTGCAGCTTCTTCTTGATGATGTAATGGACGCGAAGGACGGAGCCCTTCGCGCTCGCGCCCTGTGCATTCGCCAGCGCGCCGGTGGCGATCACGCCGACCGACGCCGATGCCGAGCTCGACGCGTACACGAGCTCGTCCATCTCCTGGTTGACGGTCTGCTCGCGTGCCGTGAAAAACTTGCTGCACGACGTCTTCGCCGCACGATTTTCGTCGAGCTCGCTCGACGAAAGCCCTGCCGGCACGAAGCGCCCGACATAGACGCTCGGGTTGTTGTCGAAGGCTGCTCGGAGGTGCAGGTTGCGCGAGGGCGTGACCGACTGAAGGCCGCCCGCGTTGGACGACGAGCTCTGCGGCGTCATGGGCTCCGGGGCGCTACCGCCTCCACATGCCACGACGACGACGGCAATTCCTCCGACCCAAGCAATGCGCTTCATTCGTCTCTCCTCCACGTTCCGGCAGTCTTCCTACCGAACTTCAATTCGTGCTCGACGGCCGCCGCGCCCGATCAGCGCGGGCAGATCGGGAGCTGTTCGATGGCGGCGTTGGCCGCTTTCAGATGCTCCGCCGACGGCGCTCTCGGACAGGATCTCCCCGTGAGAAGCCGATAGCCGGTGACCGCGACCTTCGCGCCCGGCGGGATCGATTCGCCCCGGTGAAGCTTCGCTCCTTCGTCGGGAGACAGGCGGCAGTATCCATTCAGCGAAGCGAAGCGACCGAGGCCTGCCGGCGTCGGCGCCGCGATCACGACGTAACGCTCTTGCTCGGAGCCGGGGGCCGGCACGGCCTCGAAGCCCTTCGGATCGCCGAGCGGGATGGTTCGTCCAGCAGGAACGACATCGCTGTGCGTGCGAGCGGGCGGGAAGACGAGCATGGCGCCGTCGCGGCCGTAGAGGTCGAAGACGCGAACGTGGAGTTGCTCGCTGCTCTTCAGCCAAAGCTGTGTCGTCTCGCCCGCGCAGATGCTGCCCGCGTGATCGCTGTCCATCGTGAGATGAAGGCCTGGCGTTGCGGGGATGGCCGGTGGGGTGGATGCCGGCGGCGGGGGCGCGGCAGCCTCCGGGAACGTGCCGCTGGACGTCTCGATCTGCCGACCGTCTGCCGTCGTGCCAGTCCACGACACGTCCACCGTGGGGAGGGACACGGTCGTTCGTTTGAACATGTGCCCCACGACGACCATGTCGTAGCCCTCGGGCGGGCTGTCGCCGTCGACCCAACCCTTCGGAGGAAGCGCGAGACCACCAAGCGGCGCGAACGCGACGCGAAAGCGAGCCGCCAGCCAGTCGGCACGCAGTCCACCCGGTAGCTGGTTCTGTTTGCGCTCGGAATTGTCGTCGTAAACCGCCACGACCGCGATCCGCGGTGCCCGCGTCGTTCCCGTGGACGCCGGCGCGGACTTCGAGGTCGGCTTGGCCGTTGCGGCCTTCGCCGACGTGGCGGCCACGAGGAGATCCTTCGCCGATGCAGCGAGGCGCTTGTCGAACCCGTCAAGGTCGGTGGCGAGCGTCCGCCACTCGTCGATGTAAGCCGCCTTGATCACGGCCGAGGCACAGATCTCGCGCTCGTTGTTACCGGTCTTCCACGGCTCGATCTTCGATGCCAGGAAGGCGCAAGCGTCGCCGGCTGCGGGATCCTTCTCGGCGTTCACGCAGATCTTCGCGCGGAGCTTGTCCTGTGCGGTGCGCATCGCCTGTTCGAGCGGATTGCCGCTCGCGCTCGGCACCGCCGCGATCTCGGTGCGCCAGCCCGGCGCGATGTCGGGAGGGTCGCCGAGGCAATTCCACCCGGAGCTCGGCGTCGTTCGTGACGGACCCGTTTCGGGCGCCGTCGTCGCGGCAATCTTGGGGGCCACGGGCCCCGGCGAGGCGGGCGCCGCTTCGCCTCCACATCCCGTCGCTCCGCTTGCAAGCCAGAGAAGCCCAACACCAGAGGCAGACCACGCTCGGAAAAGCACGTTTGCATCAGGATCGACGATCGCGGCGAACGTGTTCCATAAGGGGAAACCCGTAGCCACGTCACACTGGATTCCAAGGACCGCCGCCAATGCGGCGAAGCTCCTAGCGGCCTGTTCGACTCAGACCGAGTGATGACGAGCGTCCTCGAAGAGGCGAGCTCGAGCGAGGCCGAGCCGCCTCGAACACGGAAATGCCGTGCGAGACGAGGCATGAAAACGGTAATGTTTTATCGCGATGGAATTCGGACCTCGCGAGAGGACCGGAGGCCGTCGGGCACGTGGCCTGCACCGCGAGATCGCCTCGCCCGCGGTTGCCACGGCTTCGAGGATGGAACCCGATGCAACCCGATCAGGAAACGACTGCCACGACCGTCTCGTCGCTCGTGGAGGTCGTCTTGCCGTTCCCCGTCAATCACGCCTGGGTCGCTTACGCTTGCCGCGCGGCAGGTATTGCGAAGCCACGATGGAACCCCGCGGCTCGCGTCTGGACGAGCAGCGCAAAGAGTGAGGACGGTCACGACGAGAAGATCTCCATCACGAACGGTGCCGGCGCGAAGAGCGTCCGCGTGAAAGCCGAATGGGTCGCGCCCCCCTCGTCGCCACACGAGACGGCAACGACGCGTCGGCTCGTCACCGCGTTCGTCACCGGCATGCAGTGGGCCGTCCGCCGCCGCGCGTGACGCGAGCGAGGAAGTCAGCCGGCGTCGGTGTCTGCGTCTGCGTCACGTCCGCCGTCGTCGGGCGAGGCGTCGTCCGATGCATCCGCGGCATCGCCCGTGGAGCCGTCGCGGACCTCGACGTCGGGGCGCCTCGCGTCGCGCGCAGCGTCGCCCTCGGTCGAGCCGGCGTCGCCATTGAAGACAAAGCAGTCGTCCGTGCCGTCGTCGCACGGAGGCGAGCCGTAACAGGCCATGAGCGTGAACGCGATCGCTCCGCCGCCGACGGTGCCGCCGAGCACTCCGAGACGGAGTCGCTCGAACAGGGGACGCATCGGCGCGCTGCAATGAACGCACGACGATGCGCGGACGGGGACGAAGCCACCACACGAGCTGCAGGTACCAAGCTTGGATACGGACGCCATCTTCACCCCATTTCAGCAAGTCGGATGCCGATGCGCTCGAGCCGAAGAACGGCGGGTTTTGCCCGACTCGGCCTCGGAAACGACGCACCGATCGCGACAGCACGATCATGCCTCGCTCGGCGCCGACTTCCCGCCGTCGGCGCTCTCCACTCTGGTCTCTCGACGAGCGCGCCTCCAGCGTATCCTCTTCTCGTGCCTGGGTGGGTAAGATGAAGAATGCACGTCGCGTCCAGCTTCCCGTCGTGCCGACCGAGGGCGGGGACGAGGTCGCCCACGACTTCCATCCGGCGTACGTCGTCTGGGAGCTCACGCTCCGGTGCGACCAGCCGTGTACACATTGCGGCTCGCGCGCGGGGGAGGCGCGACCGAGCGAGCTGTCGACGGCCGATGCGCTACGTGTCGTCGACGAGCTCGCCGAGCTGCGGGCGAAGGAGGTCGTCCTCATCGGCGGGGAGGCGTATCTGCATCCCGGCTTCCTCGACGTCATCGCGGCGCTTTCGGCTGCGGGGATCGAGCCCGTCACGACGACCGGCGGCCGCGGCATCGACGCGGCGCTCGCAAAGGCGATGGCCGAAGCCGGGCTCACACGCGCGAGCGTGAGCATCGACGGCCTCGAGGCGACGCACGACTTGATGCGCGCCGCACGCGGGAGCTTCGCTTCCGCTTCCGCCGCGCTCCGCCATCTCGCGGATGCGGGGATCGTGATCGCGGCGAACACGAACGTGAACCGCTTGAACGAGGCCGACCTCGAGCCTCTCTACGAGCACCTGAAAGGGCTCGGCATCCGCGCGTGGCAGGTGCAGCTCACGACGCCGCTCGGACGTGCAGCGGATCGGCCGGACATGGTGCTCCAGCCGTGGGATCTGCTCGCCGTCGTTCCACGCATCGCCGCGCTGAAGGAGCGCGCCCGTAGAGACGGCATCCTCCTCATGCCCGGGAACAACCTCGGGTACTTCGGCCCGGAGGAGGCGATGCTCCGCTCGCTCCGCGAAGGTGATGCCGACCACTGGCGCGGATGCCAGGCAGGTCGCTACGTGATGGGCATCGAGTCGGACGGCGCCGTGAAGGCCTGTCCCTCGCTCCAGACCGCGAGCTACGTCGGCGGCACGCTCGTCGACTCGCCATCCGGTGCGGGGCGTTCGCTCCGCGAGATCTGGGAGACGACGCCCGAGCTCGCGTTCACGCGCGGCCGCACGCCGGACGATCCGCGGACGGGGCTCTGGGGCTACTGCGCGTCGTGCGACTTCGGAGAGGTGTGCCTCGGCGGTTGCACGTTCACGGCGCACGCGTTCTTCGGGCGACCGGGCAACAACCCGTACTGTCACTACCGCGCGCGCGTGATGAAGGCGCGCGGCGTCCGGGAGCGGCTCGTGCTCCGTGGCCCGGCGCCGGGGACGCCGTTCGACCATGCGCGCTTCGACCTCGTCGAGGAGCCGTTCGACGCTCCGGACGAGCGGCCGCCGCGCGCGATCGATCTGGTCAAGCTGCGCCGCAAGCCTCGCGCCGACTAGGTTTTCCGAGCGCGAGTGAATGACGAGAGGGGGCCGCTCGTGACCGGGTGATGATAGGCTCGCCGGCATGAACGACCGGTTTCTCCGCGCGTGCCGTCGCGAGCCCGTCGACTGCACTCCCGTGTGGATGATGCGGCAAGCGGGCCGTTACATGGCCGAATACCGCGCGCTCCGTGAGAAGCACACGCTCCTCGAGCTGTGCAAGACGCCCGAGCTCGCGATGAAGGTGACGCTCCAGCCGATGAAGCTGGGCGTCGATGCCGCGATCCTCTTCGCCGACATCCTCTTGCCGCTCGAGCCGATGGGCGCGCCTTTCGAGTTCGCGAAAGGTGAAGGACCCGTCGTCCACGACCCCATCCGGACCCGTGCGGACGTCGAGAAGCTCCGCGTGATCGAGCCCGAGGAAGGCCTCGGGTACGTGATGCAGGCGATCAAGCTCCTCAAGAAGGAGCTGCCGGTGCCGCTCATCGGCTTCGCGGGCGCGCCGTTCACGCTCGCCAGCTACCTCGTCGAAGGCGGCAAGAGCCGCGACTTCCTCAAGACGAAGAAGCTGATGTACGGCGAGCCGGAGTCCTGGAACCTCCTCATGAGCAAGCTCAGCGAGGTCGTCCGACGGTTCCTCCACAAGCAGATCGACGCAGGCGCCGACGCCGTGCAGCTCTTCGATTCGTGGGTGGGCCAGCTCGGGCCGGCCGACTACGCGGAGTACGTGCAGCCGCACGTCGCGCACATCCTGAAGGACATCGAGAAGCGCGGCGTCCCCGTGATCCACTTCGGCGTCGGGACCCAGTCGCTCTTGCCGCTCATGAAGGATGCGGGCGGGACCGTCCTCGGCCTCGACTGGCGGACGCCGATCGCCGAGACGTGGGCGAAGATCGGCTACGACCGCGGCGTGCAGGGGAACATGGATTCGACCGTGCTCTTCGCGCCGCGGAAGATCGCCGTGAAGCACGCGCAGCGCGTCCTCGACGAGGTCGGCGGCAGGCCTGGGCACATCTTCAACCTCGGCCACGGCATCTTGCCGGAGACGCCGGTCGAGACCGTGCAGGCGGTGGTCGATTACGTGCACGAGGCCTCGGCGAAGAAGGCATGACGTCCGCGCCGGCAGCGCGGGACACGGCGGTCGTGCTCATCGCGCACGGCACCGTCGAGTCCCTCGATGATCTCCCGCAGTTCCTGACGAACATCCGCCGGGGACACGAGCCGCCGTCGGAGCTCGTGGAGGAGGTTCGTCGCCGTTACGCGGCGATCGGCGGGCGGTCTCCGCTGCTCGACATCACGTACGAGGTCGCGCGGCAGCTCGAGGCCAAGCTCGAGCTGCCGACGCGCGTCGCGATGCGCCTCTGGCATCCGTATCCGAAGGAGGTCATCGAGAAGCTCGTGGCCGAGGGGATCCGGCGCATCGTGACCGTGCCGCTCGCGCAGCATTCGGCGGGCGTGTACGGCGCGGCGATGACGGCCGCGGCGCGCGAGATCGATCCGAAGCTCGAGGTCCTCTGCGCGAAGAACTGGGGACGGAGTCCCGAGCTGACGCGAGCGTTCGCGGACGTCGTCATGGACGCGCTCGCGAAGGTGCCGCCGGGCGGGGCCGGTCGTACGGCGCTCGTTCTCACCGCGCACAGCCTTCCGCTGGCGATCGTGAAAGCGGGCGATCCGTACGAGGAGGAATTCCGCGGCAGCGCCGAGGATGTGGTGGCGGAGGTACGCGCGCGCGGCGGGCGCTTCGTGGAGCACGTGATCGCGTTCCAGAGCCAAGGGATTGGGACCGGGATCGAGTGGCTCGGACCAGATCTGAGGACGTCGCTCGAGGACCTCGCGAAGCGCGGCATCGAGCACGTCGTGATCGCGCCGATCGGGTTTCTGGCCGATCACGTGGAGATCCTCTATGACCTCGATATCGAGGCGAGAGCCTGGTGTGAAGGCGAGTTGGGGATGGGGCTCTATCGAAGCACTTCGTTGAACGCGGGAGACGGCATGATCGACGCGCTCGCTTCGGTGGTGCGCGGCGTCCTCGCCCAACCGGAGCAGCACCGCGACGTCGCGGCAGCGCGTCCTGCCACGCGCCCGGGGTCGACCAGAGGGGGATGAAGCGAGTCGTCATCGTCGGAGGCGGAATCACCGGGCTCGCTGCCGCTCACGCCCTCGAGAAGGGGCAGGAGCGCTGCGAGGTCCGGATCGTCGAGGCCGGCGCGAGCCTCGGCGGGAACCTCGTCACGGTCCGACACAATGGTTTCATCATCGATGCCGGGCCCGACTCGTGGGTGGCGTCGAAGCCTCACGCGACCCGGCTCGCACGCGAGGTCGGCCTCGGCGACGAGCTGATCGGAACGCGTCCCGACACGCGGCGCGTCTACATCGCGTGGCAGCGGAAGCTCTATCCCATGCCCGAGGGGCTCATCCTCGGCGTCCCAACGGAGATCAAGCCGCTCGTCGACAGCGAGCTGCTCGGCTGGGACGCGAAGATGCGGGCCGGTCTCGATCTGCTCGTCCCGGCGCGTCGCTGGAAGGACGACGACGACGAGAGCATCGGCTCCTTCATCGCGCGCAGGCTCGGGAACGAGGTCGCCGAGCGGATCGCCGGTCCGCTCCTCGGCGGGATGTTCGCGGGCGATCCCGCATCGCTCTCGGTCCGCGCCTGCGTTCCGCAGCTCGTCGAGGCCGAACGAACGCACGGCTCGCTCGTCTCGGCGATGCGTGCGCTCAAAGAGAAGCGGCGTGCGGACACCGTAGCGGGCGAGGGCACGGCTTTCCTCTCGCTCAAGCGAGGCGTCGGCGACCTCGTGCTGAACGTCGCGCACAAGCTCCGCGATGCCGAGGTGTTCACGTCACGTGCGGCGCGGAAGATCGATCGTCTTCCGGAAGGCGATTCGCGTGGGCGTTGGGTCGTCGACACGAGCGACGGGCCGCTCCTCGCCGACGACGTCGTCCTCGCCGTGCCGGCGCACGTCGCGGCGCGTCTCGTTCAGGACTTCGACTTGGAGCTCTCCGCGATGTGCGGCGACATCCAGTACACGTCGGCGGCCACGGTCTTCCTCGCGTACCGGAAGTTCGACGTCCGGCATCCGCTCGATGCCTTCGGCTTCCTCGTGCCCCGCGCAGAGAACCGGCCGATCCTCTCGTGCACGTTCGTCTCGAGCAAGTGGGACCACCGCGCGCCCGCGGGTCAGGTCCTCCTTCGCGTCTTCCTCGGCGGCGCGGGCAACGAGCAGATGTGCGAGCGCGACGACGATGATCTCGTCCGCATCGCGCGGACGCAGGTGCTCGATCTCTTGAACATCGATCGCCCGCCGATGTTCTCGAAGGTGTTCCGCTTCACGAAGTCGAGCCCGCAGCCGTACGTCGGTCATCTGCCGCGCGTGCGGCGGCTCCTCGAGCGCGCGGGGACCCATCCCGGCCTCCACATCGGAGGCAACGGTTACATCGGGACGGGCATCCCCGACTCGATCCGCCAGGGCGAAGAGATCGCGGCGCGGATCACGCCGTTGACGGCGTAGCGCGCTTGCGCGCCGTGGCTTTCAGAGGCGGCCGAACGCGGCTCGTGTCTCGGGCTTCAGCCAGTAGATGAGGAGCGGCACGCTCGCGACGGCCATGCAGCTCATCAGCCCGAGGGTGATCGCGACGAGGCCCATCGTCCAGCCCCACGGCTTGTACGGCACCATCGCGGCGACCCCGTAGAACGCGGCGAACGCGACGCAGATGAAGACGATGAAGGCGAGAACGGCGACGGCCTCTATCGGAGTGGGCGATGTTGCTTCGTTCGGGACGGCCGGCGTGAGGAACTGCCAGAGCGCGAGGAATCCCAGGAACCCGAGATACAGGAAGATCGACGTCACGGCGTACACGCGAAACCACGTGATGACGGCGGGCCTGCCGCGAGAGTGAAGCGGCGGCTCGTAATATCCGTACGTCGGCGTTCCGCGATCCCCGCCGGGGGGCCCCCCCGCCATCGCGGTCAGAACTCCGCGGGATCGGTGTACGTCCCGAAGACCTCGCGAAGGACGTCGCAGATCTCCTGCTGCGTGCAGTAGGCCTTCGCCGCGTCGATGATCGGCGGCATGAGGTTCGAGCCGCTCTTCGCCGCCTGACGGACGCCCTCGAGGCCCGCCTTCACGCGGTCGCCGTCGCGCTTCTCCTTCACGGCGTGGAGGTTCGCGACCTGGCGCTTCTGGACCTCCTCGTCGATCTTGAGGAGCGGGATGTTCGCGGCGCCCGAGTCGTCGCCGCTGTCGTACTTGTTGACGCCGACCATGATGCGCTCGCCGGCCTCGAGCTGCCGCTGGAAGCGGTAGGCGCTCGCGGCGATTTCGCGCTGGGGGTAGCCCTTCTCGATCGCCGAGACGATGCCGCCCATCTCGTCGATCCGGCGGATGTACGCGACGGCTTCCTGCTCGAGGCGGTTCGTGAGCTCCTCGACGAAGTAGCTGCCGGCGAGAGGATCGATCGTGTTCGCCACGCCGCTCTCCTCCGCGATGATCTGCTGCGTGCGGAGCGCGATCGTCACGGCTTCTTCCGTCGGAAGCGCGTACGTCTCGTCGAGCGAGTTCGTGTGGAGCGACTGCGTCCCGCCGAGCACGCCTGCGAGCGCCTGGAGCGCGACGCGGACGACGTTGTTGTACGGCTGCTGCGCCGTGAGCGAGACGCCCGCGGTCTGCGCGTGCGTCCGGAGCTTCATGCTCTCGGCCTTCTTCGCGCCGAAGCGCTCCTTCATCAATCGCGCCCAGAGCCTGCGGCCGGCGCGGAACTTCGCAATCTCCTCGAAGAAGTCGTTGTGGACGTCCCAGAAGAAGGAGAGGCGAGGGGCGAAGTCGTCGACGTCGAGCCCGCGCTCGAGGCACGACTCGACGTAGCCGATGCCGTCCGCGATCGTGAAGGCGAGCTCCTGGGCCGCCGTCGCTCCGGCTTCGCGGATGTGATAGCCGCTGATCGAGACGGTGTTCCAGCGCGGGACTTCCTTCGAGCAGAACTCGATCATGTCCGTGACGATGCGCATCGCCGGACGCGGAGGAACGAGCCACGCGTGCTGCGCGATGAACTCCTTCAGGCAGTCGTTCTGCACGGTGCCGCCGATCTTCGTGCGCGGGATCCCGCGGACGTCGGCGAGCGCGATGTAGAAGGCGAGGAGGACGATCGCCGGGCCGTTGATCGTCATCGACGTCGTGACCTCGTCGAGCGGGATGTCCTTGAACAGGACCTCCATGTCGCGAAGCGTGTCGACGGCGACCCCGCACATGCCGACCTCGCCGAGCGAGCGCGGCGAGTCGGAGTCGTAGCCCATCAGGGTCGGGAAATCGAAAGCGGTCGAGAGACCGGTCTGGCCCTGCGCGAGGAGATACTTGAAGCGCTCGTTCGTCTGCTCGGGCGTCCCGAAGCCGGCGAACATGCGCATCGTCCACAGACGGCTGCGGTACATCGTCGGCTGCACGCCGCGCGTGAACGGGTATTCGCCGGGAAGGCCGAGGTCCCGCATGTAGTCGAGCTTCACGTCGGCCGGCGTGAGCACGTCCGGGACCTCGAGGTCGCTCCACGTCGAGAAGCGAGCCTTGCGCTCGGGCATCTTCGCGACGCTCTTCTTCACGGCGCCTTCGCGCCACTCCTTCGCCGCCGCGCGAAGGGCAGCGAGATCGCCGGGGACGTCACCCTCCGCCGTGAAACCGTTGATTTCCGCAGGGGTGAGCGCTTTCTGAGCCATGCTCGAACTCTAGTCCCGACGCGTTTCGCCTGCCATAGCGCGGTTGAGGCGCCCCGCATTTCGCGACGCGCCGCGCCGCACGCGCGCGGGACGCGGTTCGTGATTCGGGAAGAGGATGGTGATCGGCTCGAGCGCGGGCCGCACCAGCTCAGTGCGGCGGCGGCAGCGGGCGAACGAGAGGCGGTTCCGTCAGGAGCCGCAGACGACTCAGGCCGCTTCGGCCTTCTCGTCGTCCTTCTCGGGCTTCGCGCTGCGCGCCTTCCACCACTCGACGACCATCGGCAGCACGGAGAGGACGACGATGCCGACGACGATCAGCTCGAAGTTCTTCTTCACGACCGGCACCTGGCCGAGGAGCCAGCCCGAGCCGAGCATGAGGGTCACCCAGGCGACGGCGCCGATGATGTTGTAGACGATGAACTTGCGGTAGTTCATCGCGCCCGCGCCGGCCACGAAGGGCGCGAACGTGCGGACGATCGGGACGAAGCGCGCGAGGATGATCGTCTTTCCGCCGTACTTCTCGAAGAACTTGTGCGTCTTGTCGAGGTGCTTCTTGTTGAAGAGGCGCGAGCTCTCACCCTTCATCACGCGCGGGCCGATCGCCTTGCCGACGTGGTAGTTCACCGTGTCGCCGAGGATCGCCGCGACGATGAGGCCAGCCGCGAGGAGCACCGGGTCGAGGAGGTGTTTTCCGTCGACTTCGCGCGACGCGACGGCGCCGGCTGCGAAGAGCAGCGAGTCACCGGGCAAGAAGGGCATGATGACGAGCCCCGTCTCGACGAACACGATCCCGAACAGGATCGCGTAGGTCGTGTTGCCGTGCTCGATCGTGAACTGATCGAGGTTCTTCGTGAGGCTGCGGAAGATCTCCAGAAGCTCGTGCATCGCTGCGGGGACGTGTAGACCGGCTTCCCTCCGCCGTCGAGCGGAATGGTCCGCTCCGCGAGGGCAGGGGCAGCCTCTGCCGCAACGATTCCAGGCTCCTTACGGCGCCCGAGCCGAGCGCCGCCGCCTCACTGCTTGTGGCGACCCGGTCCGGGTGCCGTCGTGTCCTCGGTGGTGCCGACGGACTCGTCCCGGAGCGCACGCGCTCGCGCCGCCGGCATCTCTTCCGTGGGCGCGTCGAGCTGCTCCTCGATCTTGATGAGCACTGCGGTGACGTTGTCCTCGCCGCCGTGCTCGTTCGCGCGCGCGATGAGCTTCGCGCATGCGTCACGGATGTCCGGGTTCTGGACGATGATCCGCTGGATCTCGTCGTCCTGCACCATGCCGGAGAGCCCGTCCGAGCAGAGGACATACACGTCGCCCGGCGACGGCTCGTCGTGCTGGAGGTCGACGACGACCTGATCCTGCATGCCGAGCGCGCGCGTGATGACGTTCTTCGGCAATTCGCTCCGCTGCTCCTCGGTGAGGTCGGGCATCGCGAGCAGGTAGTCGTTGATGAGCGAATGGTCGCGCGTGAGGAGCTGGATCTGCCCGCCCCGCACGCGGTAGCAGCGCGAGTCGCCGACGTGGCCGATGTACATGCGTCCTTTGCGCGGGCTGAACATGGCGCCGACGACCGTCGTACCCATGCCGTGGTACTCGCGTGACCGCGTGCTCCGCTCGAAGATCTGGCGGTTGGCGACGCGGATGCCGGTGAGCAGCCGGTTTTCCTCCTCCGACAGGTTCGTGTCGAAGTGGAAGGGCCAGGTGACGTCGTCGTTGGCCGTCGACTTGAAGAACTCGCTGATCGTTTCGGTCGCGAGCTTCGAGGCGACGTCGCCAGCGCGGTGACCGCCCATTCCGTCCGCGACCACGAAGAGGTCGTACTCCTTGAGTACGACGTACGAGTCCTCGTTGTGCTCCCTCTGGAGCCCCACGTCGCTTGCTCCCGCTGCGATAGCGCGCATCAAGTAGACGACTCCGCTTTTGGACTCCGGGAGAACCGACTCACCACAAAAAGGCTCGCCGGTAAGCTCGTGAGTGTCAAGGAGGTCATACCTCCATGATGTCCTTTTCTTTTTGCCCGATGATCTGGTCGACCACCTTCACCGAGTCGGACACCGTTTCCTCGGCCTTTTTCTTCGCGCGATCGACCTCGTCCGCGCTGGCCTCACCGCCTTCGTCGAGCTCGTTCAGCATGTCGAGCGCGTCGTGGCGCGCCTTGCGAATGCTGACCTTGCACTCCTCGCCGTACTTCCGCGCGATCTTCACGAACTCGCGACGGCGCTCTTCGGTGAGCGGCGGCAGCGGGATGCGGATGAGGTCTCCGTCCGTCTGCGGGTTGAGGTTGAGATCGCTCTCGCGCAGCGCCTTCTCGACCGCCTTCACAACGGTCTTGTCCCACGGCTTCACGGTGATGAGGCGCGGCTCCGGCACGTTGACGTGAGCCATCTGTGCGAGCGGAGTGAGCGCGCCGTAGTAGTCGACCTTGATGCCGTCGAGCAGGTTCGGGTTCGCTCTACCCGCGCGCAGCTTTCCGAGATCGCGCTTGAGCGCCTCGTGGGCCTTGGCGATCGAATTGACCAACTCTTTATGTATGTCGTCGAGCATCGGGCGGGCTCCCGGTCAGATAGCGCCTCGCACCTTAGCCCGAGGAACGGCCCGACAGGAAGAGGCGGTTGGTGCGATGACGCCGTCGCCCTCATCGTTGTCCACGTTCCGGGAGCTTTCCACGCCAAATCTGGCGTATCGCGAAGAGCACGGCCGAACGCGTCGTCGCGACCGAAGGACTGGGACAGCGCACCCTTCGCCCATGCATGCCCATCGATGGTAGAAAGCGTCCGTGAAGTGGCAGAGGTGGCACGTCGTCGCCGCAAGCGTGGCGCTCGCCCTGGCCTCCGTCGTCGCGCTCGGTAAGTGCAGCGGTGGTCCGCATGGGGTCGACGCGGGGGCGGTCGCAACCGAGCCGCTCGCGCAGGCGCCGGACGACCTGCTCGCGGACATCTATGTCGCGTCCCCGAACGCGTCGTGGACGAAGCTCCAACGCGGCGTCGGCGGCGCGGTCGGGATCCTTCCCACGACGCTCCCGGGCGTGCTCGTCGCGGTCGCCGATCTCGACATCTCGCTCGCGACGGAGCTCGATGGGACCGCACCGATGTACGGCGTCGTCGCGGGCGACCCAGCGGACCCGACCATCGCCTTCGCGATGAAGCTCGTCGACGCGCGGCGAGCGCGCGGCTTGCTCGCCGACGGCGACACCGCGCGGTTCAGTGCGAAGGACGTCTCCGGGATGACCGTCCTCGTTCCGAACCGCTCGACGTCGGCGGATCGGAAGCTTCAGCTCGCGATCACGCAGAACGGCTACCTCCTCGTCGCGCGCGCGGAGGCCGACTTCGCGCGGCTCGGGCCGTACGTCACGCGCACGCTTCCGGCGCGTCCGCTTCCGGTCGAGTCCGCCGCGGTGATCGAGATCGGTCGCAAGGCGCTCGAGACGATGCTCCAGCCGAAGATCGATGCGCTCTGGAAGGACGGCAAGTCGTTCCTCCTCACGCAGGACGAGCGAATGCGCGCCGAGCGCGGGCGCGCTCCGGACTTCGGCGATCCCGCGGCGATCGTCGCTGCGCTCGACTCCATGCTCGCGCGCCGCGTCGCGATTTTCGGTGACCTCGAGAAGCTGCGCGTCGCGCTCGACGTCACCGACGACGCGACGGTCGTGACGGCGACGCTCACGCCCCGCGCCGGCGACGGTCCCGCTCGGAAATGGGTCGATGGGATGAAGATCGGCGACGCGTCGCCGATCCTCGCGCTCCCCGCCGTCTCCGCGCTCGCGCTCTCGATGCGTGACAGCGAGGCCGAGCGTGCGGAGCAGTCGAAGGAGCTCGAGAAGACGATCGCGACGTCGCTCGGTCCGCGCCTCAAAGATCCGGGAAAACTCCACGACGTCATTGAAGCGATGACGAGCGCGCGCGACGAAGCCGCAGCGTTCGCGCTCGCGCTCGACGAGCCGACGGGGCTCCTCGTCCGCGCGCCGGTGCGGGACGCCGCTGCAGCAGACAAGGCCATCCGAGGCCTCTTCGATCTGACGAAGGCCGAGCCGTTCAAGGAGCTGCTCCGCGTGCGCGACGTCAGCTCCACGAGCGAGGAGCTGCCGGGGCGCGGCAAGATCTCCTCCGTCACGGTGGTCCGCGAGGCGAAGGACACGAAGCGCGGCACGATCCGGCGAGACGCGGGCGCGCCGACGACGCCGGCGGCGAAGACGAGCAGCGCGTCGGGCGCCGCCTGGATCACCGAGCAGGGCGTGTTGTCGCTCGGTGCCGGCGCCGAGCCGGTCGTCACGCTCAAGATCGGCGCGCAACCCGATCGGAAGCTCGCCGACGAGCCCGCGCTGAAGCGCTTCACGGGTGCGATCGCGAGCGACGCGTCGACGATCGTCGTGGCGCAGCCGCTCCGCCTCGATCCGAAGCGCGCGAACCTGCCCACGGCGCCGCTCGGGATCGCGATCGGGAAGAAGAGCGGCGACGGCTTCGTCCGGATCGACATCGCCGACGGCCTCCTCCGCGAGGCCGCGCGCTCGCAGATGGGCTTCTGAGCCGCCTCCTGGAAGGCGTCATCCGCATCTCGTCTGACGTGTGACGGTGACGTCTCTCTCTCCGTCTCACGCCGCGACGAGCGGCACCGCAGGATCGACCGCATAGAGCTCGATCGCCCCGTCGATCCAGAGAAGGCGGAGCTCCTTCGCGAGGACGGCCGCGTCCGCCGAGCTCGTCGGCGCGCGCGTTCCGGCGGACCTCGCAGCGTCCGTCCATCGAGCGCGTGCTTCGCGGAGGAGATCTTTGCCGCGCATCGGCGTCTCGCTCTGGGCGAGCGCGTCGCGCGCAGCATCGAGCAACGATGGCGGCGCACGGTCCTCGAGAGGCGCGCGCATATCCATGCTCTCTCCCCGAGCGCGCGCGCTGCGAACGCTCTCTCCCCGAGCGCTGTCTCTGCGAGCGTTCTCTCCCCGAAGTCCACTACCGTCGATCCATCCGTCGAGGATGCGCTCGTCGCGCACCCGCGCGAGCCCGCCTTTCGGCGCCGCGCCCTCGCGGACGAAGAGCAGTGCTCGCGCGGTCGCTCCGAGCATGATCGTCGCAAGGACCGCGCGATCGATCGCGAGCTTCGGCTGCGTGCGCGCATGCGGTACGTCCGGCTCGACGAGCACGAGCTTCGCGCTCGACGCGGCCGCGGCGATCTCGCGTAGGCGTGCCGCCGAGACGGCAGGTGCACGCGGAGCGCGCGCGGCGACCGAGGCCCATGCGGCGGCGCGTGCGAACGCATCCGTTCGGCCCGGCTCGGCAGGCGCGGCGCTCGCGAGCAGACCGAGCGCGGAGGTCGACCCGACGATCACGGCGACGACGCCTGCAGGCGCCGCGTCGCGAGCGGTCGCGAGCGCCGTCGCATCGAGCTTCGGCCCGTCGACGGTCACGACGATGTCCGCGACGCTCGAGCGAGCGAGCTCACCCGGCGACAGGCACACGACCTTCGGCGTGCTCGTCCGCGCCGCGAGCCCGTAGAGCGATGCCGTGACGAGCGCGCGGTGAGCGAGCGGGTTCCACTCCTCGCGCGTCATCGCGGACCCTCGACGAGGAAGAGATGTCGCCGGATGCGATCGATGACGGTCGCGACGACGCGATCGACCTCGCGATCCGTTGCGCCGGCGAGCGGGCCCGCGATCGAGGACGGGACACCGCTCGCTTCGCGCTTCACCGCCTCGGCGATCTCCGCCGAGGTGTGCGCTCCATCGAGCTGCGCGACGACGACGAGCTCCGACCACGGTACGCGGTAGGACCGATGGAGCGCGCTCGTGAGGATCGCCGACGGCGCACGGGCCTGCACGGCAACGGCCGCGCGGATGCGCACGTGCTCGGCGACTTGCGGTCGATCCCCAACGTCCGTCGTGCACGCCGGCGGCGCCTCGGTCACGAGCGTGAAGACGCCCTCGCAGAAGCCGGCGAAGAGCTGGCGCGCGAGCGCGGTGCGAGCATCGTCGTCCGCGAGCTCGCACACGCGCACGAACCCAGGCGCCCGCTGCGTCGCACGCGCGAGGCCGTCGTCACCGACGGGACGAACCAGCGCGCCGGTCGTCGTGCGGAACGTGCCGGTCGATACGGGCGCGAAGTCGGCCCAGAGGAGCAGGTCGATGACGGCGCCGGCGTCGACCCGCCGCGCGGCAGGTGCATCGTCGCGCTGCACCAGCACCTGGAGGAACGGCGTGCCCGTCTTCGCGAGGTCGTTTGCGAGATCCTCGAACGACGACGACGCTCGCGATGGACGGAGCGGCGTCTCGCAGACGATACGCAGCCCTGCGCGTGCGAGCTCGGATGCGAGCGCGTCGGCAGAGAACGGCTCGTTGATGTCGGCGAGGAGGTCGTGGAACACGTAGCGCGAGAAGGGCGCGTCGGGCGGCGTCGCGCGCTCCACGTGCTCGAGGTACTCGCGAGCGGCTGCCGAGAGCGCGCCGAAGAAACCGGATGCGTCCTTTCCCGTGCGGGCGATCTCTCCGATCGCGCTCAGCGCCTCGGCCACCTTGCTCGCGGGGGCGTCGAGCGATCGCGCCCTGTCGAGAGCGAGCTCGCGGAGTGCACGCCGGAGCTCCCATCCGGGCAGCGCGTTGACGCTCACGAAGCCGATGCCTCGGGGCGCAAGCGCATCGTGCATCACGGCGAGGAGGTCATGCCGCACGTCCGGAGGGACCCACGAGCACATGCCGTGCGCGACGACGTAGTCGAAGCTGCCGGGCGCCTCGTTCGCGATCCCGCTCGTTCGAGCGTCCCGGATGTCGGCGCTGTAGAGCGTCACGTTGTCCGTGCCCGACGTCCTCGCAGATGCGCGTCCGACCTCGATCGCGCTCGCTGCGAGATCGAACCCGACGAAGCGCGTGCGCGGAAGGTACGTGGCCGCCGCGACGAGGTTCTCCCCGTTTCCGCAGCCGATCTCGAGGACGCGTGCGACGGACGGCGGCGCCGCGACGAGGCCGGCGAGGCGTGCGAGCGTCGCCATCGACGACGGATGCGTGTCCGCGTTGGCCTCCGTGTCGTACGGGACGTCGTCGTACGCGAAGCGCTCGGTCACCGCCTCGAGCCTAGCAGGCGATGCGACGGGCCCCTTCGTGCGTTTGCGGCCCGGAGATCGGCGCTGCATTCACGTTTGGAGGCGAGAGCCGGTTTACGTCCAGGAACAAGAAACGGCGCCGCAGCACGTTTATCGAAGCTCGACCGGGCTACCGGCGGTTTCCACGACGCGCTACGCTCCGCCCCCAGAGGTCCCGATGCGCCTTTCTTCTCTCGGGGTGCCCGCGTCGTCCCCGAACGATCCCCGTCGTCTGCTTCGCTTCATCGCGCTCGCGTTCATCGGCGCAGTGCTCCTCGTCTTGTTGGCCCCGGGATGCGGTCGGACCAGCCTCGAGCCGGAGACGCTCGACGGGGGCGTGTCCGCCGCGTGTGGACCGTCGACGTGTCCGAACGGCTGCTGCGACGCGACGGGCACCTGCCGGACCGGCGGAGACGTCCGCGCGTGCGGGTCTGCTGGTGGACGGTGCTCGGACTGCGTCGCGAACGGCTTCAGCGTGTGTACGGGCTCGCGTGTCTGCGGGCGTGACGACCCGTCGTGCAGCTCGCGGACGTGCCTCGGCTGCTGCTCCGTCGACGAAGGGCGCATGCGTTGCCTGAGCGGAACGGAGCCTTCGGCATGCGGGAAGTCGGGCGGACAGTGCTCGGACTGCGCCGCCGAAGGGCGTGCCTGTGATGCGTCGGCGCGCTCGTGCGGGACGACGAAGTGCGACGCAACGAACTGCGACGGCTGCTGCGTCGGTGACAAGTGCCTCCCCGGCGACGTCGCGTCCGCGTGTGGAGCAAAGGGCGCGCAGTGCGATGCGTGCGCGGCCGGCCAGATCTGTCGCGCCGTCGGCGGCGGCGGCGGGCAGTGCGAAGGCACGAGCCAGTGTGGTCCGCAGAACTGCGGCGGCTGCTGCAACAAGGCCGGCCAATGCGTGATCGGCACCGACACGACGGCGTGCGGGAAGCAGGGACAGTCCTGCGACGCATGCGCGAGCGACGAGATCTGCGTCCCCGACGGTCAGCCGAACGCTCGCACGTGCCAGCCGCAGCAGACGTGTGGACCGGCGAATTGCCCGGGCTGCTGCGTCGGCAACCAGTGCGTCGTCTCGACGACTCCGCTCGCCTGCGGGACGAACGGCCAGGCATGCAAGACGTGCGGGCCGAACCAGGTCTGCAACGCGCTCGGCGAGTGCGTCGCGGGCAGCGTCTGCAATCCCGCGACGTGCGCCGGCTGCTGCGTCGGTGACATCTGCGCCGTAGGCTCGCAGCAGAACGCGTGCGGGAGCGGCGGAGCGCTCTGCCAGAACTGCTCGAACCAGAACCCGCCGCGCGTCTGCCAGTCGGGCTCTTGTCAGGTGCCGGCGTGTGGACCGGCCACGTGCCCGAACGGCTGCTGCTCGGGCAACACGTGCGTCGTCGGCAATCAGGACAACGCCTGCGGCCCGACCGGCGGCGGTGCGTGCACCGACTGCTCGGCCTCGAACAAGGTCTGTCAGGGCCGCCAGTGCATCGACAAGTGCGGGCCGGGCAACTGCGCCGGCTGCTGCCGTCCCAACAACACCTGCGACACGCTCGGCATCGACAACAACTCGTGCGGGCAGGGCGGAGTCCAGTGCGCGAACTGCTCCGCATCCAGCTCGTTCTGCAACGGGCTCGTCGCCCCGCGCCGGTGCAACAACCAGCAGTCGACCTGCCCGGCAACGTACAGCTCGTGTCCGAACGGCACGACGACGGCGATCACCGCGCAGCTGCAGAATCTCTGCACCGATGCGAGCCTCGATACGCTCACCACGGCCTGCGCCGCCGGCCCGAACGCAGCAACGTGCGTCGCCGCGTTCGCCGCGCTGCCAGCGGCGTGTCGGACGTGCCTCTCGCCGTTCAACCACCCCTTCGACCAGCGCACGGGACTCTATGCTTGCGCTGCTTCCTCGGTGGACAACCAGTGCCGCCACAACATGGGGTGTGCGACCGATTGCGCCGACACGAGCTGCGATCAGTGTCTGCCCACGTCCGAGAATCAGTGCTACACGCTGGTGAACGGAGCAGGGGGGCAGTGCTCGACGTTCATGAACAACGCGAACAACTGCGCGAGCGCGGCCCTCGCGGGCGGGCTCTGCAGCCAGTTCTCGTACCCGAACTACGGCGCATGGCTCCGCGGCGTAGGCGATCAGTTCTGCGGGAACGGTCCCTGACCGTACCGCTCTCGACGACACTCGGTGACGGTTGATGGCTCGCGCTGGTTACGACGACGTCGTTCTCCTCACGGGCTTTCCGTCCTTCGCCGCGCGAAAGATGTGCGAAGAGCTCGTGCGCGGACCGGAGCGCACGTTCGTGCATGCCGTCGTCCGCGCCAAGTCGCTCCCCGAGGCGGAAGCTGCGCTCGACGGGCTTCCGCTCGAGCAACGCCAGCGTGTGAACCTCGTCGAAGGCGACGCGGCGGCGATGGACTTCGGCCTCTCGGGCGCCGAGCTGAGGGCGCTCGCTCCGGAGATCGACATCATCCACCACATGGCCCAGGTCTCGTACCTGGGCGCGGACAAGAAGCTCGCGACGGAGGTCAACGTCAACGGAGCACGCGAGGTCCTCGAGGTCGCGTCGCAGTGCACGACGCTGAAGAACCTCGTCTACCACTCGACCGCGCAGGTCTCGGGCGATCGCACCGGTCTCGTGCTCGAAGACGAGCTCGAGAAGGGACAGGCGTTCCGGAACGTCGTCGAGGAGACCCTCGCGCGCGGCGAGCGGATCGTCCGCTCGAAGATGGGCAAGCTACCGATCTCGATCGTGCGCCCGACGATCATCGTCGGCGATTCGCAGACCGGAGAGGTCGATCGCTTCGACGGGCCGTACTTCCTCATCTTGCTCATCGTGACGAGCCCGCCCGACTTCCCGGTGCCGCTGCCGGGGCGCGGAGATACGCACCTGAACCTCGTGCCGATCGACTACGTCGTCCGCGCGGCGAAGATGCTCGGCCGGGATCCGCGGGCCCCCGGACGAACGTTCCACATCGGGGATCCCGCGCCGCTCACCGTGCGCCGCGTCTTCGAGCTCGTCGCGACGGCGGGCGGACGGAGGAGCCCTCGCGGCTTCATCCCCGCGAACCTGACGAAGGCGCTATTGCGGACGCCGGGGCTCGATCGTCTCGCGAAGAGCCCGCGCGCGTTCCTCGACGCGCTCGCCACGCCCGTCTCGTACAGCATCGCGAACACGACCGAGCTCCTCTCCGACAGCGACGTGCGCTGCCCGCCGTTCGAGAGCTACGTCGAGGGGCTCGTCGAATACGTGCAGCATCGCCTCCGCGAGAAGCGCGCGCGCGACCGCGAGGTGACGGAGATCGAGGACCCGCTCGTCTGATTCAGGACGGCGCGAAGAGCGACGCCGCGAGACCGACCCCGAGACGGAGCTGCGTCGGGAGCGAGAGCGTCTCGCCGCGATACCACCGCATCGCCGCCGCCCGCGCGTACGGCGAGCGGAGGAGATAACGACGCGCGGGATGGCCGACGCGCGCGTAGACGCGCCTCGCGAGCCATGCGCTCTGGAGCAGGTGTCGCCCCGTCGTCGACGTCCGGACGGCGCGCTCGTATCCCTCGAAGCGTGGGCTTCCGGTCCGGCACGCGAGAGCAAGATGGGTCGCGGCGATGCGGCCCATCTCGATCGCCTGTGCGATCCCTTCGCCGGTCGTCTGATCGATGCCGTACGCCTCGCCGACGAGGACGACGCCTTTCACCCACGCGGTCGATCGCGGAACGAACGGGCGCGTGCTGAACGGACGAAGCTTCACCTTCGCGATGTCGATCCCGCGCCGCGCGAGCGCACGCGCGAGGACGTCCTTCACGCTTTCGCCCGACGGTGCGTCCGGCCTCGTGAGGTTCGCGTGATAGATGCCGCGGCTGACGTGCACGGCGCCGTCGAGGATGGTGGGGAAGTCCCAGTAGTAACCCTCGAGACCGTCGTCGAGGATCGTGAGATCGAAGTCGACGAGCCCGCGCGTGACGCCTTCGTCCGAGGGCGTCGCCTCCGTGTCGAGGACGTAGAGGTGACCTTTGCGATCGGGCTCGCGGATCCCGAGGAGCTTTCGCGTCGTGCTCCCGGCACCGTCGGCCGCGGCGACGAAGCGCGCTCGAATCGTCGAGCCCTCGGTCGTCGTGAGCGTGAAGCCTCCTCGCTCGCCGCCTCCGGTGCGCTCGATCGCTCGCAGGCCTTCGCCGTCGCGTACGTGGATACCGTCGCTCCGCGCCGTCTCGAGGAGCTGCGCGTCGAACTCGGTCCGCCGGATCACGATGCCCATGTGCTCGATCGTCTCGCCGATCGTGGCGCCGGAGAGGACGCGAGCGCCCTTCATCGTCACGGAGGGGACGGCGACATCGATCCCGATCGCCGCGAGGACATCGACCCCGAGCTGGCTGACGGCGCCGGCGCACGGCTTGTCGCGAGGAAAGCGGGCCTTGTCGAGGACGACGATGCGATGCGGGCGGACGCCTTCCCGGCGGGCGAGATGCAGCGCCGTGCTCGATCCCGCCGGCCCGCCGCCGACGACCGCGACGTCGTAGTCGGAGAGCTCAGCCATTGGGTGCGCCTTCGCCAGTTCCCGCATCACGCTGCTCGTCCCGGAGGATGCCTCCGAGCTCGGCGGCGAGGTCCCGTACCAGCTCGTCGAGCTCCGCATCTCGGCCGGCAGCAGCCGCGATCGTGAGGTCGCCGCCGCTCTCGGCGAAGACGTGTGCGAGGCCGTCGTGGGCCTCGATGACACCTTTGACGAAGACGACGTCCTTCGCCCGGACGACCAGACGGCGATGGATCATTCCTTCTCCGATGCCCACGAGGCCCCCATGAGGATCGAGACGGGACGGGCTCGCCGAACGCGACATTCCGCCCTTCTTAGCGGACAAAGCGCGCATCGCCCAGCTAGACTCGAGCTGTTGGACGCGACGCTCATCCGGTCACGGCCCCTCTCTGCGCTCATCATCGGTGCGACCGGGATCCATGTCCTTCGCGTCGTCACGGCCTTCGAGGGGCGCCGCATCCTCACGGTGCGTGCGGACGACATCGCGAGCGCATGCGAGCGCATCGCCGTCGACATGCCTCACGTCGTCCTCGTGCTCGTGCCGCCGAAGGACGAGGCCGAACGCGAGGCGCTCGCGGATCGCGCGCTCGCGGTCGGAGCGCGCGTCGTCGAGCTCGATCCACGCCTCGACGAGGCGACGTTCCAGAAGGTCCTCGACGACACCGTCCGCGCGGCGCTCGAGCGAAAGCTCCTTCGCGAAGCGGCCGAGGTCAAACCGCGCGCGTCGAATGCGTCCGACGCACCTCCGCCCGACGACCTCGATCGCGGCTGGGACGACTGACGTTCCTCGACGGATCGTCCGTCACCCTTCGTCGTCGTTCACCATCTCGGCGCGGAGCGTCCGGGTGCTCGAGTCGACGTCGAGGACCTTGCTCGAGTCGTTCCTCGAGTCGGGCGGCGGTGGAAAGCTCGAGACGCCGCTCTGGCCGAGCGCGTTCTTGTGATCGAGGAAGCGCAGCGTGCCCGGCCCGCTCGTGCGCTCGAGCACGGCGCGGAGGTCGCCCGGCATCGGCGCTTCGATGATGAGGCGCTGATCGGTGCGCGGATGGACGAACTCGATGCGGACGCAATGGAGGAACGTGCGATCGAGCGCGTTCTTCTCCTCGAAGAAGCGGTTCGTCGGTGCGTGCCCGTAGCGATCGTCACCGAGCACCGGGTGCCCGATCGCGGCGAGGTGACGACGGATCTGGTGCGTCCGCCCCTGCTCGGGCACGACCCTCAGCACGGAGTGACCGCTCGCGACGGCGAGGCGGCGATACCGCGTGCGTGCAGGGTACATCCTTCCGTCCTCGCGGAGCTCGCGCGTGATGGCGCCCTTGCTCGGCGTCACGCCGCGCGCGCCTGCGACGTAGATCTTCCGCGAGCTGTCGGCGGTGAGCACGGCCTGCCACTTCGCGGCGAGGTCGGGCCGCTTCGCGAGCATGACGAGGCCGCTCGTGCCGACGTCGATGCGGTGGACGGGAACGGCCTCGCTCGCGCCGGGGAGCTTGCGCGCCCGCGCGAGGAGCGACGAGGCGTATTCACCCTGCTGCGTCGTCGGCTCGTGGGCTCCTTTGTCGACGACGAGGATCTCTTCGTCCTCCCAGAGCACCTTCGGCACCGTCGGCCCGCTCCGCCGGAGCAGGGCGATCGTCTCGACCTCGTCCGTGAGCGGGATCATGTCGAGCGGGCGGAGCGTCGTCACGCCGTAGCCGAGGCGCGTGAAGTGATCGAGGTCGCGCGCGAGCGTGTCCGGATCGCACGAAACGTATGCGATGAGCGGGACCTCCGTCCGCGTGAGCAGCTCTCGCGCGAGCGGGCTCATGCCGCGACGAGGTGGATTCACGACGGCCGCGTCGAACGAGGCCTTCTGCTCGGCGAACCGCCGAAGCGCGGAGGCGACGTCGGCCGCCTCTGCACGTACGGAGAGCTTCGCCTTGCGCGCGGCTTCTTCGACGTGCGCGACTGCCGGAGCGAACGACTCGACGAGGTGCACGTCGGCGCCCGCATGCGCGAGCGCGAGCGCGATCGCGCCGGAGCCGCCGTAGAGATCGAGGATCTTCGGCGGGGCGGACTTTCCCGGTCGGGGGCGCCCGAGCGCGAGGAGATCGATCACCGTCGAATGCACGCGCTCGGCCTGGCCGCGGTGCGCCTGGACGAATGACCCGTACGTCGCCTGGTGGGCTGCCTGGCCGATCCGGTCCGGGGCAGCCGCGACGCCGTGGACGACGACCGTCTCGTTGCCGAGGATCTGGGGCGACTCTCCTTCGTGGAAGTTGACCGCGATCCCGAGGATGCGCGGCTCTTCCGCGGCGAGCGAGCGAGCCGCTGCCTCGAGCGCGATCCGGTCACGGACGCGATCGCGCTGCACGACGAGCGTGACGAGGATACGTGCACCGTCGCCGTCGGTCGTCTCGGGGCGGATCTCACGGAGGTCGACGGCACGGAGCACGCCCGTGCCGGCCGGATCGAACGGAGCGAGCGGTCCGTGCTCCGCCTCGTCACGCGCGATCCGCGTGCGGAGCTGCGCGGCGACGGAGCTGATGACGGGCGAGACGACCTGGCATCTCGGGATGTCGACGACCTGGTGGCCGCCGCCCTTCGCGTAGAGCCCGAGCTTCCCGCCGGGCGCGACGATCAGCTTCGCGCGCGTGCGGTACTGCGTGATCGGATCCGCCGCGTGGACCGGCTCCGTGTAGACGAGCTCGAGCGCGGCATAACGCGCGACGGACTGGACGACGCGACCGCGCTTCAGCCCGAGCTGCTCGCCGTAGGGAAGGGCGATGACGGGGCATCCGCCGCAACGATCGGCGTGCTCGCACATCACCCGCTGCATGTCGTCCTCGCGCACGCCGAGCCCGGCCAAGAGATCGCTCTCTCCGAGTCCAGAGCCGGGGCGGGGCGGAGGTGGCCGCATCAAGGTTCCCAGGATACACGAGCACGCGCGCGTCGGCTGCCGATTGGCGCCGGGAGCGAGCACGACCTACGCCTGGTTCCGTTTCGCGCACGAGCCCGTTCCGGCTCGTCCGTGGCTGGGTTGCGCGATAGGCTGGGAGAGAATGAACGTGACTCCATCAGGAGGCTCGCCCACCGGGCGTACGTTCGTCGTGCCGCAACCCGGAGACGTCGTCGCCGGCAAGTACACCATCGTCCGTGTGCTCGGCGAAGGCGGCATGGGGATCGTCTACGAGGCGACGCACCAGCGACTTCGGCAACGTGTCGCATTGAAGATGCTGCTGCCGTCGATGCTCGAGCACGAGGTCATCGTCTCGCGCTTCGACCGTGAAGCGCGCGCTGCCGCCCAGCTGCGCGGTCGTCATTGCGTGCGCGTGAAGGACGTCGACGTCACGGCCGACGGCCTGCCGTACATGGTGATGGACCTCCTCGAGGGCCACGATCTCGAAGTCGAGATCGAACGCCGCGGTTGGCTGCCCGTTCCGGAGGCCGTCGACTACGTCCTCCAAGCGTGCGCCGCGATGGTCGAAGCGCACCAGCTCGGGATCGTCCATCGCGACCTCAAGCCCTCGAACCTGTTCCTCGAGCGAGAGCACGCGGCGGCCGGGGATGAGTCCACCGTCGTCAAGGTGCTCGACTTCGGGATCTCGAAGGTCGCCACGAACGAAGCCGACGCGAAGCTCACCGACGCCGATGCGATGATGGGGACGGCGCTCTACATGTCCCCGGAGCAGGTGAAGGCGTCGCATTCGGTCGATGGGCGCGCCGACATCTGGGCACTCGGCGTGATCCTGTACGAAGCGCTCTCGGGACGCGTGCCGTGGACGGGCGGCGCTGCACGCGTCGCCGCGATGATCGTCACCGAGGATCCGCCGGAGCTCCGATCTCTTTGTGACGTACCGGCTGACGTGGCAGCGATCGTCCACAAGTGTCTCCAGCGCGATCCGCGGAATCGCTTTCAGGACGTGAAGCACCTCGCCGTCGCGCTCGCGCCGTTGGCGCCGATCGGAAGCGCCGGACGCACGTTCGCCGAGAACATCGGCGCGATGGGATCGTACCCGCGCGTGGCGGTCCCTCCGAGCACGCCGCGCATCGCGAGCTCACCTTCGCTGCTGCCGGAGAGCTACGACGACAGCGCGCGGACGCTCATGAACGCGCGCGGCGTCGCCGAGGACATGATGCGACCGCGCGAGGCGGGGACCGCGCCTGGATGGTCTCGACGACCGGGCGGGCCCGGCAGCAAGAGCCGCGCGGTGCTCGTCGGCGTGCTCGTCGCGTTCGTGGTCGGGATCGTCGCGATCGGGTCGGTCGCGTTTTTCGTACGCCGATCGCGATCGGTGACGCCGGCCGTCGCGTCAGCGGCGCCGACGCACAAGGAGGAGCCGCCGAGCGAGCCGCGCGCAAGAGCCGAGGTTCCCGCCGTCGAGGTTCCCGCCGCCGATCCGGAGCCCGCACCAGCGACCGCGAAGGCCGCCGAGGGTTCTGCGCCGTCTGCGGCGAGCGCGACGCCGAAAGCGCCTCCGGCCGCGCGGGGCGTTCGTCCGGCGAGCGCGCCGGCGACCGCCGCTACGCGAGCAGGTGGAGCTCCGAAGCCGACTGCGAGCACTCCGGACAAGCCGCTCTTTCTCTGAGTCCGAGCCTGAGCGCGCGCTCTCTCGGAGTCTGTCCGAAAGACGCGCAACGGACTTCGTCCTCCGCGCATCGGACCTTTGGAGACGGCGAAAGGATGGAGACTAGAACTCGACGCGCGAGGCGACGAACGTGCTCCAGAGCATCGTCTGCGGCACCGAGTTGTTCTGACCCTCGCGGATGAGCGTGGTCATCGTCGACTCGGCCGCGACTTGCCACGCACGCGTGACGCGAATCTCGAAGCCGGTCCCGAGCTGGCTCGCGATCTCGATCGTGTTGGGCGTCAGCGGGAGGTACGTCCGATCGACACGCCACTGCCCCAGGCCGATCTGCACGAAGGGCGTGAAGCGTGTCCCACTGAGGCGAGCACGACCGACGACCATGCGCGTCGATGCCGACAAGCGCATCTGCTCGACGAGGCTCATTCGATCTCCGGCCAGCCGCGTGGAGCTTGCCCAGTCGCGCGCGACGAGCGTGACGCGCGGAGCGACGCCGAACCACGCGCTGCCCATGTTCTGCGGGCTCGGATCGTCGGACACGAGCGGCGCCGAGCGAAAGGCGTGACGAGCCGAAGCGGGATTGGGGCGCTCTGCACCACTGCCTCGGGCCATACGGTCGAGCTCGACGAGGACCTTCTGCCAGTCGACGCCACGCGGCTCGTCGGCATGCGCGACGTTCGCGATCGTCGTCGAGAAAGCGGCTATGGCCACTGCGGCCAACTTCAGCCCCATCTTCTTTTGAGTTCTATCCTTCATCGAGGAGTCGGGTCGAGCACCTTCAGGCGCGCCGTGTACGGATCGGGAACAAGGCGAAGGCACTCGCAAACCGCGACGAGCGATCGAGCAAGCGACATGCCGCTCCACTCAGCCGCGCGAAGCGGGATCGAGATGACGCGATTGCGGGTCATCGCGACCCGCCTACATCGTCCGCAGGCATCTTTTCCCGTCCTCACCGTGAGGACGCGGGACATCACTGGTCCTTCGACGAACCACAGCCGTATGAGCGCGATCCCAGGAACAGATCGATCCTTGTAAGGCGCATGCACACACTCCATCCGTCGCCTGCTCGGCGTCCCGATGGAGCGCGCACGGCGGACGAAACCACTCCGCGTCGCTCGCGTAGCTCCCTCACGCACGATGCTCGCGACGATGTCGATCGCAATTCCGCTCGCGGCCACGGCCCCTGGCCTCGACGACGGCGAGTCGAACGAGGTGCTCGCAAAGCCTGATACGACGCGTGTCGTGGGCGGCGAGCGACAGAGCGAGGACGATGCCTCGCTCGATTCGGCGATGGACCGCTACGCGCGCGGTGACGACGCTGCGTTCGGCGAGGTCTACGACAAGCTCGCGCCGCCGCTCTACGGCTTCCTCCTTCGACACACGCGCGACCGCGCGAAGGCAGAAGACATCCTCCAGCAGACGATGCTGCAGATCCATCGCGCACGCGGGCGGTTCATTCCGGGCGCCGAGGTGATGCCCTGGGCGTTCGCGATCGCGCGCAGGCTCCTCATCGATCACCATCGTCGCGGCGGACGCGAGGTGCTCGCGAAGACCGACGACGAGGACGTCGGCGATCTGCTCGTCTCGCTCGATGCGGGCGCCGACGAGGTCGCGATCGCGAAGGAGGTGGCCGCGCGCCTTGGCGAGGAGCTGCAGCGGCTTCCCGAGAACCAGCGCGTTGCGTTCGAGCTCATCAAGCAGGACGGTCTCAGCGTCGCCGAGGCCGCGCAGGTGCTCGGGACCACCGTCGCCGCGGTGAAGCTCCGTGCACATCGCGCGTACGAGGCACTTCGGAGCGTGCTCTCCTCCGAGGCGCGCGCCGCCGAACGACGCGAGACAAAGGCGGCCTCCGGGAGTCGACGAACGTCATGAGCGCGAGCGAGCGTCGCCCGACGCCTTCCCGCCTTCCCGCCGATCTGCGGGCGCGTGTCCTTGCAGAGGTCGCGCGTGCGCCTTCACCGACGCGGCGCGAGCACCGGACGAAGACGGCGCTCGTCGCCGCCGGCGGCGTGCTCGCGACCGCGGCGCTCTTCTTCGCGACGGGCGGACTCAGACTCGGCGCTCGACCGGTCGAGCTCGTGGCCTTCACTGCGGGCCTCGGGCTCGTCGCTGCGCTCGTCCTCACGCGTGTGTCCGCGCGTGCCCGCGGCTCGATGCTGGGCCGTCCCCGTCACGTCCTCGTGCTCGGTGCCGCGCTCGGTGCGCCCGCCCTCGCGATCGTCGCCCTCGCGGCGGCTGCGCTCTGGCCCGGGCATGGCGCGGAAGACGTTCCGTCCGCGAGTCACCTGTCGTGTGGCCTGCTGACGATCCTCCAAGGAATGCTGCCGTTCGCGGTCCTTCTCCTCCCGCGTCGCGGGACCGATCCCGTGCATCCGATGCTGACCGGCGCGGCGCTCGGAATGGCGGCAGGCACGTGGACGGCGATGATGGCGTATCTTCGCTGCCCGCACGCTGCGGCGCTGCACTGCATGGAAGCGCACGTGCTGCCGACGCTGCTTCTCGCTGCCGCAGGAGCGCTCGTCGGACGCAAGCTCTTGCAGATCCGTTGACCGGACGAGCGCGCGCTCGTGTCAGAATCGTCGGCGCTTGCCACGAGCGCCTTTGCGAATCGTCATGATCTCCTCGGAGGTCGAGTCGCTTGCGCGGACAGGCGGGCTCGGCGACGTCGTCGAAGCCCTCTCGCTGGCGCTTGCCGAGATCGGGCTGGAGGTCGTCGTCGTCACACCGCGCTACGGCGTCACGCGGATGCCCGCGCGGACGACGCGCTGGCCGGAGCTCGTCGAGGCACGCTGGGGATGGGGCCCCGGCGACGTGCGCATGCTGCGCGTCCTCGAGGTCGATCCCGTCCGTTTCCCATCCGGCGGCGAGCGCCGCATCTGCCTCCTCGAAGACGACGGGCTCTACGGGCGTGCGGGGATCTACAGCGATCAATACGGCGCCTTCGGAGACAACGCGCTTCGATTCGCCGTGATGTCGCGCGGCGGCCTCGAGATCGCCGCGCGGATCTGGCCCGGCGGACCGGACGTCATCCACGCGCACGACTGGCACGCCACGTTCGCCGTGCTCTATGCCCGCCTCGTGATGGGCCCTCGGTGGGCGCACACGCCGTCGGTGTTCACCATCCACAACCTCCAGTTCCAGGGAGTGCTCGACGAGGGCTCGCTCGACCGGCTCCATCTTCCGCGCGAGGCGTTCCGACCCGAATACCTCTGGCACGAGGGGCAGGTGAACCTGATGAAGGGCGCGACCGCTCACGCCGATCGGATCACGACCGTGAGCCCGACCTACGCGCGCGAGATCCTCACGCCGGAAGGCGGGTTCGGTCTCGACCTGCATCTCCGCGCCCACGCGCAAAAGCTCGTCGGGATCGTGAACGGGATCGATCTCGCGCGATGGAACCCACGGACGGACCCGACGCTCGCGGCGCGCTACGACGAGAGCACCGCGAAGGAGCAGCGCGCCTCCGACAAGGGGGCGCTCGTGAAGGAGCTCGGCCTCGACGTGTTGCCGCACGACCGGGAAGGGCGGGGCGGTCCACTCTTCGGGATCGTCTCGCGGCTCTCGTGGCAGAAAGGGATCGATCTCCTCGTCCCGCTGATCCCGGAGCTCGTCGACCGCGGCGCACGCTTCGCGATCGTGGGGCAAGGTGATCGGCACCTCGAAGAGCAGCTCATGTACCTCGCCGCGAGCCATCCCGGTCGCGTCGGCGTGCGCATCGCGTTCGACGCGGCCCTCTCGCGGCGCGTCTACGCGGGCTCCGACTTCTTCGTCATCCCGTCTCGATTCGAGCCGTGCGGCCTCACGCAGATGTATGCGATGCGGTACGGCTCGATCCCGGTCGTGACCGACGTCGGCGGCCTGCACGACACGGTGGAGCCCATCGTGAGCGGCGCCCGCATCGCTCCCGCCGCCGAGACAGGGACGGGCATCATCGCCCGCCGTGCCGCGATCGAGCCGCTGCACGACGCCTGCCATGCGGCGCTGCGTCTCTACGCCGACGCCCCCGCGCTCGGTCGCGCCATCGTGCGCGCGATGAATCGCTCGAACGCCTTTTCATGGTCCGCGTCGGCGGATGCGTATCGTGCGCTCTACATGGATCTCGCACGCGGCGCCTGACGAGCGTAGTTCGCGTGATCTGCCCTGGACGTGCGGCGCCTGAGGGCGTGCTGCGCCTATGGGCGTGATGCGCCTCGTTGACGGTCCATCCTCGAGGACGTACGCCACTGGCATGAGGAGAACGCTCGTCGTGCTGCTAGTCATCATGAGCTCGAGCTGCGCGCGCGCCCGCTCGCCGAGCGATCTCGTCGTGACCTCGGCAGCGGACGTGAGCACGGTCCAGATCGAGAACGGCCGTGCTCAGGCCCCGGACACGAACGTCGAGCGCTTCGGCGACGAGCTCCGCGGGACGTGGCGCGGCGCCCAGATCAACGCGCGGCTATCCCCGACGCGCGTGACCGGCATCATCGACGCACGACCGCTCGACATGCACGTCGACGAGCGCGACGGTGTCCTCAGCGCGCGCGGCATCGTCGGCGGGACGAGGGAGGAGATCGAGCTCACGAACGATCGCCTCCTCGTTCGCGTCGGGAGCTGCGGCTACGACCTGACGCGCGCCGCGGACGCGACGTACCGCGGATATCGTTGTGGAGGCGCACCCGCCGCCATTCGACTCCCGGAGAAGTGGAGCGACCTTCCGGCCTCTGAACGCGCCACCTATCTCGCGCTCATGCTGGGCCTCTGAAGTCGACCAGGACGATCCGGCAGCACGGCGCCACGACTCGACCGGGGCGTTTGCGACTGCCTCTTCGCGGACGGCCAGATCGCCCGCACCGCCGATCCCTGTTCCCTCTTGTGGTTCCAAGTGGCCCGCGGAGCGAAAAGGAGTGAGAAGCAGCTGTCGTACTCGCGGTCTGAGCGGGTCATGCAGGCGATCCGTGCGCGGCGTGACTCGCTGTTGCGCTCTGGCTTGGGCGAAGGCTTGGTACGGATCGAGGCGTTCGCTCTGTGGAGCAAGCCAGTGCGGCGAGCGCGGTGGCTCGCGCCTTCGGGAGCCTCGATGAGCCGGACGCTCGACCCGGCGAGTGTGCCCCGGCGCAAGAGTGGCCGCCGTCGACCGTCGCATCCGTTCGCCTGACGGAGCGAGAGGCCGGGCCGACGCGCGCACCGCGGTACGCGAGCAAGTCTTCGTTGGACGATCTCTCCGTCAGCTACTTCCGACATCGCAAGTTCGCCTGCGGATGCGCGGCGGGGGAAACCTGCCGCCAGCAACTCCTCGACGCCGACGGCCGACGAGCGCGGAGCCAGGGCCGCGGGTAGAGCAGCTATTCGCGAACCGGCCTCCTCATCGGCAGTGCATCAGCAGCCGTTTGCTTCCGATATCCCAAGTACGATGCGGTATGGGCTCGTCATGACCGCCGTGATCGCGACGTACCGGCGCGGACATGCGGTCGATCGGCGCGACGAGCGATTCCTTCGCCGCCCACACGCGACGGCGCTCGCAGCGAGCCGCGCCGCTCGCCGCCCAATGAAACGGGTCAGCCCAGGTGTTACGAGGTGACTACGTCAGTACCAGCAGCGCCTCGCGAATGATGGTTTCGATGGGCGCTCCGTTGTGATCGAGCTTCGACGCGAGCATCGCGATGGCGCGGCTCACTTCTGCCTCTCGGAAACCCATGGACCGCAGCCCCTTCGCCGCGACTTCGAACGATCCCGTCGGCGCCGCCGCCGCTCCGTACTTTCGACGTCGCTGACGTCGCAAGTGGATGCGCGCCTGAACGTATGGGCGACCGAATACCTGCTCGGCGTAGTGCTGGTTGTGCGCGCGGCATCGGACTCTGATGTTCTCGGCGGCATCGCTGCCTCCGAGAGCTGCCGGGTGGATGTGATCGAGCTCGAGATACGCACGCGCAGGGCAGCGATTGCCGTCGGCATCGAGGTACGTGCATTGCTCGCCGTCCCGCGCAAAGACCTGCCGCCGCGTCTCCCTGGAGATGTACCCGGGCCGCGTGGCCTTCTTCGTGTCCGCATTCGCGTTGGTGTTCGCGTTGGTGTTCGCGTTGGTGTTCGCGTTCTGGCCCGTGCTCTCCGTGTTGGTCGTCGTCGCCGGCGCTCTCGGACGTGACGACTTGCCGAGCCGCTCCTTCTCGAGCTTCGCGAGGAGGAGGTCGAGCGCAGCATCGATGATGGTCTCGAGGTCGCCCGTCGGATTGCGGTGGCGCATCAGGCCTTTGATGCGTTCGAGCTTCGACTTCACCTCGGACGAGACGGTGAGCTCGACGTGGTACCGCGTCGCCGAGAGCGGCCTGACGACCGGCCGCGGTTCGGTCGCCGATGCCGCGTCGAGAACGGCATCCGGAACGGCGACGGGAGAGGCGACGCCTGCACCAGACTGTCGCCCGCCCTCGGACGCGGACGTTGCGATCGGCAGCGCCCCCTGCGGTGCGACGGGCTCGATGCGAGGTCGCACGTCCGGCTTCGGGAAGCGCGCGGCGACCATCTGCTCGACCTCGCGTGTCGTCCTGCCGAGTGCTTCTCGAAGAAGCTCCTCGTGATTGCTATCCGTGAGGTGCTTGCGAAGCGCGTAGATGGCACAGAGGTGAATCCGCCCCTCTTCGAGGTAGCCGCGAGCGCGCGGGAACTGCCGAATCACACGTCCGGCGGCGATTCGGAGATTCGCTTCGCTCTCGCTCATGCCGAGCTTCCGAATACAGAACTCCCACATCGATGGGCACGCGTGATCGAGGAACAACTGCCGGTGGTCGACTTCGGCGAGATAGGCGACCAGCCGCGCCTGCCAGACGTGTCCCTTCCCGAGATGCCCGCGCAATTGCGCAAGCAGCTCCTCGTTCGAGAGCTCCCCCAGCTTCTTCATGATGCCGTTCTACCATCGCGATCTTCGCCCTCCGGATAGCCTCGCTCGCGACCGATCGCGCACCAAATCACTTCGCGAGGACTTCCGCCTCCGAAACCCGCGCAGCACGCGAATACGCGCGCGCACGCCTGGTCGGCGAACGCAGGCGGTTGTTCCGCGTGCCGCGCGTCCGAAAACCTGTCTATAGAAAAATCGAAAATCGTCATGGACCGCACGACGGGCGACGACGCAGTGGCCGCGAGACCAAAAGCATCTGGACCTGCAACCGATGGGCACCAGAACACGCCCTCTTCGTCGCCCACGTTGATCAGGTCGACCTCATCGACCTCCACATGATCCCGGCCGAACACGGCCTCGCGATGCCTGCCGTTTCACGCGGCCCATTCGGCACGTACTTGGGACATCGGAAGTAACGGAGGCTGATGCATTCCCCATGAGACCCGTTCGCGAAAATTTGCAGTGCTCGCGGCCCTGGGTATGCGCTCATCGGCCGTCGGAATCGAGCGAGCTCCTGCCCCTGCAGTCGCGCGCGAATACCCGCTGCTCGAACCGACGCCGACTGCGGCACGCAACGTCGCGCGCCGGCGCGCCACTCCCGTCGCGAGCGTTCCCGAGCTCGAAGTCCGCAGGCTGAGTGGTCCTCCAGAGCAAGAACAGACCGTCTTTGAAGCGACGAGCGGCTGGCACACGGTTGCCTCGAGAGCTCAAACTACTCTCGAGCTGCAACCGCTGTGACAGCCGCTCGTCGTTGTCGTCAGCACCGGCGCTGGGAAGCACGCGGGCGAAGGATCGGTCGTCCAGCTCATCGAGCTTCCCGAGGCGCGAGGCACCGTCCGCGCCCGAGCACTGAAGCCCTTGCGAGATCCGCCAAGCGAACGCCTCGCCCCGAGCCGCGTTGCCCCGAAGCCGGAGCGCAAGAGCAAGTCGCGGCGCGCACAGAACCACCTCCCTAACCGGCTCAGACTGCGAGCAGACAGCTGCTTCTCGCGCCCTTTCACTCTCCGTCCGACGTTGCCGACCGCAATGGGGACAGGCACCACGTCGTAGGCGAGGGACGCCTGGCACCCACGATGCTCGGCAGGAATCCCTCGCCACCGAGCCCAGAACGTACTTGGGCTAGCGGAAGTAGCTATGGAGGCATCGTCGATGAGTGACCAGCTCACGGACAGCGGCGTGCGAGTCCGGCTGCGATCTCGTCGCATCAGGTCGCGCGGCCCGGATCGGAATCGGCTCCGGGTCTCGACCGCTTGGGCTCGCGCGGGTCAGGGCGCGAGGCGGTTCAGCATGCGCGGGAACGGGATCGTCTCACGGACGTGCGACAGGCCGCAGATCCAGGAGACCGTCCGCTCGATGCCGAGGCCGAACCCGGCGTGCGGGAACGAGCCGTAGCGGCGGATGTCGAGGTACCACTCGAAGGCTTCGCGCGGGAGCTTGTGCTCGGTGATGGCGCTCTCGAGACGAGCAAGATCCGCCTCGCGCTCACCGCCGCCGATGATCTCGCCGTAACCCTCCGGGGCGAGCACGTCCATGTTGAGGGCGAGCTGCGGGTTGTTCGGATCGCGCGCGAAGTAGAACGCCTTCAGGTCGATCGGGTAGCGATGCACGATCACCGGGCGATCGAACTGCTTCGAGATCGTCGTCTCCTCGTCGCCGCCGAAGTCGTCGCCGACCTTCGCGTCCGCGTGGCCGCCCTTCTGCAGGATGTCGATCGCCTCGTGATACGTGATGCGCGGGAACGGCGGCTTGCAGTTCTCGAGCATCTTCATGTGGCGCGTCCACCACTCGGGATCGTCGGCGCGCTTCTCGCTCGCGAGGATGTCGAGCTCCTTGCGGCGCGTCTCGAGCACGCGCGCGACGATGAAGCTCAGGAACTGCTCGGCGAGGACCATGTCCCCGGCGAGGTCCATGTACGCGACCTCCGGCTCGACCATCCAGAACTCGGCGAGGTGGCGGCGCGTCTTCGACTTCTCGGCGCGGAACGTCGGCCCGAAACAGTAGGCCTTCCCGAACGCCGCCGCCGCAGCCTCCATGTAGAGCTGGCCGGACTGCGTGAGGTACGCGGGATCGCCGTGGTAGTCGGTCTGGAAGAGCGTCGAGGTTCCTTCACACGCGTTCGGCGTGAAGATCGGCGCGTCGACGAGCGTGAAGTCGTTCTCATCGAAGAAATCGCGCACCGCTTTGATGATCGCGTGGCGGACGCGCATGATCGCGTGCTGCCGCTTCGACCTCAGCCAGAGGTGGCGGTTGTCCATGAGGAAGTCGGTGCCGTGCTCCTTCGGCGAGATCGGGTACTCGCGAGCGGTGGGCGCGACGACCTTCACGTCCTTCGCGTCGAGCTCGTAGGTCCCCTTGATCTTGCCGTGCTCCTTCACGAGGCCTTCGACCTCGATGCTCGACTCCTGCTGGATGTGATCGGCAGCGGCGAAGAGCTCGGGCGTGACGTTGCCCTTGAAGACGACGGCCTGGACGATGCCGCTTCCGTCGCGGACCTCGAGGAAGTGCAGCTTGCCGCTCGAGCGCTTGTTGTAGAGCCAGCCCCGCACCCTCACGGTCTCGCCGACGTGATTGGCGAGCTTGGAGATGCTGACCACATTGGCGGGCGCGCCAAGCACGCTCGTGTCGGTCGTCGATGCCTTGAGGTCCGTCTCGGTCTGGCTCATGTCGCGCTTTCCGTACCACGAGACTTTCCCGCGGAGAAGCGAGCCCTTGGCGACCCGCGGCGCTCCGGCAGAGGTGGCTCTTCGCCCGGTGGTAGATGCGGTCAGCGGGCCGCCAGCCGAGCGCCGCGACGGGCCTCGCCGGCCGCCTGCGACGCCTTCACCTCGGCGGTGTCGAGGAGGAGGGCAGGGACGGGGGTTGGCCTCCGCGAGCTGTCGATCGCGACGAACGTGAGGCGCGCGTCGACGCAGGGCCATCGGCGGCCGGTCGTCGCGTCTTCGCCTTCGACGACGACCTCGATCTCCATCGACGTGCGGAACGTCGCGGTCACGCGCGCTTCGAGGCAGACGACCTCGCCGGCACGCACGGGCTGCTCGAACTTCAGATCGTCGACGAACGCCGTCACGACCTGGAACCCCGAGTGGCGCTGCGCGCAGATCGCACCGCAGAGGTCCATCCACGCCATGATCTGGCCGCCGAAGACGCCTCCGAGGGCGTTCGTGTGCTGCGGCAGGACGTACTCTGTCATCTCGGTGATGCTTGCCTTCTGGGGGCGGGGCGCGAGGTGGTGCGCAGGACTCTGTCCGGAAGCTGCGGTCATGCGCGGGAGGCTAGTACATCGCCAGCGGCCGCATGGTGCGCTCGGTGAAACGAATGACGGACAGCCGAAAGTGGACGGCGCTGGCCAGCTTGCGACCACGCGAGTTCCGGCGCATCCTCGCCGGGAGTCGATGCCGCCGAGCGAGTTCCGGTACTGGGAGAACGAAGGCCGTGGATGGTCGCGGGTCGTCCGTGCAGCGGGCAAGGTCGTGGGCTTCGATCCCGCTCCGCCCCGCGACGTCATCGATGCGATCGCCGCGATGTACGAAGACGGCGATCCTCTCGCGGACGCTTTCCTCGACGCGGTCCCGTCCGCCAAAGAGGCGCGTGCGATGTTCCAGCGCGCCGCGCGCGACGGCATCGCGAGCGTGCCCGAGGCGCCTCCGTCCCTCCGCGCGCTCTTCGAGGACATCGAGCGGCCGCCCGAGTGGCTCGACCTCGAGATGGTCGAGCGCGGGGCGAAGGTCTTCCGCCGCTACGGCGCCCACGTCTTCCGCTTCGCCGGGGCGATCACGCTCGCGGGGTATGGCGAGAGCTCGGTGGCGAAGCCGCTCGCCCTTGCCGGCGGGTACGTCGGGAGCTCGGCGAAGCGCCGCTTCCTCGAGACCGTCGCCTTCTGGATCGAGGTCTCCGAGCCGAACGGCCTCGCGCGGGGCGCGCCGGGTTGGGTGACGACGCTCCACGTCCGTCTCGGTCACGCGCTGGTCCGCCGTCGACTGCTCTCGCATCCCGCGTGGGATCGCGCCGCGTGGGGGATCCCGATCAGCCAGGCGGACTCGCTCTTCACGCTCATGGGCGGCAGCATCGCGCCGGGCCTCGCGATGCACGCGATGGGTTTCCGGACGTCACGCGAAGACATCCAGGCGCTGCTCCATTTCTGGCGCTGGGTGGGCCACATCGTCGGTGTGAAGCCGCGCTGGTACCCGAGCTCGCCGGAAGAGGCGGTGCGCCTCGCGTTCGTGGCGCTCTCGCGCGGCGCAGATCTCGCGGGGAAAGACGGCCAATTGCTCTGCCAGTCGTACGCGAATGCGTTCGCGCCCGATCCGCGAGCTCCGCTGTCCGAGCGGCTTCGCGCGCGGCTGTCGCATGGCGTCCATCTCGGCTACACGCGGTTCTTCCTGCCTCCGTGGATCTACAAGAAGAACGAGCTGCCGAGCGCAGGCCTCTGGGCGCTTCATCCGATCGCGCAGATGCCCTTCGTCTTCATGGCCGAGAGCTTGCGCCGGACGTCGCCGGCGATCGACGAGCTCCTCGATCGAGCGAGGCGACGGAGTCGTCGCGCCTGGCTCGAGCGGCACACGACGCACGCGAGCGGACAGTCGCACGCGAGCTGACGCGTGGCTCCTTCGGCGCGATCGCCGCGACGACGAGCGCGTGACATGACGCGATCGTCCCGATGAGTCACAATCCCGTGCATGGGCGCTGCCGACGATCTCGCGCTGCGAGCGCTTTCCACTCCGGCGCTCGATGCCTCGGACGCGCTCGACGTGCTCGTCGACGTCCTCCTCGAAGCAGGCATCCTGAGCGGCGACGTCGGAGCGCTCGGGAGCGACGACGACCTCCCGGAGCCATGGCGAGCGCCGAGCATCGAGCTCCGTCGGCGAGCGCATCGATGGGCGAAACGACGGCTCGCGCCGCCTCCGAATCCCACGCAGCAGCTCGTGGACATCGTCTGGGAAGCTGTCACGCGCGAGGAGCTGCCTTATGCGATCGTGGGGGTCGTCGCGCCGTTCATCATCCGCGTCCACTTCGTCGATCCCGTCGACGCACACCACGCCACGGTCGCTCGCGAAGCGATCCAGCGCCACCTGCCTGCATCGATCGTCGTCGAAGTGACCGGACGACCGTTGAATCGAGAGCACGCCGTCGCGGTCTGAAGCTCGCGTCGATCGATGTGCCGCAGCGTGCTGCGCATTCGTGTGCGATGAAAGACGCAGAAAGCGAAAATGAAATTTGGTTCTGCGCTGCGCGCGTGACTGGACGGTCGAGGGCACCGAGCGGCACCTTCCTCGCCGCAATGAAGCATCCTCGCATCGATCTTCGCACCGTGACCGGCGGCCTGTTCGCGATTGGAGCTGGCGTGGTCCTCCTCGCTGCTTGCGGGTCGGAACGCGACGGCTTCCACACGGAAACCGCGGGCAACGGTCCAGCGGGCCCGCTCGCGTGCGGCTCGTGCAACGGCTCGGAGTTCACCGCGTGCGACGACAGTGGGAAGAAGACGCAGCAGCAATGCGCCTTCGGGCAGGTCTGCGTCCCGAACGTGGGCTGCGGTGACTGCGTCCCGGGCAAGGACACCTGCGTCGGCGACGAGGTTCGCAAGTGCGACGACAAGGGGAAGCCGGGCGAGCTCGTCACGACGTGTGACGCGAGGAGCGGACACGCGTGTCTGGACGGCGCTTGTGTGAGCGGCTGCGAGGCGGCGGCAGCCTCGCAATCGAACGTCGGATGCGAGTTCTGGAGCGTCGACCTCGATCAGTCCGATGGCGTCACCAATCCCGCGAGCGCGAAGTGGGGCGTCGTCCTCTCGAACGCGAGCCAGGTCGCCGCGCACGTGAAGGTCGAGCAGAACGACGCCGTGCTCGGCGGTCCGCTGCAGCTGAAGACGATCTTCGAAGGCACGATCGCCGTGAGCGATCTCATCACCGTCGACATGCCCCAGCGCGAGGTGGATTGCGGCAAGCAGCCCGACGACAAGATGGCGCCGGGGACGTGCCTGTCGTCGCGCGCGTTCCGGATCACGAGCGACAACCCGATCGTCGCCTACCAGTTCAACAACCTGGTCCACAACTACTCGTCGGACGCGTCGCTGCTGTTGCCGACGGCCGTTTTCGGCACGAAGTACCGTGTCGTCGGCTGGGCCTCGGGCCTGCCGTATCCGCTCGGCGGTCCGTTCGGGAACTACGTCCAGCGTTCGTACATCACGATCGTCGGGACGCAGCTGGGCACGACGGTGACCGTGAGCCCGGCATGGAGGATCGTGGGGAATCCGCCGATTGCTGCCACGCCGATCGGCGGGACGATCCAGATGACGATCGGACCGTTCGACGTCCTCAACCTCGAGAGCGACGCCGCGTCGATACAAGAGTGCTCGGGCCCGGCGCACGTCAAGCCGCCGTACTGCACCGACCTCACCGGATCGATCGTCACGTCCGACAAGCCGATCGGCGTCTTCAGCGGGACGGAGAGCTCCGGCGTCGGCACGGTGGACGGCCCGAAGCCGCCCGACTGGGGTGAGAATTCGGGCTGCTGCAAGCAGCACCTCGAGGAGCAACTCGCTCCGCTCGAGGCGATCGGCAAGAAGTTCGTCGTGACGCGCAGCCCCATCCGTTCCGTGCCGGGCGAGTACAAGGAGCCGGACGTCATCCGGTTCGTCGGCGCAGCCGCGACCGCCGAGGTGACGACGACGCTCCCGCCGCCGCTCGACAAGTTCACGATCAAGCCGGGCGAGATCATCGATACGTGGACCGATCGCGACATCACCGTGATCGCGACCGAGCCGCTCATCGTCGCTCAATTCCTCGTCGCTCAGGACTACGTCAACGGGTCGAGGAAGAAGGGTGATCCCTCCTTCACCGTCTTCTCGCCGGTCGAGCAGGCGCGGAACGAATACGTGTTCCTCTCGCCCCCGGGCTGGAGCGAGAACTGGGTCGTCATCGCGACCGAGAAGGGCAACGAAGTGAAGGTCGACGGCGTCAACCCGACGGACTGCATCATCACGAACGCCGGTGTCGTCGACGGCAAGGACTACGAGTCGCGCCGCTGCCCGCTGCCCGACGGCGTCCATCGTCTCTCGGGGACGGGCGGCTTCAACATCATGGCGTACGGCTACGGCGATGCCGACGCGTACGCGTTCGCGGGTGGCGCCTTCGTGAAGAAGATCTACGAGCCGCCGCCGCTCGTCCTGAAGTAGCGGTAATGCCGTTCGGCCAGGTCGGCTCAGAACTGGCCGATGACGACGGCGCCTGCTCCGTTCGACGTCGCGTTCGGCGCTACCTGGATCTTGCGCGGGAACGCCACGACGCCGATCGTCCCGACGACGCCGACGCCGAGGCCGACGGCCGCGACCGTGAGCCACGTGCTCCGCACGCTGTCGGACGCGCAGAAGATCGAGTCGCTCAGGCCGTGGCACGTGGGGCGGAGCAGCGCCATCATCCCCCAGATGTATCCGGCGGGAATCGCCACGACGAAGCCGGTCGCGCCGGTCGCGGCGGACGCGATGAACCACGGGTTCGTCCTCATCTCCGCGGGCCGCGCCGCTGCCGGTGTCATAGCTCCGGTCGCGGTGCTCGCGGGCTCGGGTGGAGGAAGGCTTCCGCCATCGCCGACGTCGAGCGGGGGGATCTGCAACGTGCGCTGCTCGCCTTCTGCGAGCGTGATCGACTGACGGAACGGCGCCTTGCCCGGCGCGGATGCATCGATGACGTGCTGTCCGGGATCGACGACGGTAAGCAGATCCCACGCAGGCTTCCGGAGCACGGTCCCATCGACTCGGACGTCGAGCCCGGGATCCTCGCGCACGACGTGGACGGCGAGGCGAGGGACGCGCGAGCCGAGCGGCGCGATGTGCTCGTTCGCGATCTTCTCGCGGTCCTTGCGGCCGTCCTTCACGGCCTGGGCAAGCGCGCTCTTCATCTCGAGGTACGCCGTGCCGAGGCGCCCTTCCTTCTCGTGGCAGATCGCCAGATTGAGGAGCGTGCCTCCACCCGGATCGAGCCGCTGGCTCTCGGCGAGCTTCGGGCACGCCTCGGCGTACTTGCCGCGATCCATGAGCTGGCGCCCTTCTTCGAAGAGCGACTGCGCGAGCATCTGCTCGGACACGGACGGCGACGGCTGCGCATGTGCATCGGCCGACGCCGCGCCGATGCACATGGCAATCAGACCAGCGACGATGCTCGAAGCGCGCATGCCCGATGAGTAGCATGCACTGCGTCCGCGATTCCCGTCTACGGCGGGAGCACGCGGACGTCGAGGTTCCACGGGCCTTCGGCGCCGGCGTACCCATCGATTTGCACCCAGTACGTCCCGGCATCGAGCGTCTTGTCGAGGAAGCTCCGGCTCGGGGTCGTTCCGGCGTTGCACGCGTCCGGCACCTCGACGCCGGGGCAGGGATCACCGCGGCGGATGTTGAGGAGGGTCGTGTTGATCGACCCGCTCATGTCGAAGACGACGCGCCGCTTCTGCGTGAGGACGAGCCGCATGAGCTGGTCTTTCGCGCCTCCGAACGGCTGCCCCGGCGCATCGCAGCCCGCGTTGAAGTCTGCGGTCGCGTTCGTCGTGTCGCCGGTGAAGAAGCCGCCCGTCTCCGGGATCGTCTGCGCGTTGGCGCAGCCATCCGACGTGACGGTCACGGGTGGAACCGTCGGACGGACGAGCGCCATCAGCTCCGTGGTGAGGCCCTTCTCGTCGGCGATTACGGCGCGGTAGCTCCCGGGGGCGAGGTTCCGACGCGAGGCGCGCTGCGGTGTCCCGCCGAGCGAGCACTGGAGGAGATCTCCGTAGTCGCATCTCGGGCGGTTCAACGAGACGGCCCCGATCTCGGCCTGCGGGAAGCGCGCGACGAGAAGGACGTCGCTCGGCACGGTGAGATCGAGCTTGTACGCCGCGTTCGGAGCGCCGTCGTAGCAGCCGTTTCTGATCGCGTCCTCTTGGTTCGAGAGGTTCACCAGGATCGACGTATTCGGGGCGATGACCGGCGCCGTCGGGCACGTCTGGTTCGGCGGCGCGGGCGTGGGCGGGTAGGTCTTCACGACGACGGTCGCATCGATCTGCGTCGTGCCCGCCACGCTGAAGACGTACGTGCCCGCGGGGAGGTTGCGCGCGAAGACCGGGGGCGTGCTGCCGACACGGCATCGCAGCTCGTCGTCGCACGTCGAAGCGCGCATGCTGACGACGGGCGTGCCGCTGCCGAGCAAGGTCGACGCGAAGATGCGGACGTCGCGCGGTTCATCGAGCGTGAACGAGTAGGTCAGCTCACCGGTCCTTGCCTTCTCACAAGAGGAGGGGAGGTCCTTCGCGGCGTCGATGAGCGAGACCGTGAACGGCGTGTCGACGGCGACGGGCGAAGGCTTGGCGCACGACTCGTTGCTCGGCTTCGTCGATGCAGCGAGCATGTCGACCGTCACGTCGACGGCCGACTCCTTCTGCGTAGTGACGATGGCGTAGACGGTCGACCCGCCCGCGACGCTACGCGCGATCGTCCGTGCGTCCGACGCGAAGGGGATGTTCCTGCAATCGATCTCCGCGCCGGCCTGACCGCACGTCGAGAACATCGCAACGGCGACCTCGTTCGCGGGCGCGCTCGTCTTCGCGCGGACGAGGACGTCCGTTGCGTCTCCCGCCGGCACCGTGATCGCGAGGACGATGTCGCGTGCCGCTGCCGGGGTCGTGACGGAGCACGACGGTGAGTAGTCCTTCTTCGCGGCCACCGTACTGAGGAGGAACGTGCCCGGCGCGGTGACGGCGAGCGCCGTCGCACATACGTCGTTCGCAGGTGACGAGCACGGCTGCTCGTCGATCTGCCCGTTGCAGTTGTCGTCCTTGAAGTTGCCGCAGATCTCGACGTGCAGGCTGCTCACCGTCGGATCGGTGTCGTCGCAGTCGTGATGCGGCGAGCAGTGATCGTCCGGATCGCCGTCCCCGTCGGCGTCGCGTTCGAGTCGCTCGCACGACTTCGTCTCCTCGACGCAGCGGTCGATCGTGCAGACGTTGCCGTCCTGGCACGTGACCACCGGCCCGGGCATGCAGCCCTGGCGGAGGACGCATTTCTCCGCTCCGTTGCAGTACTCCGCGTCGGCACACTGCGTGTCGTCCGGGACGTTACGGCAGCGCGAGAGCGTCTGGTCGCACCGATCGAACGTGCACGGGATCAGGTCGTCGCATTGCGCGTCGTCGGTGCACGGACCTCCGAGCGTCGGATCGATCTCGGGCTCGGCATCACCCTTTTCGGCCGCGTCGCCATCGGTGCCGGCGTCGTACGGCACGATGAAGTAGTCCTTCGTGTCCGACCCGCAGCCGGCGGATGCGAGCGACGCTGCCGCGACGACCGCGAGCGCCACGATCCCGCCGGCGACCACGGCCCGCACGGCCCCGCCCGAGCCTTCACGCGTCACGTCTGTACCCACGATGACTAGAGAGCCTTCACGAGCGGAACTTCGTGCCCGTTGGGGCACTTCGCCTTGAACTCACGCTCGGCCTTCTCGCGCGGCACGCGGACCTTCGCCTGGCACTCCGGGCAACGCACCTCGACGATGTCCTCCTCGTCCTTCGGCATGGCAGAAGCCTATCACCGCTCGTTGTCGGCCCGAAGGCCGCGTGGTCGTGATACGAGACGAACTGTTGAAGAGTCTGCTCCCGCTCCGCGCCGTCCTCGTCACGGGCAAAGGAGGCGTCGGCAAGACGACCGTCGCGTCATCGCTGGCGCGCTTCGCCGCTCAGAACGGAAAGCGGGTCCTCATCACCGAGATCGCAAACGAGGACGCGACCACGTCGGCCCTCGCGGACGCGCTCGGGGTCGCGAAAATCACGGCGGAGCCGCAGGAAATCTCCCCGAACCTCAGGATCGCAGCGCTCACTCCGACGCTCGGTCATCAGCGCTTCCTGCGCGACGTGCTGCCGATGAAGATCCTCGCGGACGCGGCGATGAAGAGCGCCGCGATTCGCCGCTTTCTCACGGCCGCACCGACGTTCCCGGAGATGGGCGTCCTCTATCGCCTCCTCGATCTCGTCCGTGCGAAGCGCAAGGACGGCTCGGTGGAGCACGAAATGATCATCGTCGACCTCCCCGCGACGGGGCACGCGCTCGCGCTCGCGCAGATCCCCGCTTCACTCCTCCGCATCATCCCGACGGGACCGATCGCAGCGGCGGTGAGGGACGGGCTCGAGCTGCTCATCGACCCGGCGCAGACGGGCGCCGTCGTGGTCACGCTCCCGGAGACGTTGCCCGTGAGCGAGGCGATCGAGCTCGTCCGCGGGATCGGCGAGCATCACATCCCGCTCGCCCAGGTGATCGTCAATCGCGTGCCGTTCGATCCATTCAGCGAAGAGGAGAAGGACTTCGTCCGCACGCTGCTCGAGGAGCAGCCTCCGACTCTCGGCGAGCGCACGCTCGAGCGGATCGATCGTGCACGCGTGGCGCTCGCGCGGATCACGAGCGCGGTCTCGGTGCCGGTCGGCGTCGTGCACGACGTGTGGCTCGACGGGCCCCGTCTCGCCGAGGAACTGGCCTCGCTGCTCTCGATGCCCACGAGCACGCGGGGCCCGATCCCCGTCGAGCAGGTCGACGGCGCACCCGTCTCGTCCCCGGGCGGAAAGAAGGGCGTCGCGTGAGCTCCTCGCGACCGGTGGATGTCCGCCCGACCCTGGCCGATGTGCAGCCGACGTTCCTCGAGCCGCTCATCCGGGAAAAGCGCGTCATCGTCTGCTGCGGCGCGGGCGGCGTCGGCAAGACGACGACCGCGGCGGCCATCGGGCTCGCGAGCGCCGCCGCGGGGCGCAAGGTGCTGGTCCTCACGATCGATCCCGCGAAGCGTCTTGCCGAGGCGATGGGGATCCCCGAGGCCGCGAGAGCGCCGGCGCCGGTCCCGCGGGTGAAGCTCGCGACGCTCGGCGTGCCGCTCACCGGTGAGCTCGACGCGTGGATGCTCAGCCCCGAGGTCGTCTTCGAGACGATGGTGCGCCGGCTTGCAGGTGACGAGGCACGCGTGCAGGGGATCTTCAGGAATCGCCTGTACCAGCACCTGTCGAAGATCGTCGCCGGAATGCAGGAGTACACCGCGGCCGAGGCGCTCTACACGCTCTCCACCGAAGGCAAATACGACCTCGTCGTTCTCGACACGCCGCCTTCGCGCAATGCGCTCGCGTTCCTCGAGGCACCGCGCAAGCTCTCCATGTTCCTCGACGAGCGCGTCATCGGCGTGTTCCTTCCGAGAAAGGGCGCGCTGTTCCGTGCAGCCTCGGACCTCGTCGAGCGCGTCTTCACGAAGGCCTTCGGTGAGGGCTTCTACAAGGACCTCCAGGACTTCCTCGGAGCGTTCTCGGGGATGTTCGGCGGCATGCGCGCGCACGCCGAGGCCGTCCGCGAGCTGCTCACGTCCGATCAGGCCGCGTTCGTCCTCGTGACGAGCCCCGAGCCTGCGGCGCTCGCCGAGGCCGGATTTTTCCAGGACAAGATCCGGGAGCTAGGCCTGCCTTTTGCTGGATACGTGCTGAACCGCAGCTGGGCCTACACCCGCGGGTTCATCGGTCCGGAAGAGATCGTCCTGCCGCCCGAGGCCGCCGAGCACGAACGCGTCGCGCTACGGAAGCTACGCCAGCTCGCGGACGCCGAGCGATGGCGGGCGCAGCGCGACCGCGATCTGCTCGCAAGATTGAGGATGGAAGCCGCCGGGGCGGGCCGTGACGGACCGCATCCCGCGCATCCGCCTTCCGGTGTTGCGATGGGCGCGGCGATCGCCACCCCACATCTCGGAGGCGCCGTCGAAGATCTGGCCGGTTTGGCGGAGCTTGCACGGAACCTCGTGCACCTCGAAAACGCCTGATAGGATGCGGAGCGGGCTGCAGCGGGAGCCCGCCTCGAGCCATCGCTGATGAAGGCCGTCGACTTCTACAAGCTACCGCGCGCCATCCAGGACCGCTTCGTCGGTTCTGTGATGAGCGGCTTCCCGCCTGCGCCGATCCTCGCGGCAAAGGGCAGTACGTCGACGAAGCTCGTGTGGCTCGGAGTGAGCGTCGCGAGCTTCGTCGCCCTCCTCGTCGCGGCCCGGCTCGGGTACGGCGACCTCGAGGCGGGGCTGTCGCTCCACTCGATGAAGGCGCTCCCGCTGTACCTGGCGCTCGTGTTCGGGTTCGCCTTCGGGCTCGTGCAGGCGTTTGCGCGCGTCGTTCGGGAACGCGCGCTCCCGTACACGTCCGGCGTCTATCTGTTCCCCGCGTGCCTCATCGACGCACGTGACGACCAGTTCCGCGTCTACGAGACGCGCGATCTGTCGAGCGTCGACATCCAGGGCTCCGCGATCCGCGTCGTGTTCAGCGGTGGGGCGCAGTTCCTCTTCCCGCTCACGAAGCCGGAGCTCGCGAAGGAGATCGTCGCGGAGGTCCAGGCGGCGCGTGACCGTGCGATGCATGCGCACGCGACCGAGGACCCGAAGGAGCTCGTCGCGGTCGACCCGCTGCACAACCCGCGGTTCTCGAGCCCGGTCGGTCCCCGTGACGCGTACGAGCTCCGGCGTCCGCCGTGGGGGAAGCTCGGGCCCGTCGTGGCTGCGGGCGTCGCCGTCGTCATCGGGCCGACGCTGTGGATGCTCCGCAACTCGGGGAGCGACAAGAAGATGTACGCCGTCGCGACCAAGGCGAACGACGCGCCGTCGTATCGCCTCTATCTCGCGCACGGAGACGCGTTCAAAGGCGAGGTCGGCGAGATCCTCCTTCCGCGCGCCGAGCTGCGCGACGCCGAGAAGGTGGGCACCGTCGATGCGCTCCTCGCGTACAAGAAGAGCCATCCCAATTCGAAGATCGCGAACGAGGTCGGGGCCTCGATCCGCAAGGCAATGCTCGCCGAGCTCGAGAAGGCGAAGGCTCCGGGGACGCTCGCTGCCCTCCACGACTTCGAGAAGCGCTATCCGGAGCACGGTATCCAGCCGGAGCTCGGCGCCGCGATCCACGAGGTCTACGCGCGCGAGCTCGAGGCCTACAAGAAGAAGGCGCCGAGCAAGGACAAGAACGCCGTTCCGTTCATCGAACGCCTCTTCGCCTACGCCGAGAAGCACGGCCCGAAGGTCGAGGTCCGCTTCCGGCGCAAGGCCGCGACGACGCTCGACCGCGCCGATCAGTTCATCTTGAAGACGCCGCAGTTCATGGGCGTCGTCACGTACCCGTCGCGCTTCTTCGACGACAAGCACGCCGTCCAGCGCGAGGCGAACCTCGGAAAGCAGCTCGTGACGCAGTTCGGCTCGGGGCTCGCCGCGGAGCTCTTCGAGCTCGGCGTCGGCCCGGTGGTCACCGACGCCGACCTGCCCGAGCCCAAGGAGCCGACGCTGTTCGTCACGCACGTCGCGGAGTGGTCGGGGCACAACTACACGAGCACTCGCCCGCGCGGCAGCTACATCGGCGTGCAGTTCAACTTCGAGGCGACGTTCGTCATCCCCGGCGATGCGAAGCCGTGGAAGTTCAGCACCCAGATCTTCAAGCACGCCGCCACGCACGTCCTCAACAACCCCGACGAGCCGATGCTGCCGCCGGGAGAGGCCGCGGAGAGGGTCTACGAGACGATGGGCCAGGACGCGTTCGAGGCCTTCGGCAAGCGCCTCCTCGCGAACTTCTTCGCCCCGCAGAAATGATCGCCGCGCCGCGCTTACTTCGATGATTCGGCCGGGCGTGCACCGTGGCCGACGTCGATCGGGGTGAGGTCGATGCGCTCACCGTTCTGCGCGTAGCCACCTTCGAAGGGATCGCTCGCGAGGAAGAGCGGCGTGTCGAGATCGATGAAGCCGAAGCCGCCGATGCCGGCGGCGATGCATGCGGACATGCCCATCGCGAGCCGCGTCTCCACCATGCCGCCGATCATGCGGACGAGGCCCTCTTGCTGCGCGCGCCGGACGATGGCGAGCGCCTCGAAGATGCCCGACTTCATGATCTTCACGTTCACAGCGTCGGCCGCGCCTCGGGTCTTGGCCTCGCCGACGTCGTCGGCGCACGTCACGGACTCGTCGATCGCGATAGTGAGGCCCGTTCGCCTTCGCACCTCGGCGAGCGCGTCCCAGTCGCCGGGCGCGACGGGTTGCTCGAACAGCGCGATCCCTGCCGGTGCGCTCTCGGCGGCGAAGCGGATCGCGTCGTCGACGGAGAAGCCGCCGTTCGCGTCGACGAGGATGCGCGCATCGGGGCGCACGGCGCGGACGGCGAGCAAGCGTGCGACGTCACGATCGACGTCACCGCCGCCGACCTTCATCTTCAGCGTGCGGAACCCGGCGAATGCGCGCGCTTCACGGATCGCGTCCTCGACGGTGCCCGTCGTGATCGTGATGTCCGTCACGAGCTCGTTCTCCGCGCCGCCGAACACGTCGCGGAGCGACCTGCCGGCGAGGCGAGCGCGTGCGTCGAACACGGCGGTCTCGATCGCGCACACCGCAGACGGCGCGCCGCTGCAGGCCTCGCGAACGCGCTCGCGGATGGTTGCGTCGTCGTGGAGATCGACTCCCTCGAGGAGCGGGGCGGCAGCTCCGCATGCACGGAGCACCTGGTCCTGCGTCTCGCCGTTGAACGCGGGGAAGGGCGCGCCTTCACCCCAGCCCCGAACGTCGCCGGCGAGAGCGAGCTCGACCAGTACGTTCTTCGCCTCGACCTGCGCGCCGCCGGCGATGCCGAACGGCTTCTTCATCGGTACATCCAGCGCGCGGGCGCGGAGCGAGAGGATGGGAGTCGACGCTGACACGATGCGCGCATCCTGAGCCCTGCGCCGCGTCGGCCGCAAGATCTCGTCGCGCGTGGGCTGGTTGCATCGACTGCGCGTGCTCTCGCTCAGCGCTCGCGAATCAAGGCGATCGAGCCGTCGCCGCAACATCCTCCGGTGGTGACGGTCCCGGTGAAGTTCGACCCGACGAGCAGCGCTGCCTCGTGGAGTCCCGGCTTCACGGATCGGATCTCCTGCGCATCACCGCTCGTGAACAAGACGAGATGACCCATCCCTTGCGACGCCGGCACGACGTCCTGCGCCGTCGCCATGATGGCCTTGTCGAGCGTCGTCTGCAGCACGAGCGTCGCCGCCTCTGCGCCGCACGTCGGGTTCGGGTTCGATGCCGGCGATCCCTCGACGACGCCGATGACGCGCATCTTCTCGTCCGCGCCCTCGGTCGTGAGGCTCGCAACGGCGCCAGGGAGCGGCGCCATCGACGTCGTCCAGGCGTGCGTATCCGAGAAGCCCTTCGCCGAGTACCAGCTGCCGAACGCGATGTCCTTGCCCGCGCACTCCGGCCGCTCGTCCTCGACCCAGACCTCGAGCTTCGCGCCGGCGAGGACCTCGACGGCGCCTGCCGTACACGGCGCGGCGCCGGCGTGTCCGACGAGGCGCGCGCGTCCGTTCTCCGCGGTCAGCTTGCCGAGGCCGACGTTCGATCGGTGCGCCGTCCGTCCCGGGCAGAGATCGTCACCGAGGCCGTGGCTCACGTCCGACGCGCCGAGCGCGACACGCAAGTTCCAGAAGTGGATCACGTTGGCGGGCGCGAGCCGGACGTCGAACGTCGCGCGCCCGAACGCGCGGCCTCGCGCCGGAACCGGCTCGTCGATGACGATCGCGGGCGCGTTCGCATCGCAGCCGAGCGCCTTGGCCGCCGTCGACGTGAACGAATAGCGTCGTACCGGCGCGCAGCCCTGGTCGCCAGCTTCGGCAGCGGCGTCCGTCGACGGCGCGTCGATCGGCGACTGTCCACCATCACCGGCATCCGGCGTGGGCGTGCGTGGCGGCAGCTCGATCGGACGCTCGTTCGACGTGCGAGCGTCGGTGGAGCAGGCGGCGAGACTGATGCAGGCGATGAGCACTCGACGCACAGCGGGCGAGGGCATGACGAGAGGAAGAGTCTACTCCGAGACCGATCGACGTGCGATCTCGGGACACGCGCGCCGCGGCAGGACTCAGCGCCTGGCTGCGGTCACGCGATCTTCATGCCGGCGCAAATAATGTGCATATTGCAACTGCCACGATTTGTGCCAGCTGCACGTGCCGGAGATGACGACGGAAACGAGGACTCGTCAGCGAGTTGTAATTCGTTGTCGAACAAGACGCAGGGCCGTTGATTGGTGGCAGTTGACTCGTCACCATCTGGGGCATGAATCGCAATCACCTCAGGGCGCTCCTCATCGCCGCGTCGACGCTGGTGGCGACGGGAGCACACGCAGACAATCCGCAGAGCAAGCCGACCGGGGCGGAGAAGGCCGCGGACAAGGCTTCCGACAAGGCGGGCAAGGCCGCCGACAAGGCGGAGAAGGCTGCGGACAAGGCAGAGAAGTCTGCCGACAAGGCCGGCAAGGACGCGAAGGACGCGCTCGACACGTCGAAGCCGAAGAACGCCGAAGAGCGTGCCTCGCGCAAGGCGAAGGAGCACGACGCGCAGCGTGAGCAGCTGAAGTCGACGTGGAAGGGACCCGTGAGCGATGCGCTCCGGCAGGAGCTTCGCCATCACGCCGAGCGGCTTGCGCGCCTCGACCGCATCAAGGCCGTCGCCGACACCGAGAAGGACAAGGACACCGCGGAGAAGGCGACGAAGCTCATCGCGAAGGAGAACGAGCGTCACGAGAAGTGGATGAGCAAGCACGCCTCGGCCGCAGGCGCGGAGCCCGGGACGACGCCGGCTGCAGCGACCGTGAATGCAAAGGAAGGTGCCCGATGAACCGCGCGCTCATGATTCTCGCCGCCGGCGTCTTCGCCATCGCGGCTTGTGACAAGCCCGCCACGCCGGAGACGAAGACCGACGACCCGTCGACCAAGAACGCGGCCACCACGGGCGCGACGACGGCGGCGGCCACGACGACCGCGGCCGCGACGGCCGCTGCCGTGCCCGTCATCGCGGACACGGATCTCGCGACGCCGGCCGACTTCGAGGAGACCGCAGAGAAGGCGATCACGAAGACGAACTACAAAGCCGAGCTCGCCTCGCTCGAGACGGACATCGCGAAGGACTAGAACGCGTCTCGCAAGGCGAGATGCGCTGCTTGCTTTCCTGGTGCGCGCGCCGGCAGTGGTCGGCGCGCGCTTTCTATTCCATCGCGCTTCGCCGTGCCGCGGCGAGCGCCTCCGCATCTCACTCGAGCAAGAACGCCTTGTAGGCTGCATCGCTCGGCGGACGACCGAGGAAGCGCTCGACGAGCTTCGCGGCTTCGTCGCTGTCGCCCGGCGCGAGGACGTTTGCGCGATAGTCGGCGGCGGCCTTCGCATTCATGAGGCCCTCCTTCTTGAACCGCGTGAAGAGGTCCTGCGCGATCGACAGCGCCCACTGATAGCCGTAGTAGCCGGCGTCGTAGCCGATCAGATGCCCGAAGCTCGCCTGGAAGTGCGTGCCCTCGACGTACTTGAAAGGCGTGTACGCGTCATTGATCTCGGCGAGCACCTTCGTCGTGTCGAAGGGGAGCGGACGCGTGTGGTAGGCCTGATCGAGCGCGGCGAGATACAGCTGACGCTGCGTCGCGATCGCTCGTCCGAAGCCGCGTGAGCGGAGCATCGCAGCGTGCAGCGGCGCGGGCAGCGGCGCGTTCGTGTCGTGGTGACGCGCGAACAGCGCCAGCGTGTCCTTGTTCCACGCCCACTCCTCGAGCATCTGCGACGGCGACTCGACGAAGTCGCGCGCCACGCTCGTCCCGGCGAACGACGAGAGCTCCGACTCGCTCAGGAGGTGATGCAGAACGTGACCGAACTCGTGGAAGAAAACCGTAACGTCCTGGTGGCTCATCAGCGCCGGCGCGGCGCCGCCGGGCTTCGGGAAATTGCACTCGATCGCGGCGATCGGCATGAGGCGCGAGCCGTCCGGCATCTTCGCCGTGTCTCGAATGCTGAAGACCGCCGCGTGCTTGTACTTCCCCTCGCGCGGATAGAGATCGAAGTAGAACCGGCCGAGGACCTTGCCTGACGCGTCGGTCACCTCCATCGCCTCGACGTCCGGATGCCACGTCGGCGCGTCGGTCGCGGGCCGATAGCGGATGTCGAACAGCTTCGACGTGATGTCGAGCAGGCCGTCCTTCACGCGCCGGACCTCGAAGTACTTGCTGACCTCCTTAGAATCGAGGCCGTACTTCGACTTGCGCACCTGATCTTCGAGGTACAGACGATCGGACGGCGGGATGGCGTCCGTCGCCTTGCCACCGAGCTTCACGTGGGCGGCCTTGAACTCGGCGAGCTCGGCTTGCCCCTTCTTCGCGAGGTGCTTGCGCAGGCTCTCGAGGAACGCCGACACGGTCTTCGGATCCTTCGCCATGCGCGGCTCGAGGACGTAGTCCGCCCACGTCGCGTACCCGAGCAGCTTCGCCTTCTCCGCGCGAAGGGCGAGGATCTTGTCGAGGACGGCGAGGTTCTTGTCCGCCGCGCGGTTCTCGAACTGCTTGTAGAGCTCGAGCGCGAGCTTCCGATCCTTCGCGTACGTGAGGACGGGGAAGTAGTCCGGGTAGTCGGTCGTGATGACGACCTTGCCGTCCTTGTTCTGCGGATGTGACGCGACCCACTCCTTCGGGAGTCCCTCGAGCCGATCGGGCGTAGCCTCGACCGTGAGATGCGACTCGGCGAGGTTCGAGTCGAAGTCGAGGCCGAGCTTGGTCAGCTCCTCGTTGATCTCGCGGAGCCGCTTCTGGCCTTTTTCGTCGAGGTCGAGCCCGTTCCGGCGGAAGTCGCGGAGCGTTCGGTCGAGGAGGCGTGCGCGAGCTGTCGAGAGCGTCTCCTTCTTCGCCGCGTAGCGCTTCATCACGCGCGCGAGCTTCGCGTCGAGCCAGAGAGCGGTGTCGAGCTTGTCGATCTTGGGCTCGCAGAGCTTGGCCTTCTCGCGGACGCCCTCGACCGGATGCGCGACGGCCATCAGTGCGGGAAAATCCCCAGCGTTGCGGATCGCGAGCTTTGCGCGATCGAGCTTGCCGAGGGTCGAGTCCCACGTCAGCGCGCTGTCGGGCGCTCCGTCCTGCGCGCGGATCTCGTCGAGGAGCCCCATCGCCCGCGCGAGGCTCTCGTCGCAGAGGCGCTCGATTCCGGCGCCGGCGAGCGCCGCGTCGCTCGATCCGCCCGGCCCGGCGCTCGTCCGGCCGAGCCCGACGACGACCGGGTCGACGTCGAGCGGTGCACGCG
>JAEXCN010000428.1 GCA_023402175.1 Pseudomonadota bacterium | reverse complement strand
GCGGTAGGCCGCTGGCTCGCCGCTCGTGCCGAGCTCTTTCCCGATGGGTTGTCCGTACGCGTAGACGCCGTCGCGACGATAGAGATCCGCGAGACGGAGCTGTTTTTTCCGGACGAACCAGTAGTCCGCGACGAGGACGCCGGCGATCGATCCGAGCCCGCCGGAGTAGCCGAGGAGCCACTTGAAGATGTAGCCGTTCGGATCGGCGATGAGCTTCCACGGCAGCATCATGATCCCGAGGACGCCGGTGATGAGACCGCCCGTCTTGAAGCTGATCGCGCCCGGCTTGATGTTGGCGAAGTCGTTCGCCGGCGAGACGACGTTCGCAGCGATGTTCACGCCGAGCGTCGCGACGACGACGGTGAACATCGCGATCGCGACGAGAAGGCGGCTTTCGAAGCGGGCTACGAGCTCGACCGGGTCCCAGATCGCCTTTCCGTAGATCACCGCCGATGCGCTCGTGATCACGATCCCCATGAGCGCGAAGACCGTCATCGTCGTCGGCAGCGCGACCACCTGCCCGACGGCCTGCTCCTTTTGCGAGCGCCCGAACCGGGTGAAATCCGGCATGTTGAGCGAGAGCGTCGACCAGAAGCCGATCATCGCGGTCACGCTCGGGACGAACACCGGCCAGAACTCGGCGAACGTCTTGTACTTGCCCTCCGAGCTCATGATCTCGCCGAGCCCGGAGCAATCGGGCTTGCCCTCGCACGTTGCCTTCGCCTTCATGACCGCCCACACGACGAGCAGCGCGGTCATGACGAGCACGTACGGCGCGGAGAAGTTCTCGACCTTTCGAACGAGCTCCATCCCCTTGTAGACGACGAGGATGTTCAGGCCCCAGAAGATCAGGAAGCTGACCCACTCCGTCGGGTAGTGGCCGCCGAAGAGCCCGTTCTGCTCGCTCGCCATGCCGCCGAGCAGCGTCTGCCATCCCGGCCAGAGCGATCGGAAGAACGTCTGCAGCGCCTGGCCGCCGATCCACGCGTTGATGCCGAACCATCCGCACGCGACGATCGCGCGCATGATCGCCGGTACGTTCGCGCCGAACACGCCGTAGCCCGCGCGCGCGAAGACGGGGAAGGGGATGCCGTACTTCGTGCCCGGGTGGGAGTTCGCCAGGATCGGCAAGAGGACGATGATGTTGCCGATCAGGATCGTGAAGAGCGCCTGTCGCCAGCTCATGCCCGCGGTGATGAGACCCGCCGCCAGCATGTACGTCGGGATGCAGTGGGCCATCGAGATCCACAGCGCCGCGAACGTGTACGTCGTCCACGTGCGCTTCTCGACGGTGGTCGGCGCGAGGTCCTCGTTGAACAGCGCGGGATCGTCGAGCACGACGCTCGGGTGCAGCTCCACCCGGCCGTCGGGGCGCTCGATCTGCTCGTCCCGTCCCACCGACCCACCCGACGCTTCGCCCATGCTTGCGAAATACACCTGTCTCCCGGACGCCGCAAAGCGGGATACTCGCGGGGTGCAGATCCACTAACGGGCAAAGGTCGATCGTGTGATCGAAATCCCGAGCCCGAGCCCGAGCCCGAGCCCGCGCCCGATCCGGGCGTTGACAGTACGCAACGCGTCGGCCGTCGGGCCGACGATCGTACATGGCGTTGGCTCACGAGCACTTCGACGTGTACCGACTTGGTCTCGAGCGCCCTGTCCTTGTCGAACGAGTGTTCGAGGCTCCGCCTCACGGCACCGCGCGTGAAGGTCGCTCGAAGCTTCGAGGGACGCTGATTTCGGGCTCGGTCACGGGCTCGGGCTCGGGCTCGGTTGCCCAGTGGCCGACAACGCGACGGTCGCCCACCGCGCGACGCGCATCAGACACCTGTTCCCCCCTTAGCGCCGCGAGCGAGCTACGCGCCCTTCTTGCCGGTGAACAGGCGGAGGATCGCCTGCCACATCCGTTTGAGATTGCTGCCGACCATCAGCTTGCCCTTGCGGGCCTGCGTGCGGTGCACGAGGTGGGTCGGACGCGCGCCCGGCGAGAAGCCGTAGAGCGAGTACAGGTTGATGAGGTCCGTCACGAGGTCGCAGACGCCGCGCGTCTCGAGATCGTGCGCTTGGCAATACGAGTCCGGCTTGTTGCGGATCATGCACTTTGCGATGATCAGCATCACGTTCGGATCGATGAGCTCGCCGTTGCCGTCGAGGTAGTGCTTGTACGAGAAGAAGCGATCGGCCGGCGCGACTTCGGGCTGGCCGTTCTCCGTCTTCGGCGCGCGCAGCGAGTTGATGACGCTGTACTCGTGCCGGAGATACGCCTCGATTGTGTTGTTCTCGTCAGCGCGCTCGTACTCGATGAACTTGTGGAACGCGTCGTAGAGCGTCTTCGGGTTCGCGTACGCGCCGCTGATCAAATAGTAGAACGTCGCGCCGAGCGAGTAGATGTCCGCCGGGCGTCCGACCGACTTCTGGATGCGCGCGCGCACGTTCGTCTCGCTCGTCTCGCGGTAGGGCCGGGCGAGGACGAGGCGCTTGCGGGCGCGATCGGCGTAGAGGATCGGGTACTGCTCGCTCCGGTTGAAGAGCGAGAACGAGTCGTTCTTCGCGATCTGGATGTAGAAGTCCTCGAAGTATTCGACCTCGGGGAGCCCCTGCTGAACGTTGACGAGCAGCTCGAGGATGTTCGTCTCCTGCTCGGGGCTCTGGAAGAAGAGCGTGCCGGGGACGGCCGCCTTCATCTGCGTCATCCCGAAATGGACCTCTTCGTCGGAGAGCTTCGCGACGTTGAAGTCCGCGAGGCGGACCGAGAGCGTCGAGCCGCGGAGGTTCGGATCCGGCAGCCCGATGAGGACGTTGGCCGGCTTGATGTCGCGATGGCAGATGTTGCGAACGAGGTGCGCGTACTCGATCGCGCTCGCGATCGGGATCATGTAGTCGAGCACGCGGAAGAGGCGCTCGCGCAGATCGCAGGCGAGCAGGTCCTCCTTCGCGCCGCGGTTGCGTGAGCCCTTCAGGCGCTCCTCGAGGCTCATGTCGAGCTTCTCGAGGACCATGAACTCGGCCTCGCACTTGTCGCGGATCGACGGCGGGAGGAAGCTCGGGTCCTCGCCCTCGCCGGAGGCGAACAGCTCGACGATGTTCGGGTGACCCTGCACGCGCTCGAGGAGCTCCATCTCCATCTGGAAGCGCATGTGATCTTCGTCGTTCACGCCCTTCTGCAGGATCTTGATGACGATCGGCCTGCGGAAGTCCGTCTTCGACTCGAGCCAGCGCTCCTCGCCGAGGAACACCTTCGCGAAGCGACCGGAGCCGAGCTCGATCGGATTGCCGCGCGCATCGAGCACGAACGAATACGCACGCGAGCGGACGACGGCGAACGGCGCGCTGCGACCCTCGCGCGGCGCCGAGTCGGGGCGAAAGCCGAGCGACTGTCCGGCCGACGTCATTCCGCTGCCTGCGGTGGGCGCCATCGGCGTGGGCGCAGGTCCAGCGAACGACATGTCGCGCTGCGGCTGCGCCGGGGGCTGCTGCGGAGCGCCGAACATCATCCCGCCGGCGCCTGCCTGGGGCGGAGCAGGGGTCAGCTGGTGCTGTCCCGAGCCGAGGTTCTGCGGGCCCGGCATGCTCGACTTGTGCGTCAGCGGCTGCGGTCCCGACGAGCCGCGATCGGCGACCGGCGGTACGGGGGCGCTCATTCCCATCGGCATCGGACGCGGGAGCGACTGCGACTTCGGCGGTCCCTGATCCGAGCCCTGACGACCCGACCCTGCGTGTGCCTGCTGGGGAGTGAACGCCGTCGGTGTGTTGTGCTTGGCGAAATGAACGCCACGCCCCGGCGGCGCGAGCTTCGGACTGGAAGGCAACGCATCGGGGGCGGCCCCGACGGTCGTCTTCTCCTCCTCTTCCTCGTCTTCGAGCCCCGGCGGGAGGGGCGGCGCGTCCCTTTGCGTCACGATCAGGCCCTTTCGGGTCAGCTTCGGCACATGACGACGATGTCGTTGCCGCGACTCAACATGAGCACGACGACCTGCTGCGCCTCTGCATAGGTTACCAGAAGCTGTCTTCCATCCACGAGAAACACACGGCCAGCATTGGTCTGCTGCCCGAAAGACACACTCACTTCACCGAGTACCTGCCGTGCGGTCGACACGAGATCGATCGCGGTGTCTTGTCCGGCCACGGTGACCGCGGGGGTGGGCCGTCCGCCGCGCTTGGCGACGAAACATGAAAGGCCTTTCACGTTCAGCGACGTGCCGTGTCCGGGCAACATCGTGACGCGGAAGCGGACCTGGCCTCCGCTCGGATCGAGGAACGAAAGATCCAGCTTCTCGTGCACCTGCACGTAGCGGATGCGCCGCTCGCCCTGCGCGACGATGCGCTCCGCGGGCGGCTGCACGACGGGCTGTCCACCGGCGACGCTGCCCGAGCCTTCGACCTCGAGCGCGAGCTGACCCGGGCCCGCGATGACGGGCATCTGCGCGGGGCGTGCGACCACCTCGACAGGGAACGGCGCGACGCTGTTCGACGGGCGGACCTTGAGCGCCTCGCGGATGTGCATCGCGAGGTCGGGGGCGCTCGCGATGCGATCGTCCGGCCGCGCGAGCAGTGCATGCCCGAGCGCGCGCGCGACGTCACCGGAGAGCCCGAGCTTCGCGAGGCGTGCGTTGACGAGCGTGTCGCCGCGCACGCGATCGTTGAACGTGAGCCGCACGTCCTCGTCGCCGAAGAGGACCGTGCCGGTGAGCATGAAGATCGTCAGTAGTCCGAGGGCATAGACGTCGGTGCGCGGACCTTCGGGCGACCCGCAGAGCTGCTCGGGGGCGGCCCAGCGCGGCGAGAACAGCGCCACGGTGCTGACCGACTCGCCGAACGCATCGTCGGAAGCCGGCTTCTTCTTCACGTCGCTGTGCGCGATGCCGAAGTCGGCGAGCTTCGAAACGAGCTCGCCACGCACGCGCGCGAACAGGATGTTCGACGGCTTGATGTCTCGATGGATGATCCCGTGCTCGTGCGCTTCGGCAACGGCGCCGCAGACGCCTTCGAGGATCCCGATCGCCTCCTGCGTCGGAAGCGGGCCGCGAAGGCGGACGTGCGACTCGAGGTTGCCGCCGTCGAGGTATTCGGAGACGTGGAACGGAGCGCCCTGCTCGCCGGCGGACGCTCCGCCGAGATAGCCGAAGTCGTAGATGCGGAGCGTGTTCGGGTGCTGCAGCTTCGAGAGGGCGAGGGCCTCTTGGAGGAAATGCGTGTAGGTTGCCTGGTAGACGGCGCGGCTACCGCTCGTCGATCCCGAGCCCTCGACGAGCGTCGTCCGGAGAAGCTTGACGCAGACCACCCGGTCGAGACGGTCGTCCGTCGCTCGATAGATGGTCGCCATCCCCCCGCTCCCAATCCGATCGAGGATCGAATATCGATCGAGGAGGCGCATCCCTTCGGAGAGCTCGGGCTCTCCTGGCCTTCGGTGCGGCCGCGCCATACCCAAGAAGCCTACCCCGAACTCCGGCCCGTGGTCGACATCGGGACGTGTTCCCGGTTCGGCGATTGCGGCTTATTTGCCTCATTTGCCGCGCGAAGGCGGGATACGAGTCCTTCGGCCCTCAGTCGGACCCTTGCGGCAAACGCCCGTCGTCGGTCATCTCGGCGGCTCGCCAGAGATACCAGCTGGCGGCGGAGCGATACGGTCGCCAGCCTTCGCCGCGCCGCGCCAGGGCCTCTGCCGTCGGGAGCTCGGCCTTCTTCGAGCCACGATGAAACAAGCGCCCGAAGCCTTTCTTGATGCCGAAGTCCGCGAGCGGCAGGACGTCCGGACGACCGAGCCGGAAAATGAGGAGCATCTCGACGGTCCACCGCCCGATCCCGCGTACCTCGGTGAGCGCGTCGATGATGGCCTCGTCGTCCATCCGCTGGAGCTGCGTCAGCGTGGGGATCTGGCCAGCCATGGCCCGTTCGGCGAGATCGCGCATCGAGGCGAGCTTGTTTCGGGACAATCCGGCCGCGCGGAGATCGTCCTCGGGCAACGTCAGGAGCGTCTTCGCGTCGAGCTTCCCTCGAGCGAAGAGCGCGCGAACCCGGCCGAAGATCGTCGCCGCGGCCTTGCCGTTGAGCTGCTGGTAGACGATCGACTGCGCCAGCGCCGCAAACGTGCTCTCCGTCTTCGCGAGCGTGAGCGTGAGATCGCCGACGCGTTCGATGTGTGCGCCGAGGATCGGATCGGCGGAGGTGAGATGCTGGCTTGCCGTCGCCCAGTCGTACGAAAGCCCGGCGCCGTTCGAAGCCGAGAAGAGCGGCAGCGCCGCTGCAGGCGCGCCCTCCAGCGCCAACATTCGTTCCTTCGTGACGAGCCCGCCGTACGCCGAGAAGCCGCCCGGCTTGCCTCCCGCCGCGAGCACACGCTGACACGGCACGAAGATCGGCAGCGGGTTCGTCGCCATCGCACGACCAATCGCGCGCGCTGCCCCGGCGGATCCGACGGCGCGTGCGAGCTCGCCGTAGGTGAGCGTCTTGCCGGGCGGGACCTTCTGGAGCGTCCGGTACACGCTCGCGAGAAAGGGCGTGACGCTCGACAGATCGAGCGGCACCGCGGAGAGGTCCCGAGGTCGCCCGTCGAGGTGCTCGCGTGCGAGCGCGATCGCGTTCGTGACCCAGTCCGGTATCGACTTCGCCGTCGCGCGCGGCCCTGGGTTCGCGGTCTTCGCGAGCAGGCGTGCCTCGGTCTGCTCGGGCGTCCGCTCCGGGAGCTGGACCCACGTGAGGCCGCTGTCGCTCCAGGCGACGCCGCATGTTCCTAGAGAGGTTTCGAAGAGCGTCCAGGGCATGCGATTGACGACCGAAGTCCCTCCTCAGCGACGTGGCGGCAGCGCGAGGCCGCGTTCAGTGGATGTCTCGCGCATGCCTTTGTGGATGACGATCTTCTGTCCGGCCTCACGCCCGTGCGCGTAGGCTTCGCTCCGGCGCTGGCCTGCGTAGCGGATGTGACGCACGTACGGGTGCCGCTTCCGGAAGTACTTCGATAGGTCGCCGTCGGCGACCCAGACGAGCCCGGCCTCTTCGCTCTTCTTCGACTCGCGCGCGAGCTTGTCGCTCATGCCCGTCATGACGCCGGCGAGGAACGTGCGGCGGTCGCGGTCGCCGCGGATCCCGAGCTTCACCTTGTGCTCCTTCCACAAGCGATCGGCCGTCGCGACGAGGTAGCCGTGCACGTATTCGGCGATCTCGACGTTCTCCGGCGACCCGCAGATCTCGAGCACGCTCCCGCGCTTTCCTTCGCGCGCGCGGTACACGGGGATCCAGATCGCCTCGACGAAGAAGTGCTTTCCGATGAGGAGCGACAGCACGCGCTCGGCCTCGGTCGTTCGCCCCGTCGGCGTACCGAGATGTTTCCACACGTAGCCCTGCGCCGCGCGCGCTTCGCGTAGCTCGATGTTGTGCTTGAGCAGGAGCCTCTGCGCAGCCGTCATCGCCGCCTCGGCCTCGTGGACGTTCGGGCTCTCCGCGAGGGCGAGCAGGCGCGCGATGCGGTCGCCGATCTTGCGCTGCGCTTCGCTCTTCTCCGACGGGCGCGCATCGGGCATCCCGGCCGCGGCGGAATCGACCCCGAGCCGCTCGCAGACGGCGCGGAACGTCGGTCCATGAGCCGTCTCCCCGCGCTCGCCGAGCACCTCGCACACGTACTGGTGCGCCATCTCGTGCTTCATCACCTCGACGACGACGCCCCAGCGCTCGTTCAGCACGAGGTGACGCGAGAGCTCCATCGTGCGCGTCGCCTCGACCCAGCGTCCGAGCCGCGCGCGTGAGGGCACGAGCTCGATCTGCGGGAGCTTCAGCGCGTTCTTGAAGTGCGAGGAGGAGAGGAGCCGGTACTGTTCGCGGAGCTCGTGCAGGAGCGCGGCCTCGAGCGCGGCCGACAGGCGAGGGCTCTCTTCGTTTACTGCAGACATCCTGGGAGCTCGACTAGCGCGGGAGCTCGAAGGAGTACACGAGTCCGAGCAGCTCTGCCGGGCGTCGCCCGTTGTTCCCTCTTCCCTGTTCCTACGGGTCGTCGGGCCGATGAGGCTTGCTCGCTCCGTTGGTCGGCGAGCCGTTGAGCGGCGACCGCTGGTCTCCGCGCTTGGCCTCCTCTTCGAGATCCTTGCCCTCTTGCTCGGCCGCCGCCTTCGTGTCGGCGAAGACACGCTTTGCGTCTTCGATCGATCCACCGCGCAAGAAGTACTGCCGCGCAGCGGCGCCGATCGCCATCGTACCGGCGAACGCGACGGCGCCGGAGACCATCGAGCCGGCGCCCGGGAAGATGAACTTGATGAGCGCTCGAGCGCCCTCGCGGAGAACGAACGCCGCGCCGACGTTCGCGCCCATCGCGGCGAGGAACTCCGAGGCGCCCCTCTTGTCGAGCGGCCGGCCCGAGAGCCAGCCGATCGCGGCCACGAGCGTGACCTGCATCGTCGTCAGCGGGATGACGTCGGCGACGGGGATCGGAAGCGCCGCGATGCCGGTACAGATGACGGCGACCGCGCGCGTCAGGTCGGTGGCGAGCTGCTCCTGCAGCCCGCGCACGCGAGCGATGCGGACGAACGTGCCGCGGCCCGCATCGGGCAGGTGCTTGAACAGCGTCCCGACGAGCTCGTCGACGCGCCATCGTTCGTCGGCGCGGACCGTGCCGTCTTCGCGGAAGGACATGTACGTGCTGACGCCGCGCGTCCAGACGAGATGCGGAGCGAGCTTGCCCCGCTCCTTGATCTTGCCCTCGAGGTGGTGCTCGACCTCGGCGACGTGCGCGAGCTTCTCGTCGACATCCTCGGCGGCCTCGTCGCGGGCGCGATGGAGCCGCGTTCCCTTCGGCTCGAGCACGTCGCAATGGGTCGCGATCGCGACGAGCGGTGGGCGGAACCGATGCTGGCGCTCGATCTCGGCGTAGATGCGCTCGAGCGCAGCAAGGTCGGCGTCGATCGCGGAGTCGGCCTCGGTCGCCTTCACGAGGAAGAGGATGACGTCCGGGACTTTGCGCTTGAGCTCGACGACGATCGAGGACACGGCGTCTTTCGCGGTGTCCTCTTCGTTCGGCTTCGACCCTTCCTGGATGCCGCGGGTGTCGAGCACGCTGATGGTCCCGCGCTCCGACGTGTGGTCGAACCATCGGCCGCGGCCGGTCTGCGACTTCACGTGGCCGACCTCGGCGACCCTGGCGCCGAACAGCGCATTGACCATCGAGGATTTGCCCGCGCCGCGCCGTCCGACGAGCGCGAATGCCGGAGCTCGCTGCTCGAGCAGGATGGTTCGGAGGAGCGCGATCTTGGAGCGGATGTCGGTCACGGTCGCCGCCGGAAGCGGTAGGAACTGCAGCATCTCTTCGACGCGACGGACGTTTTCGGCGATGAGCTTGCGCATCTTCGCCTCGTCATCGTCGCGCTCTCCTTTGCCGGGAGGGGTCTCGCGGTCAGCCATCTCGTCACAAGCATAAGGCGCGATCGGCCGCTCGGCGAACCGTGCGCGCGTGCGAGTGGGAGCTCGACCGTCAGAGCGCGACGACGGACACGTCGAGGATGTCCGACGTGCACGTGCGCAGCGCGTCCTGGAGGTCGTCGCCGAGAGCGCGATCGACGTGGATCCGCGCGACGGCCGCCTTGCCGCCGTCGAAGACGATGTTCTCCGTCTCTTGCACGTTGATGCCGGCGCGCTTCAAGCGGTCGAACACCGCCGCGAGGACACCGACCCGGTCGTAGTGGCGGACGGCGACCAGATGCGTCGCCAGCGACTTGGTCGCGAGGTTCACGACGTTTGCCGGACGACCCGTCTCCTTGAACAGGCGGACGATGCGGACCGTCTCCGCCGCGATCGCCTCCTGCGCCTGGTCCGTCGACGCGCCGATGTGATGCGTGCCGATGACGCCAGGCAGCTTGAAGATGGGGGCATCGACGGGCCCGCTCCCGCCGGACGGCTCCTCGGCGAACACGTCGAGGCCCGCGCGGATGCCGCGCTCCTTCACCGCACGCTCGAGCGCGGGCTGATCGCAGATCTCCGCGCGCGACGTGTTGATGAAGAACGCGCCGTTCTTCATCGACGCGAAGACGCCGTCGCCGACGATTCCCTTCGTCTCCGGCTTCAGCGCGAGATGGACGGTGAGCACGTCGGAGGCCGCAGCGACCTCGGTGAGCGTCGGCATCGCGACGACGCCGAGCTCGGCGGCCGCGGCAGCATCGAGTCGGCGGCTCCACGCGATGACGTTCATCCCGAACGCATGCGCGCGGCGGATCACCTCGCGTCCGATCGTGCCCGTGCCGAGCACGCCGAGCGTCCGCCCGAAGAGGCCGCGCGCCTTGCTGTACTCCTTCTTGTTCCACTGGCCGTTCCGGAGATCGGTGGCCGCTTCGACGACGTGTCGGTCGAGCGCGAGGAGGAGCGCGAAGGTGAGCTCGGCGACGGCGATCGCGTTCTTGCCCGGGCAGTTCGCGACCCAGATGCCGCGCTCGCTCGCCGCCTCGACGTCGATCGTGTTCGTCCCCGCACCGGCGCGGACGACGAGCGCCAGCTTTCCGTTCTCGAGCATCGGCCGCGTGACCTTCGTCGAGCGCACGACGAGTACGTCGGCCCCCGTGCGCTCGATCGTCGCGAGGAGCTCGTCGCCGGAGACCTCCGGCTCGTAGACGACCTCGCATCCGATTTCCGCGAGCCCGCGGCGCCCCGAGTCTTCGAACTTGTCTGCGACGAGCACCTTCATGGGGCGCCGAGGATACGGCAACGCACGCGCGGGCTCCATGGCGCGGAGCCCACGCCCGTCCTTCGGCAGGGAAGTGAGGCGCGCTGCGTCAGCCGTAGACCTTCTTCCAGGCCGGGCGCGTCTGGATACGCGTCTGCCAGGCCTTGATCGACGGATACGCGTCGAGCGAGACGCCGAGCATCGCGGCGGTCCCGAGCGCCGGGGCGATGGATAGGTCGGCGATCCCGAATGGACCGCCGAGGAACTCGCGGCCGGTCTCCTTCAGGTGCAGCTCGATGGCTCCGAGGCTCCGATCGAGCTCGGCGCGCGACTCGTCGACGATCCGCGGGATGCGCTGGTCCTCGGGGAGCCGGATCGTGTGGGCGAAAATGCGCGCGAGGGCAGGGGAGAGATGCGCCGCGTTCATGAACATCCAACGCGAGACGTCGCCACGTTCGGCCGGCGTCTTGCCGACGAACAGCCGACCGGGGAACTTCTCCGCGAGATAGACGAGGATCGCGTTCGACTCCCACAGCACGACGTCACCGTCGACGAGCGTGGGGACGCGCGCCGTCGGATTGAGCTTCCGGTACGCTTCGCTCTTCTGCGCCCCGGTCATGAGGTCGACCGGCTCGAGTCGGTATGCGGCACCGATCTCCTCGAGCGCGAGGAGCGCACGGCGCGTGTTGGGGGACATCGGGAACCCGTGGAGCACCATCGTCATGGCGGCGCATCGTATCGCCTCGCTCGCGATGTGCCCTGCGATCGTCACGGCCTGTTCGACGGCTGCCGCGATGGCGACGCGGCGCGGCAGCGTCTCGCGCAACGAGGCTTTGCTGTTGCGTGACGGAGCCCCGCATCTATTCTCGATCGCCACATGAAGCGCACGCTCATCAAGGGAGGGACCGTGGTCACCGCGGTCGACACGTACCAGGCGGATGTCGCGATCGTCGGCGACAAGATCGCCGCGATCTTCGGACCGGACGCTGCGCCCGCCGGACCGTGGGACACGACGATCGATGCAACGGGCAAGTACGTCCTGCCCGGCGGCATCGACGCGCATACGCACATGGACATGCCGTTCGGCGGGACGACGGCGTCCGACGACTTCGAGACGGGTACGCGTGCGGCGGCGTACGGAGGGACGACGTGCATCGTCGACTTTGCGATCCAGGCGAAGGGCGAGCCGCTCCGGCGCGGGCTCGACGCGTGGCACGCGAAGGCGGAAGGCAAGGCGGCGTGCGACTACGCCTTCCACATGATCATGACCGACGTGAACGACCAGACGATCCCCGAGATGGGGCAGGTCGTGAGCGAAGGCATCACCTCGTTCAAGATGTTCATGGCCTACCCGGGCGTGCTGCACGTCGACGACGGCCAGATCTTCCGCGGAATGCAGCGCGCGAGCGAGCTCGGCGCGCTCATCTGCATGCACGCCGAAAACGGGATCCCGATCGACATCCTCGTTGCGCAGGCGGTCGCGAAGGGACACACCGCGCCCATCTATCACGCGCTCACGCGCCCTCAGATCGCCGAGGCCGAAGGCACGCATCGCGCGATCTGCCTCGCCGAGATGGCGGGCGCGCCCGTGTACATGGTCCATCTCTCCGCCGAGCGCGCGCTGAAGCAAGTCGTCGAAGCCCGCGACCGAGGTCTCCCGACCTACGCGGAGACGTGCCCGCAGTACCTCTTCCTCTCGCAGGACGACCTCGCTCGCCCCGACTTCGAAGGCGCGAAGTACGTGTGCACGCCGCCGCTCCGTCCGGCCAGCATGCAGGAAGATCTGTGGCGCGGGCTGCGGACGCACGATCTCCAGGTGGTCTCGACCGATCACTGCCCGTTCTGCCAGAAGGGACAGAAGGAGCTCGGCAAGGACAACTTCGCCAAGATCCCGAACGGAATGCCGGGCGTCGAGACGCGCCTCTACCTCCTCTGGGACGGCGGCGTCCGCGCGGGGCGCATCTCGATGAACCGCTTCGTCGAGATCACGTCGACGGCGCCGGCGAAGATCTTCGGCCTCTATCCGCGCAAGGGCACGGTCGCCGTCGGTGCCGACGCCGACCTGCTCGTCTGGGACGGTGAGAAGCGCCACATGCTGAGCGAGAAGACGCTCCACATGCGCGTCGACTACTCGCCGTACGAGGGGCGCGAGGTCGTCGGCGCGCCGACGCACGTCCTCTCGCGCGGCCGGGTGATCGTCGAGAACGGCAAGTACATCGGCAACAAGGGCGACGGCCGCTTCCTGAAGCGCGGGACGTTCAACCTGATGTGATGTCGCTCAGGCGGCCGCTGCGATCGCAGGCTGGATGAAGCGCGCTTCGAGCGCGTCGAGCAGCGCGATCGCGCGGTCGGCCGGCGGCATTCCGGCGACGTCTTCGAGCTCGCGCGCCGGCGAGGAGGCGAGCGCATCGCGAAGCTCGGTGACCGCGCGTGCACGCGCGCTCGCGACGGCGGCGCGCTCATCGGCGGAGAGCCGAGGCTCGAGCCATGCGGCCACGTCCCAGGCGAGCCCTGCGTGTCGCGTCTCGTCCTCCGCGATCGTGCGCATCATCGCTGCAATCGAGGGATCGCGCGCCGCCTGCGCCTGATGGTGAGCGACGAGCGCGCCGTACGTCTCGCGCACGCAGCCTTCGACGGCGTTCTCGAGAGCGATGTCGAGCATCGTCCGATTCGTGGCGGGCTCGATGACCGGAGCGACCGGAGTCCCGCCTCGCCGCTTTGCGGCTTTCGCCGTCATCCGCGCGTGCCGGACCTCGTCGTCGCGGCTCGCGAGGGCGCCGTCCACGAGCGCGTGGGGCGCTCCGAGCGACGCGAGCTCGGTCGCGAGCCGCTCGAATGCGACGATGCTCGCGGCCTCGAGGTGCGCAGCCTCGGCGAAGAATCGTCCGACGGCGTCGCTCGTTCCCTCGCAGCCGCCGTCGCCCGGCGAGCGCGACGCGAGCCCTTCGGGTCTGCGGCCGATCGCGCAGTTCGGGTTACCCTCCTTCACGAGCTTCGTCTCCGTGACGGTGATCTCTCCGCCGCTCGTCACGTCGAGCACGTGCTCTTCGATCTTCGTTCCCGGGCCGCAGTCGTTGCCGGACTGCACGCGGAGCGACCACCCCGTCGCGGTCTGCTTCGCGTTCTTCGTCCCGTCACAGACGATCCGATATTTGCCGTCCGCCGCCGCGAGGAGCGCCGCGTCCTTCGGGTTCTCGACGACCTTCACGAAGTCGCGAAGCGCATCGAGCGAGGTGACCGTCGCGATCGAATCCTGCGACGTCCACACGAGGAAGCGGTGCCGAGGAGGCTCCAGCCCGAACGAGGACACGTGCCAGCCTACGGCCGAGCGAACCGCGGCGAGATCCTGCTTGCACTTGTTCGCGTCGGGTCCGGACGCGCACGGCGTTCCTTCCTTTTCGACGACGATCGGCGTCATGCCGTCGACCTCGTATTCGTCGCGAAGCTCCATGTAGTCGGCGGGTGCACTGCCATCGGATCGAGTGACGCCTTCGAGCAGGCGGTGCTCGGTGCCGGTGCACACGTCCCGATCGAAGCCGGCCGATGTGCCGCTCGACCCGCTCGATCCGGACGCGCCGCTCGATCCGGACGCGCCGCTCGATCCCGTGCCCGTGCCGTTCGCGGTCGTGTTCGTGCCTTCGCCCGAGGCGACTCCGCCTCCACAGGAAGCGGAGATCGCGGCGCTGGCGATCGCGGGGAGGAGAGCTCCGAGACGAAGATGATGGCGCATGGCACGTGGTGCGGCTGCAACGCGCGTTCCGTCGCGGATCACCTTGGAATCGCGAGATTCTCCTCGGTGCGGCGATGCCAAGCTGTGCCATCGCCGACACGGGCGTCGGTAGCTGCGGCCGAGCTGCTTGCGGTCGAGCTTCGTCGGGCTGCCCTTGTCGAACCCGGCGCGGAGAAACAAAATGAGGTTGTTGGACGTCTTTCGGAGCGGTCAGCCGTAAGTCGTAAGAAGGAACCGGCAGGGCGGCAGCCGCCGACGGGATCGAGAGGAGAAAGTCGATGAGCGAGCGTTACGTCAGGCCGACGGTTGCCGGGTGGCTCACGCCCACGCTGATCGCTCCGTGGATCTCGGTCTACGGCGCGGTGACCGCGTTTGCGGCGCTCGGCGTCGACTGGGGCCTCTTCGGCAAGATCGCGGGCTGGGCCGTGGGCATGCTGGTCGGCAGCGTCTGGGCCTTCGCCTTCTGCCTCATGCTCGTGCTCGTGGACGTCGCGCTGCTCGCGATCCGCGTGCGCACGCTGCCGGCGGGCAAGCGTGGATGGGGTACCGCCTTCGTCTCCCCGCTGATGGTCTTCGGGATCTACAGCCTCGCGCCGCCGCACACGTTCTGGCGCTACGGCGGCTGGGGCGTCGGTGCTGCGGTGCTCGCACCGATGGCGATCGTGGCGATCCTCGCCCGCGTGTTCGGCGGGATGAAGCCGCCGCGCTAGTCGCACGCCTCGCGGCGGATCCGAGTATCCTGCCGCGCGTGACGTTCTCACCGTCGAAGGCCTGCGCGCTCGTCGCCGCAGGCCTCGTGCTTTTGTGCGGACCCGCAGCGCACGCAGGGGGAGCGCTCGGGCCGCAAGGCTCACGGATCAACACGAGCCAGTATTCGGTCGATCTCTTCCAGGGGCCGGTGCTCGCTTCGTCGCGCATCACCGCGCTCGCCGGCGCGTACACGGCGATTGCCGAAGGCACCAAAGGGATCCCGTTCAACCCCGCGGCGGCGTCGTTCCGTCCGCCGTATTCGACGACCCGGGACGACTACGATCTGACAGGAGGCCTGACGCTGCCGGCCTCGGTGACGGGCACCGACTTCGACAACAACGGCAAGGTCGGCTTCACGTACGACAGCTTCTTCTGGCTCACGTTCGGCGGCTTGCTCCAGCACGACAGGGTCGGCTTCGGGATCAACGTCGCGTTCCAGAACTACGAGCTCGGCATGCCCGGGCAGGCCGTGCCGCTCCCGGGCTCCGAGGAAGTGATCGCCGGGGTCACGGTGCGGCTCCCCCGGCTCGATCCCGTGATCTCGTATGCCTTGTTGAACGACCAGCTCCATCTCGGCGCCGGGTTTCGCTTCGCGGGCTTCTACGGCGTGGGCAACACCGGGCTGCCCGGAGGCGCGGTCGAGAACGAGCGACTGCTCATCAACTCCACTACGGCCGGTCTACAGATCGGTGCGCTCTGGGCGCCGTACGATCTGCCGCTCCGGCTCGGAGGCGCCGCGCGTTCGCCGCAGATCGAGTTCGTGGGGGACGAGGGCCGAATCGCCGCGAACGCGGAAGGCGACAAGGTCGTCGGCAACATGTACCTGCCCGGCCGCGTCGAGCTCCCGTGGGAAATCGAAGCGGGCGTCGCCGTGCAGCTCTGGAAGCGGCCGTTCAACATCCCGTGGCACGACGAGGACAAAGTCCCGAAGGCAGACACCGAGCGCTGGCGAAGGACGAAGAACGGACAGATCGAGCCGCCCTCGAGGGGCGCGCGGCGGCTCCTCCGGGCGCGCTACGACCAGATCCCGCGCGAGCGCCTCCTCCTTTCGTTCTCCGGTCTCGTCAGCGGCGCCGTCCCGAACGCCGTCGGCGTCGAGTCGATGCTGTCGCAGTCGATCGAACGCTCCGGCCAGCGCACCGTCCTCACGCTTCGCGGCGGGGCGGAAGCCGAGGTGATCCCGAGCTGGCTCGTCCTCCGCGCCGGCTCGTATGTCGAGCCGACGCGCTATCGCGCAGGAGAAACGCGTCTGCACGGGACCGGCGGCTTCGCGCTTCGCGTTCTTCGCTCGTCGATCTTCGGCCTCTTCGAAGAAGACACGCTCTTCCGCGTCAGCTTCGCCGTCGACGCCGCGCGCGACTACTTCGGATGGAGCATCGGCGCGGGCATCTTCCGTTGACGATGCGAGCACGCTCGAATCGCAACTCGTCGTTACCGTCGACCGCGGAGAGAGCAGCGGGTACGGAGCGCGTCGGCTTCGGCCATCGAACGTCCTCCCGCGCTCTCGAGCCCATATGATCTGAGGTGCGTGGGATCGGAACGCCGTACCGTCGCGATCCAGGCGATGGTCATGTTGACCGGTGAGCAACCGCTCGATGCAGCGCGAAGGGCATTCCTGGGACTTTCTCGTCTGGCATCCGGCTTGCTGTGCCCGAGGCCATGCCCCGTACCGCCATCGTCACGCGCCTCGACGCCGGCGACACGCTCGAGCTCCCAGTCCTGTCATCCGCGGAGCTCCCGAGGACGTCGTTCGTATTCCGCGTCATCTCCGGACCGGATGCCGGCAGCGTGCTCGTCCTCGATCCGTCGACGCCGCCGCATGCCGTCGTCGGTCAGGCGAGCTCCTGCGCGATCCAGCTCGCGGATCCTCACGTCTCGCGGAAGCACATCGCGCTCACGGCGACGCCGACGCATCTGTTGCTCGTGGATCTCGGATCGAGGAACGGAACGCGCGTGAACGGTGTCCTCGTCCGCGAAGCGCGCCTCACAGGCGGCGAGACCGTCGCGATCGGTCGCACGGTGCTCGGCGTCGAGACCGACGAGCTGGCGCCGGCCAACGTTCCCGGCACGCTCCCGCCGCCCGCTGACGACTTCATCGCGTCCGTGCTTTCCGAGCAGCTGCCGTTCCCCGACGCGCGCCATCGTGTCGTCGCCGAGTTCGAGCGGCGCTACGTCGACGACCTCCTCACGCGTCACAACGGCAACGTCACGCATGCGGCCCGTGCGAGCGGCATCGCGCATCGGTACTTCCAGCTCGTGCGCGCGCGCTCCCGCTGAGTGACGCTATTTCGGAGGTCCGGCGCAGTGGCTCTCGAGGACGACCTCGTTGATCGTGTCCGCGAGCGACGTGCCCCCGCTCCTCACCGCGTCGAGATCGAAGTTCTTGCCGCTGGTCTGGTCGGGGATCGGCGCCTTGCCGTTCCACGGCTCGCTCCACCCCCAGGAATAGGTGTCGCTACCGGAATACCGGTGTCCGGTCCCGCAGCCCGAAAGGGGACCCGGCGGCTTCGACGGTGAGAACGAGAAGACGCGGATCTTCGCTCCCTTCAGCGCGGCGATCGTCTCGTCGAACGTGTACTTCGCGGGGTAGTCGCCCTCGCGCGGGTAGTTCGTCTTGTCCGTCTTGCCGTCGTGATCGCGATCGCCGTAGTTGTCCGGCTTCTCGATGAACGTGTCGTCGGTCGCGAGGATGACGACGCGCGCAGCGTTGGAGCGCCACGGGAAGTCGGTCGCCGTCATGTAGAGCGCGTCGAGCGCGTTCTCCTCGCAGATCGGGTTCTGCGTCGTCGGTCCGCTCGGCCCGTCTCCCGGGTTGCGGTTCGGGGTCGTGTACGTCGCCTTTGCATTGGCGAAGGCGGCCTTCAGCGTCGCCGCAGTCGTGTGGACCTTGCCCCCGGCCTGGTCGCCCGTCGCGCTCAGCGCGGCATTGTCGACGTAGACGACGAGCCCGAAGTGCGCCCCGGGCTTGAGAGCGTTCGAGGCGGTGACGACCTTTTCGATCTCGTCTCCGAGCTTGTCGAGGACGAAGCCCATCGAGCTCGAGACGTCGAGGACGAGCACTACGTCGATGTCCTCGGTACAGACGCCGTCGGCCGCATCTTCCGTCGTTCCGGCCTCACCGAAATCCCCCGCGGGGCCCTTGCCGTCGTCGTCGTTCGAGGTCGCCGGCGGCGGCGCCTCGTTCGCGAAGCCGGCGCGATCCGCGCTCGAACAGTGGACGAGGCCGATGAACGTCGCCGCGAGGATCGGAGTAACGAGGCCGAGACGCATGGCGTGCGTGGTCTACTCCGGCCCCGGCCGGCCGGCGCGTCCCGAAGTGGTCACGAAGCGTCACGAAAAAAGAGAGCGCTCTCGCGACAAAGATTGCGACCGACGACGCCAAAAGTACTCTCCGGGACGATGACGAACGTTTCCCGATTCATCGCCGGTGCGAGCGTCGCTGCGCTCGGCATGGCAAGCACGGGCTGCGCGAGCCTCGCGTTCAAGCCCGGTATCCAGTCGACCGGCGAGTACAAGAACACCTCCGCCCTCTCCAGGATGGCCGAAGACGTCTCGAGGACCGAGTCCGACGCGGTCAAGGTGATGGTCGGGCAGCTGCCCGACGGGATGGGCGTCAAGGAGGGAGCGCTTCGCTACGACGAGGAGCGCTACGAGCTGCTCGGCAAGGTCACGGCCCACTACAAGGACCCGAGCCTCGCGAACATCGGCCTCTGGTTCTACGGCTACAAGGAGGGCGAGCGCTGGAGGACGGGTCTCTGCGCCTGGCAGGTCCCGCTTTCGTGGGTGACGTTCACGATGTGGTCGTGGCTCTCGCCGACGTACTACCCGTGCCGCGTCAGCGGCGGTGATCCCGAGGATCGGCGCGACGAGATCGTCTCCACGCTCAAGCGCGCGGGCAAGGCCGTCGGGGCCGACCTCGTCGTCGTGTCCGGGTTCGGCGGGATCAACTTCGTCACGGTGCACGCCGGGACAGGGGCGGTCGTCTCGGCGTCGGCCGTGAGCGATCTGAACGCGCAGGGCTACGCGTTCCGCGTCAAAGCTCACGCCGGCCGGAGCGACGACGGGCCCGTACCCGCTTCCGGCGCGACCTCGCTCTGAACGGCCGCTCGACGTAGCGCGAGCTGGGCTCTCGTCTCAGCTCGCGTCTTCGATGAGATCGAGCTCCGATACGTCGTCGGCCCAGCGCGGGAGGGTCGCGATGCTCGAAGGCACGACGACGATCGTGCTTCCGCCGCAGAGCTGCTCGAGCGCGTCGGCGCGTGCCGGAGGCGGCGGATACGATCGAGGACGGCGATGCCGCCGGGCGAGGTCCCGCGTGAAGCTCGAGAAGCGGACATCGTCGTGGTCGATCATCAACGGACGGCGTGAGCACATCACGTGCCGTGCCGCCGCTCGAAGGATCATGGTCGTGATGGCGCGCTGCGGCGCGACGCGGAGCAAGTGAACTGCGCGAAAAGGAACGCGCCGTCGATCCGAGGGGAGTGATCTCGGACATCGTCCTCCGCTGTCGGCGCGCTTCAGCACCTCGCGAGCGCTCGCGATGTAAGAAGCGGAAAGACAGCGCTCGCGAGCGTTCGCGGATTCTGAAATTCGATGCGTCAGCGACGCGTGAGCCGGCGCGGTCAGCGACGCGTGAACCGGAGCGAGTAGCTGACGCCGGTGCGCCCGCGAGCGAGCTTCGGGAACTCCACGGTCTCGAAGATCCCGACGACGCATGGGATGAACCCCTCGGCTTCGCCCTTCGGGAGCGTCGAACGCGGATTCGACACCTTCGCCTTACCGCCGGAGGCCTCGATCAGGAGGTCGACACCGACGTCGACTTCTTTCGGCGGCTTCGTCACGTGTTTTGCCCAGCACTGCGCGACGTCGGGGAAATGCGGCTCGACGGCCTTCTTGAAAGGCTCCTTCGTCGCTTCGTCGAACGGCCCGCCGCCGACGTGCATCCCGATCGTGACGACCTTCACCTTCGGATCGCTCACGGGAGGCGCTGCGTCAGACGAGGGAGAGGGCGGTGCAGGCGACCCCGCATCCGCAACGAGCGCGGACGCCGACGGCGGTGGCGAGCTCGAATGCTCCTCGGCGGATGGCTTCGGAGCCACGAACGGGGCTGCGTCGTGGGTCGCGTCCGCCAGCGGCGCGGGCTCCGGTCGCGACGAAGCTGCGCATCCGGTGGATGCGGCGATCGCGATCGCGACGAGCGCACGCTCGAAGGCGGACGAAATCACGGGCAGGTAGGTCGGCTCAGAGATCGACGTCGATCGAGAGCGGCTCGCCCTGCTTCTTCGCCTCGGCGAGGTGAAGCGAAAGCGCGCGGCTGTCGAGGACGCTGATCGACTGCATCTCGAGGGCGCCGATGCGGTCCTCGGGGGTGAACGCCGACTCGCTGCGCTCCATCGAGAGCTTGTGCATGTCGTACGTCTGAGCGACGGCCGTCGTGTCGAGGATCGAGTAGTCGTCGCCGCGACGGAGCTCGAGCTCGACGGAGCCGGTGACGTGCATCGCGACGCCGCGCACGAGCGCCTGCTTGAGGAGATACGCCTCCGGATCGTACCAGCGGCCCTCGTAGAGGATGCGGCCGAGGCGGCGACCGAGCGTTGCGTACTGGTCGAGCGTGTTCTCGTTGTGGATCGCGCTGAGGAGGCGCTCGTAGGCGATGTGGAGGAGCGCCATGCCGGGCGCCTCGTAGATGCCGCGGCTCTTCGCCTCGATGACGCGGTTCTCGATCTGATCGCTGACGCCGAGGCCGTGACGGCCGCCGATCTCGTTCGCCTTCAGGACGGCGTCCGCGAGCGAGGTGAACTTCACGTCGCTCGCGGCGACGGGGATGCCGCGCTCGAAGTGGATGCGGACGCGCTCCGGCTCGACCTGCACGTCCGAGCGCCACGACGCGACGCCCATGATCGGCTCGACGATGTTGACGCCGACGTCGAGGCGCTCGAGGTCCTTTGCCTCGTGCGTCGCGCCGAGCATGTTGCTGTCGGTGCTGTAGGCCTTCTCGGCCTTCATCGAGTAGGGCAGGCCGTGCTTCTCGAGATACGCCGACATCTCCGCGCGGCCGCCGAGCTCGCCGACGAACTCGGCGTCGAGCCACGGCTTGTAGACGCGGAGCTCGGGCTGGACGAGCACGCCGTACCGGTAGAACCGGTGGATGTCGTTGCCCTTGTGCGTGCTGCCGTCGCCGAAGATGTTGACCTTGTCCTCGCGCATCGCGCGGACGATCGCGGTGGCGGTGACCGCGCGGCCGAGCGGCGTCGTGTTGTAGTACTTCCGGCCCGCCGTGCTCAGGTGAAAGGCCCCGCACTGCAGCGCGATGATGCCTTCCTTGGCCATCGCCTCGCGGCAGTCGAGGAGGCGCGCGTTCACCGCGCCGTGGCGGAGCGCCTCCTTCGGGATGTCGCGGACGTCGCGCTCGTCGGGCTGCGCGAGATCGGCCGTGTACGTGTGGACGTTGAGACCCTTGTTCTTGAGCCAGGCGACGGCGCAGCGCGTGTCGAGGCCACCAGAAAACGCGATCGCGACGGACTCGCCGGCGCTGGGGAGCTTGCGGAAGATGCGGGCCATTTCTGTTGCGTTCGACATAACGCAGGAGGGGAGAGAAACAAACGGCCATCCCGTGTGAATTGCCGCACTTGGTCACGGTTTTTCGGACGAAGGTGAACTGCGCCGCGTTCGGTGCGGTCACGCTTCGCTCCAGGTCGAGGCCGGACTAGGCTTCGCGGCCGTCATGTTCGATCTCCCCACGCCGAAGCCGCTTCCCTCGAACGAGCCCGTCCTTTCCTACGCACCGAACAGCCCCGAACGTCGCGCCCTCAAGGCAGCGCTCGAGTCGATGGCGAAAGAGCGCCCCGACGTCCCGCACGTGATCGGCGGAAAGGAGCTCCGCGAGGGAGCTTCGTTCGACGTGAAGGCACCGCACGATCACTCGCTCACCCTCGCGACCGCGCACGACGGCGGACACGCCATGGCCGAGAAGGCGATCGCGGCGGCGCTCGCGGCCGCGCCGGCCTGGGCAAGCGCCTCCTTCGAGGAGCGCGCGCGCGTCTTCCTCCGCGCCGCCGACATGCTCGCCGGGCCGTGGCGCCAGACGCTGAACGCCGCGACGATGCTCGGCCAGAGCAAGACGTCGTTCCAGGCCGAGATCGACGCCGCGTGCGAGCTCATCGACTTCCTCCGCTTCAACGTCGCGTTCGCGTCGCGCCTCACCGAGCAGCCGATCTCGGTGCCCGGCATGCTCAATACGCTCGAGCTTCGTCCGCTCGAGGGCTTCGTCCTCGCGGTCACGCCGTTCAACTTCTCGGCCATCGCGGGCAACCTCCCGTCCGTCTGCGCGCTGATGGGCAACGTCGTCGTGTGGAAGCCGGCCGAAAACCAGGTGCTCGCGGCGTGTCACACGATGCGCCTCTTCGAGGCCG
>JAEXCN010000400.1 GCA_023402175.1 Pseudomonadota bacterium | reverse complement strand
CGTATCAAGGTCGGCAGTACACGGTCGAGAAGGAGCGCTTCCTGCTCGGTCGCTCGAAGACGCAGTCGGATCTGCGGCTCGACGACCCGAACGTCTCGCGGCAGCACGCCGCCATCGAGCGCGTCGGCGCTGCGTGGTACGTCGTCGATCTCGGATCGACGAATGGGGTGCAGGTCGCCGGCGAGCGCGTCGCCCGGCGTGCGCTCTCCGATGGCGACGTCATCGTGATCACGTCGCACGAGATCCGGTGCGCGCTCCGGTGAGCGATCGCTTCCGCCGGTATCGGTGTGGTCTAATGCGCGGCCGATGAAGCGCGGGCGATCGATCGACGGAAGAGCCGTCCAAGGAGCGCTGCTCTTTGCGGCGCTCGTCGTCTGCGCAGCTTGCGAGGAGAAGCGCCACGAGCCGCCTCCGGAGCCGACGCCGCCTCCTCCGAGCCCGTCGGCCCTCGCCGAGCTCGGCGTCGATGCCGGTGTGCTCGGCGAGCCGCTCGATCCGCCTGCGCCTGCCGGTGATCTGAAGACCGACCTCGATCGCTTCGTCAACCTCGACCAGTGCGTCGCCGAGCGCGCGAAGCTCGATCCGCTCGTCGGCGATGCGCTCGGCGCGATCGGCTACGAGACGTTCCTCCGAGACGCGTGCCGTCTCCTCGAGGCGGCCAAGGATCGGAAGCGCGAGACCTGCGACAAGATCGATTCGAGCGCGCTCCGCTCGCGATGTCAGAGCTGGGTCGCGATGGTCTCGCAGACGCCCGACACATGCCCGATGCAGTTCGAGGGGCTCGTCACCCGCGGGCGCAATCCGAGCTGCGTCGCCGTCGCCGCGAAGGACCCGCGACTCTGCAACGGCGAGTCGCGCACGGTACAGCGCGGCACCTGCGAGGCGATGGTCGCGCGCGATCCCGCGAAATGCGACGTGCTCCTCCCGAACCAGCGTCCGCTCTGTCAGCGCGAGGTCGCGCGGTGGGGATCGGTGCTCGCGCCGCCGCTCGAAGGCCTCGAGAAGCTGCCGGCTCCGAGAGGCAAGCTCTCGATCCTCGGCGTGTCGGGCACGCCCGATCCGCCGACGACCGAGGTCGATCTGTCGGCGGACTTCGCTCGCGGCGTGGTCGTCGTGACGTCGCGCGACCGGATGCGGATCGAGCTCGGGACCGTCGTCGAGAGCGAAGCTGCGAGGATCGCGGCGTCCCCGCAGAAGCGGCCGCGCGTGGGGCTCGCGCTGATCCTCGAGCCCGGAAAGAAGGAGGCGCGGCCCGTGCTCCAGAAGCTCGAGATCGAGCTGCCAGGCGAGGCGCCCATCGTGTCGCCGCCGGCGAGCTGCGACTGCAAGATCACCGCGGCGAGGGCAGCATCGACGCGCGGAGGCGAGGCCGCGGTCGCGCTCGAAGGAACCATCACGAGCGGCGGCAAGAGCTACAAGCTCGGCATCGACCTCGCGACGTTCGTGCGCGACGTCGTCACGGAGTCCGCCGGGGCGCGCGTCCTTCCGCCCGTTCACCCTGCGATTCCGCTCGGCGCGCCTCGGCTCTTCGGCCGAGATGGCGGTTGAGACGGGGCTGATCGCGCCGCGGACGACGGGACGGCGGCTCGTGACGAGCGAGCCGTCGTCTTGCGAAGACGAGCCGCTGATTCAGACGCCGATGAACAGGCGTCTTGCGAAGACGAGCCGCTGCCTCAGACGCCGATGAAGAGGCGGTGCGCGAAATTGCGCTCCAGCCGGGCGCGGAGGACTTTGTCCGCGGCGAGCTCGATGTCGTACTCGATTCGCTTGAACTCGAAGCGCTTCTTGTCCGAGTCGAAGACGGTGAAGCTCGCGCGGTTGTCGAAGTCGCGCGGCTGACCGACCGAGCCGACCGACACGATGTACTTCTTGTCGGGCGCGAGCTCGAAATCGACGGCGGGCATCTCTTCGACGCTGCTCTTCGTCAGCGCGAACACCTTGCAGAGATGCGAGTGGCCGATGAGCGTGATGTGCCCGAGCTTGTCCCAGAGCGGGAGGCACTCACGCGCTTGCTCGGGCGCGAAGATGTACTCGAACTCCTCGAGCCGCACCGGCGAGCCGTGGCAGAGGAGGACGTCGTGGTCCTCGAGCTTGTGCTGGTACGGCAGGCCCTTGAGCCACGCCATGTTCTCCGGAGAGATCATCGCGGCGTGGACGTCGAGCGCATGGCGCGCGGCCTCGTAGTAGTACGAGTAGTCCATTCGCCCGGAGACCGCTGCGTCGTGGTTGCCGAGGATCGTCACCTTCGAGAGATCGCGGACGAGGTCCGCGCACTCGTTGGGTGACCCGCCGTACCCGACCGTGTCGCCGAGGCAGTAGTAGACGTCGATATTTTCCTTCCGATACGCCTCGAGGACCGCGGACAAGGCCTCCAGGTTCGCATGGATGTCGCTGAAAATACCGAGCCGCATGGACCTGACAAGGTAGGCCGCCTTTGTCCTTCCGGGAAGCGGATTTGTGGTTATGTGCGGGTACGAGGCCGCAGCGTGCGAAGGCGCAATCCTTCGCGATTCTCCGGGCGAACCAGGTTAAGCGGCGCCGCGCCCTGTTTTCGACGGCTTTTCGGAGCGTGTTATGTCGGACGAACGCCACAGTGACAAGAACGGCAATCCTGTCGGGACCAACGGAGCCGGCAGCTTTGATGCCCACGACGAAGCCGAAGCGGAAGCGGCTGCTCGGCCTTTGGCGCCGCTTGCTCCGCCGCCGGAACGCGTGGCGGAGCTATGCGCGGCATGCATTCGCTTCGTCGCGAGCAAGTACAAGGTCGGGCTCGACGGAACGCCCGACACACTCAGCCTGCTCGACCAGTACGTCCGCGAGGCGCGTGACGCCGCGCGCGAGCGCCCCGAGAGCCTGGAGCTCGTCGCGCCTGCCGTCGGCGCGTATCTCGGCGAGGTGATGCGCCAGATGTTCCGCGCGGAGTGGTGGGCCGAGGGCGACTACGACGGCTGGCGGCTCTACTTCACGAACGTCTACCTCTCGTTCAACCCGATCGGTATGGCGCGTGAGGCGATCACGATGACCGAGGCCGAGGGATGGAACGCCCACCTGACGCTCGACCCCGGTGAGCGCGAAGAGATCGAAGCGCGCCTCGCGGCGATGCCGGAAATCGACGAAGAGGAGTACTACCTCCCGACCACGCGCCTCGACGTCGTCCAGGCCGTCGTCGAGACACTCCGCGCCCGCGCCGAAGCCTCCGGCACCGGCGAGATCACGTTCACGAAAGACGACTACGAGTGAGGAGGCTTCAGGCCTCGGGCTTCGGGTTTCGGGCTTCGGGCTTCGGGGTCGTCACTTCCCGGCGTCCGGCGCCGAGCCCACCTGCGTGATCCCCGGGACCGGCTGGGTCAGCGCGGTCTCGATGCTGTCGCCGAGGAACGTGCGCCACTGCGCGACGTAGCGGCCGCGGCGGAGGCCGCGGAGCTCGCCGCGTGCGTTCGGTGCTGCCCACGCGACGGGCACGCCGTCGAGATAGAGCAGACGCAGCTCGACGGTGGGGTTCACGACGACGAGGACGTCGTCGCTCGGGACGTTGGGATTGGGCGGCACGTCGACGTCGTTGGTGCGGAGCGCCGCGAGCTCCTGCGAAGACAACATCGGCGCGACCCCCGCGACGGGCAGCGGGGAAGCTGCGAACGAAGCGGTCTGCGGCGGCACGAGGAATGTCGAGACCGGGATGTCGGTCTTGCGGAGCGCTCCGGTGAGCTCGAACACGAGCACGCCATGGTTCGTCCATCGGAGCTCGACGCGCACGGGCAGCTCGTCGGGGCCGCAGAGGCTCGTGCCCGGCGGCGCGTTCATCAAATCGAGGAGCAAGCGGCACAAGAGGACGCCGCCTTCTCCGGCGCCCTCGAGCCGACCGATCTCGAAAGAGGCTTGCGCCGCGCGGGTCGTCACGTCCACGCGGTGCGTCCGGATCCCGATGCGCCGTCCGACCTCGCCGCGAAGGGTGACCTCGGCCGAGGTGATCGGCGCGACGTCGAACCGACGCTCTCCGAGCAGCGCGCGCATCGACCCCGGCGCGAGCGGTCGATACGACGTCGCTCCCGGCCACACGATCACGTGGCCGTATCGGTCGGCGCGCGCGCGGATCTCCGCTTCCGTCGGGAGCACGAACCCGTGTCCGTGGATGGCGAGGCGCATCCGCGTCGGTGACAGATCGATTCCGACACGCAGCTCCGTCGCCTTGCGCGCGGCATCGAGACCGGCGGCATTCACCTCCGGAGCGCGCGGCGGTCCGGTGACGTCGGCCTGACGGAAGGCAGCAGAGAGCGTGTACCCGATGCTCTCGCGCGAGAGCGGGTCGGGGGAGAGCACCTCGTCGCTTCGCAGCGGCGTGGGCGGAGGACCTCCTTCGAGCGTCATGCTCATCGGCGCTGCGCTCGCGGGGATCGTCGGCGCGACCGCGAGCAACGCAGGCTGAGCGCTCGCCTGCGGACTCTCTCGCTTCTCGGGCGCTTCGTTCGGCGTGCCGTTCGAGCGGCAGGCTGCAGTAACGAGCGCGGCGGCGATCAGCGCCGTCGTCCATCGCATGGCGCGCGCGGCCGTCACCTCACCGCGCACGGGTCACCGCATCGTGAGATCGGGAACGATGTGGATGCGCGGCGCGAGGGCGGGAGCGCCCGGGAGGTGCTGCGTGTCGACGAAGACGACGTCTGCGTCGGGGCACATCTCGAGGAATGCGTTGCAGTTGCCCGGCTCGTTGTCGAACGCGGCGATGACCTTGCCGATGCGGCCGATCTTCGGCCCTTCTTCGCGCTTGAACGCCTCGTCCGGGATCTTCGCGTCGGGCTTGCAGACGAGCTCGGTGCCGACGACGCCGATCGGGAACCCGAGATCGCGCAGGCTCTGGAACGATCCCAGGCTCATGAACGGCAGATCGCGCCCGGTGAAGTAGACGATCGTCGCGCCGGCCTCGTAGCAGGCGCGTGCGAGCTCGACGCTCCCCTCGACCGCGATGTCGTGCTTGAGATAGTCGTCCGAGAAGAAGCGCGTTCGCCAGAACGCTTCCGCGCGCGTCAGGAGCTCGGGATGCTCGACGCCGAGCGTCCGGAGCGTGTCGCTCAGGAGGTAAGCGAGGCTCTCGGCGCGGGCTGCGGCCAGGACCTCTGCGGCGGAGTGCGCCTCGCGATGCAGCTCGGCGGCGAGCTCCTGCAGGATCACCGCCGTGCGCGGGCGGTTGTCCATGATCGTGCCGTCGAGATCGAACACGACGACGGGCACGGGGTGACCGGCGACCGGCTTCGAACGCTGCACGATCCGCGTGAACACGGCGTGCTGCTCGGCGGACGTGATGCGTCTGTACGCGGAGCCCATGAAGAGGCCGCTAGTAGCACACCCGCGCTTATCCCGAAAGGCGGTCTCCTCCGCCGGTCGTCTCGTCCGCATCTCGCGTCTCGTTCAGCGTCTCGCCGCGTCTCGCCGCGTCTCGCCGCGCGTCTCCCGCGAGCGGCCGGATCTGCTAAGAGCAGGTTCGGGAATGACGCAGCAGCGCGACCATTACGAGATCCTCGGAGTGGCGAGGTCAGCCGGAGCGGACGACATCAAGGCCGCGTTCCGGAAGCTTGCCGCGCAGCATCACCCCGACCGGAACCCGGACGATCCGAAAGCGGCGATCCGCTTCAAGGAGATCAACGCGGCGTACCAGGTCCTCAGCGATCCGCAGCGCCGAGCGATGTACGACCGGTTCGGTCATCGCGCGGAAGAGCCCGGCTCGCCGTTCGGCTCGGGCGGGCCTTTCGCCGGAGGCGTGGTCGACTTCAGCGAGATCGCGATCGACGGCATCCTCGGCGACCTGCTCGGCGTCTTCGGCGTCGGCAAGGGCGACAAGGGCGATCTGAAGCGCGAGCTCGAGGTGACCTTCGAGGAGGCGGCGTTCGGTACGACGAAGACGATGCGTTACGAGCGCATCGTCTCGTGCGGGGACTGCCGCGGCTCGGGCGCCGCCAAGGGCTCGCAGGCGGAGACGTGCAGCGCGTGCAACGGGCGCGGGCGTGTTCGCTTCCAGCAGGGGCTTCTGCCGATCGCGGTCGAGCGCGTGTGCCAGCGCTGCAAAGGTCGCGGGACCGTCGTCACCATCCCGTGCGGCGGCTGCAAGGGAAGCGGCCTCGTGACGAACGAGAACACGATCGAGGTGACGCTGCCGCCCGGCGTGGAGCACGGCGCGACGCGCGTCGTGAGCGGCGGCGGCAATCGCCCGAGAGCCGATCGCCCGGCCGGGGATCTCGAGCTCGAGATCAAGGTCCTGCCGCATCCGTTCTTCCGTCGCGCCGGGGACGACGTCCTCTGCAGCGTTCCGCTGACCTTCACGCAGGTCGCGCTCGGCGCCGAGGTGGAGGTCCCGACGCTCGACGGCAAGGGCAAGCTCAAGGTCCCTGCGGGGACGCAGCCGGGCACGACCCTCCGCATCAAGGGCAAGGGCATGCCGAAGCGTGCCGGCATCGGACGCGGCGACCAGCGCATCGAGGTGACGGTCGAAGTGCCGACCTCGCTGACGTCGCGCCAGCGAGAGCTGATCGAGGAGCTCGCGAAGGAGCTCGGCGAAGAGGTCACGCCGATCCGGAAGGGCTTCATGGACAAGCTCCGGGATCTGTTCGGCTGACCCTTCGCGCGACGCGGGATTGATCGGGGCTCGAGCGCGCGACGAACGACGCCAGCGAAGCGGCGTGCGCAGCCGGGGCGCGTAGGCTACGCACTGGTTAACTGGTTCAACCAGTAGATCTGCGCGCTTGTCACGAGCCCGGCGGCGGCCCGTTGCTTGCGCCGGGGAACCTCGTCGCCATGAGCCGCCACCCGATCGATCTCGTCGTCATTCACTGCCCCGTCGGCGGCGGACACAAGGCCGCCGCGTTCGCCATCGCCGAAGCAGCCCGCGCGCGAGGCCTGACCGTGTGTGTCCTCGACGCGTTCGAGCATGCGCCTCGCTGGGCCGGAGAGGCCTATCTCGCAGCGCATCTCGCCGGGCAGAACGCAGCGCCCGAGATCTACGGGCGGATGTACGAGAGCGCGAATCGACGCGACGGCGTGCTCGAGCCGCTTCGTCTCGAGATCGACAACCTCGTGTTCGGTGCGCTCGCCGAGCGTGTGCGCGAGCTCGCGCCGCGCGCGATCATCGCGACGCATCATCTTCCGCTCGTCGTCCTCGGACGTGCGCGTCGCGAGAGGACGCTCGACGCGCCGGTCATCGGTGTCGTCACCGACTACACGAGCCACGCATGCTGGGCAGAGCACGGCGTCGATGTCTGGGCCGTGCCTTGTCGCGAAGCCGCCCTCGAGCTCGAAGCCCACGGCGCCCCGTCCGGCCGGATCGTGCTCGCGGGGATCCCGGTACGCGCCGCTTTCGAGCACATCGCTCCGCTCCCGATCGCTCGCGACGACGTTCTCCGCGTCCTCGTCACTAGCGGCGGGTTCGGCGCGGCACCGATCACGAAGATCGTGCGCTCGTTCCGCGGGATCCCGCGCGTTGCGCTCACGGTCGTGTGCGGAGCTGCGCATCGACTCGAGGCGCGCGTGGCACGTGCCGCGAGAGAGGCGGGCGTCGACGCTACGGTCATCGGATTCGAGCGGGACATGCCCGCGCGGATGGCGGAGGCTCACGTCGTCGTCGGCAAGGCCGGTGGGCTCACCGTCACCGAGACCCTCACGGCCGGCCGTCCGATGATCATCGCGGCTGCCGTTCCCGGAAACGAGAAGGCGAACGAGGAGCGCGTCGTGCGCGCGGGCGCCGGAGTTGCGGCTCTTCCCCGCGAGGTCGGCCGAGCGGTCGATGCCCTGCGTTTGCAGGGGCTGCTCGAGGTCATGGGACGGCGCGCTCGAGCCAATGTCCCGCGCGGAGCCGCCGGGAGGATCGTCGAGATTGCGCACTTTCTCGCGCGTCACCAGTACGCCGCGTGAGGGCAGATCACCCCTGGCGAGCAGACGGGCGGCTCGCGGATCCAGGCGGTCCGGACGAGCGTGCATCACCGCGCACGCGGAAACGGCGCGATCCACGCACGCCGATGGGTGGCATGGTCGATGCTGAGACCAGGGTGAGGCCACGACGGACGGCGGGCCTCTCCTTCAAGGAGATCTGGCGATGAAGATGACGAGCCTTGCGATTGGTGTGCTCGGTTTCGCGCTCATGGTGGTCGGGGCCGGGCTCGTCGTCGTCGGTTGAACGTTTCTCGTCTCCGGGAGGAGATCCGCTACGCTCGGTGAGTGGGGTGGAGGCAGGTCGCGGGGGCCGCGCTGGTCGCGATGAGCGGTGCGTGCTCGCTGCTCGTGTCGGTGCCGAAGGACGAATATTCGAACGGAAGTCACCCCGTTCTCGAGGACGGCTCCACCGAAGCGGCCTCGGAGCCCGTTGACGGCGGTCCACAACCTGGCTCGGACGACGGCGGTCCACGATCCGGTTCGGACGCCGGTTGCGACGCCACGTTCTGTGACAGCTTCGACGACGGCCCGCTCGGCGCCACGTGGGACAAGGTCCAAGCGAACGCCGCCGAGCTCTCGCTCGTTCCGAACGCGCTCAGCCCGCCGAGTGCGTTCCAGATGCACCTCTTCGAGCAGGTGGACGCCGGGACGAAGCGCGTGGGCTTCCTCGGAAAGGACTTCCCGTTCCCCACGCGCGCGCACTGCACGTTCGCCGTCTCGTTCCCCAAGCCGATCTCGCCGAGTGTCGACATCGAGCTCGCGAGCTTCTTCGCGCAGAATGGGAATACCTATTACAGGACGTACGTGAAGCTCTTGCCAGGCACCGGATGGGCGCTCAAGGAGGAGATCACGAGTCAAGCCACGACGGCGAGCACCCTCCCGGCGCCGGTCGCGACCGGCGTCTGGCACCACGTCATCTTCGATGCCGAGCTCGGGAAGAGCGCAACGCTCGATGTCGACGGGCAGAAGACGTCGATCTCGCTCCGAGCGTTCCCCGCGGGCACGCTGACGTTCACACTCGGTGAGTCGGCCGACTCCGACCTTGCGGAGGCGGTCGCCGTGTTCGACGACGTCGTGTGCTCGCTGACGCCGTGATGGTCAATCGCACGTCGTCTGGCCGTCGCGGAAGTGCGTGAGCATGCCGGAAAGGCGATCGCGCCAGAACGGCCAGTCGTGGGCAGCGCCTTGCTGCTTGATGCGCACGTGGTCGTAGCCCTTGTCGGTGAGCACGCCCGCGAGCTCGTCGGTGACGTCGCAGTTGTCGTCGGGACATCCCGAATCGAGATAGATGCGGAGAGGCTTCTTCGGAGCGCTCTCCGCCCGCGCGATCATCGCGTTGTCCGCCCAGAAGTACGACGCACTCTGGGCGCCGATCCAACCGAGCTGATCGGAGTGCTCGAAGCCTGCGAACGTCGAGATGAGGCCGCCGAGAGAGGCGCCGGAGATGCCGCGTGCCGCGGGCTTGCTGCAGACGCGCGCCCGCTTCGTCACGATCGGCCAGAGATCGTCGAGGAGGAAGTCGACGTAGTCGCTGCCCTTCGCTCCGTCGGAGACGATCGTGTACTGCTCCATTCGCACGTCCTGGCTCGGCAGACCGACGAAGACGAGCACGGCGGCGAGGTCCGGACGTGACGCGTAGAGCTCGTCGGCTTTCTTCGCGAAGCCGCCGCGCGTCAGCGATTCGAGCCCGTCATGGAACACGATCGACGGCAGCTTCTTGCACGACGGATCGTCGTACGCGGCGGGGTAGTGGATCCACACCTCGCGATCGTCGTCGAGCTTCTGCGCATGGACCTTTCCGAGCGCGACGAGACGACCGCGGGTCGCGGGCGCATCCGCCGGATGGCCCACCGCGTTCAGCTCGCCGCGCTTTCCGAACCCTCGATCGATGCCGTCCCAGACGACGTTCGTCGCGAGTGGGTCCTCGAGAAACGAGTCCCCGCTCACGAGCTTGTATTCGAAGCTGTCGCCGCGCGGGATCGTGGCTTCTCCGATCCAGAGATCGGAGTCGCCGATCGCGGCGAGCGTCACGCCTTTGCCGGGATCCCAGTCGGAGAACGAGCCTGCGACCTTCCACGCTCCCGACGGCGGCGCGCCTCGCGCGAGGAAGGCGACGCGGCCGCTCGCCGGATCTTCGAGCGGCGTGCCGCCTCGAGCGGCGACGTCGGCGAGGAGCTTCTCGACGCGCGCGGTCCGGGCTGCACCCGTGAGGCTGCCCATGTCGTTCACGAACGCGTCATAGAGCTCGATGGGCGCGGTCTTCGCGACCGCCGACCGTGCGCACGAGGTGGTGCCTTCCGGCGCGTCTTCGCCTGCGTCCGAGCGTTCGTCCGGCGGTGCAGCGGGCCCGGACGATGCGGGCGGCGCGTCGCCAACCGGGCTCCCGACAGCGTCGACGCCGCACGCCGCCGTGACGAGACCCACGAACCCGAGGACGACCGGCGGGGCGGAGTACCTCACGCCGAGTCCCTGACTCCATCGACCACCCTCGTCCAGGGAAAAAGCGCTCGAACGTGACTCAATTCTGAGTTACGAAGAGACGCCCGTTCGACGGGCCACGTCGACGTGTGCTCGCGTAACGTGGAACGTGTCCCTCGCTGCTGGTGGAGAGGGATTCAACGAGCTCGCAATTCACATGTCCGAGGCGATGATGCACGCAGCCCCGCGAGCGGCGACGACCGAAGGGAAGGCAGCGTCCACCGAGACGCCCGTGCCGTCCACGCCGCGCGCCATCCGGTGTGCGGCTCGAGGGATCAAGAAGGCGTTCGGCACGACGCCGATCCTGCGAGGCGTCGACCTCGAGATCCCGGAGGGCTCGTTCGCCGTGCTCGTCGGCCCGAGCGGCTGCGGAAAGTCGACCTTGCTCCGGCTCGTCGCCGGTCTCGAGCAGGCGGACGAGGGGAAGATCACGCTCGCCGATCGCGACGTCACCGATCTGCCGCCGCGCGATCGCGACATCGCGATGGTCTTCCAGAGCTACGCGCTCTATCCGCACCTCACCGTCCGGGACAACCTCGCCTTCGGGCTGAAGCTCCGCGGAACATCCGCAGCGGAGATCCAGGCGCGGATCGACGAGGCGAGCGCGATGCTCGGTCTCGCGAAGCTCATGGACCGTCTGCCGAAGCAGCTCTCGGGCGGCCAGCGGCAGCGCGTCGCGATGGGGCGCGCCATCGTCCGCCGCCCGACGATCTTTCTCTTCGACGAGCCACTCTCGAACCTCGATGCTGCGCTTCGCGCCGAGGTCCGCGTCGAGATCCGACGCCTGCACGATCGGCTCGGGGCGACGACGCTCTACGTCACGCACGATCAGGTCGAGGCGATGACGCTCGCCGACTCGCTCTGGGTCCTCAATGGCGGTCTCGTCGAGCAGAAGGGCCCGCCGCTCGAGATCTACGAGCGACCGCGCACGAAGTTCGTCGCGACGTTCCTCGGCTCGCCGCAGATGAACCTCCTCGCGGGTCGTCTCGTGAAGGAGGCCGGCGTGGTCTACGCCGAGGGTGGCGGCGTTTGGTCGCGCGTCGACGACGAGCGCTTCAAGAGCGAGCTCGACGACGGCCGCGAGGTCACGATCGGCATTCGCCCGCACGACATGTTCCTCGCGAAGGGCGATGCGCCGAAGATCGCAGACCTCAAGGTCGAGATCGTCGAGGCGCTCGGGTCCGAGGCGTTCGCTCACGGATGGCTCACGTCGAGCGGTCCGACCGTGATTGCCCGGCTCGACGCCGCCGACGCTCGGAGCGTGCGACCAGGCGCCGTGATCCCGCTCGGATGCGCGCCGACGGCGGTTCACCTGTTCGATGCCTCGACCGATCGCGCGCTGGCCTGAGGCTTCGATGAAGTACCTGCGTGCGCTCGTGACGTTGATCGCGCTCGTCGCGGTCCTCGTCCTACCTGGATGCTCGGAGCCGCCGCGCGGCATCGTCCTGTGGCACCCGTATCGCGGCGGTGAAGAGGCGGCGCTGAAGAAGGTCGTCGCGCGCTTCGAGGCCGAGCACGGGGTGAAGGTCACCGCGCTCGCCGTTCCTTACGAGGCGTACCTCTCGAAGCTCGAGGCGGCGATCCCGCGCGGAAACGGTCCGGACGTCTTCATCGGTCCGCACAATCGGCTCGGCGAGTACCTGCTCCATCGCCTCGTGTCCCCCGTCGGCGATGCGTTCCCGGACGCGGACGCTTCGCTCTACGAGCCGGTCACCGTCGAAGCGGTGACCCACGAGGGCGCGCGTTACGCCGTGCCCCTCGCGAGCAAGTGCGTCGCGCTCTACTACAACGCGCGCCTTCTTCCCGAGCCGCCGCGCACGCTCGACGAGCTCGCCGCGAAGAAGGACACGCTCGGTCCGGGCGTGTGGCCGCTCGCGTACGAGTCGCAATCGGCCTACTACCACTCGGCCCTTCTCCACGCGTACGGCGGCAAGCTCTTCGATCAGGGCTTCGCCATGACGGGACCCGCCGCGGAGCGCTCGCTCGACAAGGCGCGCGAGCTCGTCGCCACACACGTCGTTCCCGACGAGGCGAGCGGCGACCTCGTGAAGACGCTCTTCACGTCGCAGAAAGCGGCCGCCGTTCTCTCCGGCCCGTGGCTCGCCGGCGATCTGAACGACGATCTTCCGTACGAGGTCGTGCCGCTCCCGTCGATCGACGGCGTCGGTCCGCTCCGGCCGTTCCTCACCGTCGACGGCGTGTTCATGACGCCGGAAGGCGCGAAGGGCGCCGATGCCCGTGCGCTCGCGCGCGCGCTCGGGACTCCAGCGTCGGCGCACGATCGCGCCGTCATCGGCAAGCAGGTCGTCGCGACGAAGGCCTACTGGCAGGAGTCCTCCGACGATGCGCGCCTATCGCCGTCGGAGCGCCGCCAGCGCAAGCTCCTCGCAGCCTTCCACGACGCGAGCGCCGACGCGATTCCGATGCCCGTCTCGATGGCGATGAACCCGGTCTGGGTTCCTACCGAGCAGGCGATCCGCAAAGTCCTCCGCGGCGACGCATCGCCGAAGGAAGCGCTCGCCGAGGCGAAGGCGCGCTACGACGACGTGATGCGTGTGCCGCCTCGCGAAGCGGCCTCGCCGGCGCCGCTGCTCGTCGTGCTCGGGCTCGCCCTCCTCGGAGTCGCGTTCGCGATCGTCCGTCGTGTGCGCGCCCCTGGCTTTGCACGCGAGCTCCGCGCGTCGAAGCCCGCGTACAAGTACGTGACACACGCGGCGATCACGATCCTGGTGCTGGTCGTTCTGCCGCTCGTGGCAGGCGCGGCGACGTCGTTCTTCGCGGGCACGCGCGACGATGCGCGCTTCGTCGGGCTCGCGAACTACGTCGAGATCCTGACCGCACGCGGCAAGCCGCTGCTGTCGCACGGCTCGTTCTATCTCACGCTGCTCGTGACGGTGGCGTGGACGGTGATCAACGTCGCATTCCACGTGGGGATCGGCCTCGTGCTCGGCATCGCGCTCGCGCGCCCGATGCTTCGGCTCCGCGCGGTCTACCGCGTCCTCCTCATCCTCCCGTGGGCTGTGCCCTCGTACGTGACCGCGCTCGCGTGGAAGGGGATGTTTCACCGTCAGTTCGGTGCGATCAACGCGATCTTGGGCGCGCTCGGAGTCGAGCCGATCTCCTGGTTCTCCAAGTTCTCGACGGCCTTCGCCGCGAACGTCGCCACGAACGTCTGGCTCGGCTTCCCGTTCATGATGGTCGTCGTCATGGGCGCGCTCACGTCGATCTCGAAGGACGTCCTCGAGGCGGCCGAGGTGGACGGCGCGACGCGCTGGCAGGCGTTCCGACTCGTCACGTTGCCGCTGCTCCGGCCGACGCTCCTTCCGGCGGTCGTCCTCGGCTCCGTCTGGACCTTCAACATGTTCAACGTCGTCTTCCTCGTCTCCGGAGGCGAGCCGGACGGGACCACGGACATCCTCGTCAGCGAGGCGTATCGCTGGGCGTTCGCGCGCAACGCGCAGCTCGGCTACGCGGCGGCCTATGCGGTGATCATCTTCGGGCTCCTCGCGCTGATGTCGCGCGTGCTCGGTCGAATCGGCGGCGAGGCGAAGGAAGCATGAGCGCACGCTCGAAGACGGGGCCCCACGTCCCCATGAGAAGAAGGCAAGGCACCCTGCTCGAGGGCGTACTGGTGCATGCCGTGCTCATCGCGGCGGTCGTGTACGCCCTCTACCCGGTGCTCTGGGTCGTGTCGCTCGCGCTCTCGCCGACCGGCGGGATGGAGCCCCGCGTCCTGCCGATCCCGCGAGGCGCGGACGACGTCACATTCGACAACTTCCGTCTCGTCACCGGCGCAGGTGATCCGGAGCGGACCTGGCTGTTCGCACGGCAGGTGATGAACTCGCTCGTCGTCTCGTTCGCGACGGCGGCGACGGCGGTCGCCATCGCGACGCCCGCGGCGTATGCGCTCGCTCGCTTCGAGTTCGTCGGAAAGCGCTCCGGCCTGCGCGGCATGCTGCTCACGCAGATGTTCCCGGGCGTCGCGAGCGCCGTGCCGCTCTATCTCATCCTCGACGCGCTGCACCTGCTCGACACGCGCACCGGCCTCGTCCTCGTCTATGCGGCGACCGCCGTTCCGTTCGCCGTGTTCCAGCTTCGCGGCGCGTTCCTCGCGATCCCGGTCGATCTCGAGGAGGCCGCGATGGTCGACGGCGCAACGCGCACGCAGGCGTTTCTCAAGGTCGCTCTCCCGGCGGCACGTCCGGCGATCGCCGTGACGGCGCTCTTCGCGTTCATGAGCGCGTGGAACGAGTTCATCCTCGCCGCGACACTCCTCGGCCGAGAGAGCGCGTTCACGCTGCCCGTCGTCCTCCAGTCTTACGTCGGCGAGTACTCGACGCAGTGGGGAGCCTTCGCCGCGGGCGCGGTCCTCGTCAGCGTCCCAGTGATGGCGCTCTTCTACATCGCCCAGCGCCAGCTCCTGAGCGGCCTCACCGCCGGCGGCGTGAAGGGCTGACCCGCCGCGTTCGACGCTCGCGCCCCGTCGCATGTCACGCTGACGTTCGTGTCGACGCTGGGGAGCCTTCGCCAGGAGCGCATCTTCAACACGCTGCGGGAGATCTTCCGCTACCCGAACGTGCCGGGCTTTCACGTCGTCCAGTTCTCCATCCAGACCGATCACGTACATCTCGTCGTCGAGGCGAGCCATCGCAACACGTTCAGCTCGGGGATGCGCAGCCTCGGCATTCGTGCGGGCCTCCGCCTCAACAAGCTGTTCGGCCGGAAGCGCGGGAAGGTCGTGCGGTACCGCTATCATCGGCGCGACTTGTTCACCGCGCTCCAGGTCCGCCGCGTGCTCCGTTACGTGCTCCTGAATGGTCACAAGCACGGCGTCGTCGCGGACCAAGCTCCTCGCGGAGGAATGGCGCGAGCACGGCCTCATCACTCCGTGGGAAGGGCTCAAGTGGCAACGTCGCGCAAGCCGCCTTTCGCCGACGAGGGTGGGCCGCTGAACGCTCGCGCTCGCACAGGGATGCGGCGGACTCGCGCGCTCGCCGCACCGTCCTAGACTGATCGCGAACCCTGTTGACGTGTGAAACCGGGCGGCTGCCCGAACGTATCGTCCTCGATGAAGCGCTACGCCCTCGTCCTCCTCCTCTCCCTCGCCGCGTGTCGCACGGCGGGCACCGAGTCCAAGCCCGAGCCTTCCGGTCGCACCCCCACCACGTCCGCGCCGGTGCGCCGCGTGGTCGGCACCGATCCGGGCGGCGTCGGCGCCGGGACGAAGCTCACGCCGGGCGCCGGCCACGAGCTCGCCGCCTTCGCCGCGGGCTGCTTCTGGGGCGTGGAGGATAACTTCCGCCAGGTCCCCGGGGTCGTCGCGACCGCCGTCGGCTACACGGGTGGTCGCACGTCCAACCCGACCTACGAGTCCGTGTGCTCGCACACGACGGGGCACGCCGAGACGGTGCTCGTCGAATACGACCCGACGAAGGTCACGTACGAGGACCTCCTCCGCATCTTCTTCCTGAATCACGACCCGACGACGAAGAACCGTCAGGGGCCCGACATCGGCGATCAGTATCGGAGCGCGATCTTCACCCTCTCCGAGGCGCAGGCGACCGCCGCACGCACGGCCGCCGCGAAGGAGCAGGCCCGGCTCGGAAAGCCCGTGACGACCGAGATCTCGCCCCTCGGCCCGTTCTGGAAGGCCGAGGAATACCACCAGCAATACGACGAGAAGACCGGCACGCATTCATGTCCGCTGCCGCGTGGCGTTCATCGCGAAGGCACGTGAGGCCCAGGTGGTCGCGCGGGACGATGGCCATCCGCGCGAGCGAGACTCGAAGCTCGAGGCGGAGCGCTCGCACGGTCACTTCGTGGCGGCGCACTCCCAGCTCACGTCGTCGATTCGCCAGTTGTCACCGCAGCTCCGCGCGGAGGCGAGCGCGGAGCGAGAGTCCGACGCGCTGACGACGAAGCGAGCTCTATCCTTCGAGCGGCGCGTGACGCGGCCGGTGGCGCTCTCGCATTGCAATGTCCAGGAGAGCGAGCAGCTGAGGGCCCGATCGCAGTTATTGTCGACGGCGAGCGTGAGCCCGTCGGTGCCCGGCACCTCGCGCATGCGCACGCAGTCATTCGCCGAGTCCGCTGCGCTGGCCGCCGGCGCGCGCAGTGCGCAAATCGAGAGCAGTCCGATGGCAATGAACATCGCGGGGCTTGCTCGTTTCACATGCACACCGACAGCGCGCGTGCTCTGAAGTTCCCTTCGACTTGCGACGAACGTACGGTCTCGCCGGGGCGTCGGAGAGCAGCGGCGTCGACGAGCCAGCCGGGCATCGGCGGCGCTCGATTCTGGCAATCTCGATTCTGGCAATGGAGAGCGCGCTTGGAGCGAGGACGAAGCCCCGTCCATCCGCAGCGATTTCAGGTCGTGTCAGTGGCGCGATGAAGCCCGTCGACTACGTTGCATCCGCATGACGAACCTTCGAACGATTCTTACCGCGCTGTCGCTCATCACGATTCCTGTCCTCGGCTGTAGTGCCGATGCATCCGACAGCGCGGAGAAGGGCTCGCCGCCGAAGATCGTCGACGTGACGCTCGACAAAACCGAGATCGCGGTCGGGAAGCTGGAGACCGTGAAGGTCACGATCGCTTACGCCGACGCCGACGCCGACATCACCAAGGTCGGACAGCAACTGGTCTCGCCCAGCGGAACGAGTCAGAGCCCGAACGTCCTCGACATCGGCGAGGCCAGCGGACAGAAGGAGGGCACGCACGCGTTCGCGCTCCAGATCGCTGCGCCCGCCGCGGGCGACGCGAACGTGTCTTTTTGGCTCGTCGACGCGCAAGGCAACGAGTCGGAGAAGGTGACGCGGACGATCTCGGCGAAGTGACGGCCGCCCCTGGCGGCGTGAGCGCCGTTTCTCGTCCCTGTCGACGGCGAAGCGCTCATTTCCTGGATGATGGTCGCGGTGACGCGCGATACTCGACCGACGATGGCGCGTTTCACCTTCCGACTCGCTGCGGGCTCGATCGCTCTGGTGCTCCTCGCTGTACCGGCGACCATCGGAGGGTGCGGCGACGACGGAGAGAGCCTCTTCCTCCGCGGAGATGGCGACGGCGGCGACACATCGAGCAGTGGAAGCAGCGGGTTCGTTCCCGATCCTGGCCCCGACGGCAGCGGGGCGGCATGTGGTCATGCGGGCAAGTCTTGCGGCGACGGCGGCGTCTGCGCGGGGGACACGTGCTGTGCCGCCGCGCTCGCTTGCGGCGACGTCTGCTGCGGGGCGGGCAACGTCTGCTCGTTCCAGAAATGCGTCGCGCCGGGCGCCGAATGCCGTGACTCGATCGACTGCGCCGCGAACGAGTATTGCGAGTATTCGCTGGGCACCTCCACCGACGGCGGGGCAGCCGGGTCGGACGCCGCGTGCGTCGGTGGCAGCGATCGAACCGGACGCTGTCTGCCCAGACCGCCCGAGTGTGCTCCTGATGCAGGTCCGGCCCCCGGCGGACCGATCACGTGCCTCGAGAAATGCGAGTACCACCCGCCGACGCCGACGTTCGCGCCGAAGCTGAAGTTCGCGTGGGGCGGCGAGCTCGTCTCTCCGTTCTCGACCGACGTGATGATGGCGCCGATCGTCATCGAGCTCGACGACGACGACTGCGACGGCAAGGTGACGGAGCGCGACATCCCGGAGATCGTCTTTTCGACGTTCCAGTCGGGCCAGTACAAGGTCAATGGCAAGCTCCGTGCGATCTCGATCGTGAACGGCGCCGTCGTAGAGAAGTGGACCGTCCCGAACGTCGTCAACCCGACGAAGCAGATCGCCGGCGGCAACTTCGACGGGCTCCCTGGAAACGAGGTCGTCGCGTGCGGCGTCGACGGGAAGGTGCATGCCTTCAAGGGCACGGACGGGACGCTGCTCTGGTCGAGCGACAAGATGCAGTGCTTCATGCCCTCGCTCGCCGACCTCGACGGCGACGGAAAAGTGGAGGTCATCGTCGAGGGCGGGATCCTCGACGGCGCCACCGGCGCGCTGAAGCACGCGTTCGTGCCACCGATCAACGGCCCGTTCGTCGTCAGCGACATCGACTCGGACGGGAAGCTCGACGTCGTCACGTCTTCGCGTGGCTACGACGCCGCCGGCAAGATGTTCGTCGACACCGGCCTCGCGCAGACAGGTAGCTTCCCGGACACGAGCGACTGGAAGGGCGCCTGGGCGGGCGTCGGCGACTTCGATCTCGACGGCAAGCCCGAGATCGTCGCCGTCGACAACGAGACGCATATGCTCCTCGTCTGGCGCTACGACGCCGCACAGCCGAACAAGTTCACGATCGTTCGCCCGCCGGTCGACATGAACGCGCAGTTCGGTCCGAATGCGTGTCAGGGCGGCGCGTGGGGCAACACCCACGGAGGCGGGCCGCCGACGATCGCCGACTTCGATCGCGATGGTGTCCCCGACGTCGGGCTCGCGGGCGGAGTCGGCTACGTCGTGTTCGACGGGAAGAAGCTCGTGAACCCGGCGATCCCGGGGCCGAACGCGATCCTCTGGAGCAAGGTGACGACCGACTGCTCGTCGGCATCCACCGGCAGTACGGTATTCGACTTCGACGGTGACGGAACGGCGGAGGTCGTCTACTCCGACGAGCTTCGTCTGCGCATCTACGAGGGCGCGACCGGCAAGGAGCTGGCTTCGATCTGCAACACGACGGCGACCTTGATCGAGTTCCCCGTCGTCGCAGACGTCGACAACGACGGACAGGCCGACATCGTCGTCGTGTCGAACGCGTACGGATCGACCTGTACCGAGACCCCGGCGGACGGCGGAGCACCAATGACCACGAGGCAAGCGGGCGTTCGGGTGTTCGGCCCCGCGAGCGGCTCGTGGGTGCGAACCCGCCGCGTCTGGAACGAGCACGCGTACCACATCACGAACGTGGCAGAGGACGGCACGATCCCAAAGGCCGAGCTGCCGAACTGGAAGCAGAAGGGCCTGAACAACTTCCGCCAGAACAAGCAGCCCGGGAGCGAGTTCGCGGCCCCGAATCTCGTCGCCGCGCTCACGCCGTGCTCCGCGTCGGGAGAGGGCGTCACGGTGAACGTCCGGAACATCGGCGAAGCGCTCGTGCCCGCCGGCGTCGTGGTCGGCGTGTACTCGGGGACGCCCGGCGCGGGAACGAAGCTCGGGACGGTGACGACGACGCGCGTGCTCTATCCAGCAGAGGCCGAGCCGCTCGAGTTCCCGTTCTCGGGGGCTGTCCCTGCATCCGTCTATGCCGTCGTCGACGACGGGGCGCCGCCTCACCCGACGTGGACCGAGTGCAGGACCAACGACAACACGAGCGCGGCGATCTCGCCGGCGTGCGGCGTGCCCAAGTAGAGACGCCTCGCGCCGATGCTCCTCGATCGCGACACCGCCGCCTGGATCGCCGCGTCGGCAGGCGCCGCATCCGTGCGCCGCGCCGAGCGCATCCAGTCGCTCTGGAGCGGTTACGGCGAGCTCCTCCGCGTCCATCTCGACGGCGGTGAGACGGTGATCGCGAAGTGGGTGAAACCGCCGGCACGTCGCAAGAACGATCGCGCGGACGTATCCGACGCGAGGAAGCGTCGATCGTACGAGGTCGAGACGTGGTTCTATCGAGCGTACGCCGCACGCTGCCCGAGCCGATGTCGTGTGCCGCGGTTCGTCGCGAGCCGCGTCTCGAACGGCGAGCGGCTACTGGTTCTCGAAGACCTCGACGCCGCGGGTTTTCCCGAGCGGCGACGAACGGCACGACCGAGCGAGCTCGATGCGTGCCTCGATTGGCTCGCAGCCTTCCACGCGACCTTCATGGGAGCGGCGCCCGACGGGCTCTGGAAGGTCGGCACGTACTGGCATCTCGCGACCCGACGCGAGGAGCTCGCCGCGATCGACGACGGCGCGCTTCGCGAAGCAGCGCCGGTGCTCGATCGGAAGCTCGCCGAGAGCAGGTTCTCGACGTTCGTTCACGGCGACGCGAAGCTCGCGAACTTCTGCTTCGGGCGAGGCTCCTCCGGCCCCGTCGCAGCGGTCGACTTCCAGTACGTGGGTGGTGGCTGCGGGATGAAAGACGTCGCCTACCTCCTCTGCGGTGATGTCGAGACCGACGCCGCCGAGGAGCGTCACCTCGACGTGTACTTCCGCGCCCTGCGCGCAGCGCTCGTCGACCGAGGCGTTGCGATCGATGTCGACGCGCTCGAGGTTGAGTGGCGCGCGCTCCATCCCGTCGCGTGCGCCGACTACTACCGATTCCTCGCCGGTTGGTCGAAGGCGTACTGGAACAGCGACATCCGCGGTCGAGAACGCGTTCGAGCCGTCCTGAGGACGCTCTGAGAGCGCGAGACGGTGTCGAGGACGCCGCGACGGACGCCGAATGATCCCGCTCAGGCGAGCGCGGACGTCGTCAGAGATCGTCCGGCATGAACGGCCGGCCACGGCCCGCGTCGGCGCGTGAGCGACGCGGCGACGTGCGACGCGGAACGGGCGAAGAGGTCTTCGTCGGCGCGGGCGCGATTGCCGGCATCGCGGCGGTTGCCGGCGGCGGCGCGCCAGGCTCGGGGAGCTGGGATGGAGAATCCGTGTCGGAGGAGGCAGGGATCGGAGGAGCCACGGTCGGCTCGGCATGGCGCTCGGCGGGACGTGGCGCGTGCGAAGTGCCGCGAACGGAGAATCCGACGAAGAGCCCCACGCTCACGCAGACGGAGGCGACGAGCATGAGCGCGATCGCGGACACCGGCCGCGGACGATTTCGGGTGACGCTCGACGTGCGTGCGTTGTGAGCGACGGCGATCGTCGCCGGCTCGGCCTCCTCGATCGGTGTGAGTGGTGCCAGCGAGCTCGGCTTCGCCGTCGCGAGGCGCTCTCGGCGCGCGGTCAACGTCGGCCCCGCCTCGGCGACGACGAGCGCGCCGACCTCCTCGCGCATCGCGAGCGGTCCACCCTCCTCGATCGCCCGGGCGAAGTCCCACGCCGTCGCGAAACGTCGCTCGGGTTCACGCTCGAGCGCGCGAAGGCATGTCTCGTCGAGATCGAGCGGCACCTCGAAACGATGCGTGCTCGGCGGGAGGATCGGCTCGCGGATGATCATCGCGAGCGTCTCGCCTTCGGTGCCTGCATCGAACAGCTTACGCCCGACCAGCGCCTCCCAGAGAACGAGCCCCGCAGCGAAGACATCGGTGCGTCGGTCGATCGGCTTGCGGAACACTTGCTCCGGCGAGAGGTACTGGAGCTTTCCTTTCACGGCCCCGTCCGGCTTCGTCGAAGCGATGCGTCCGGTGGCCATGGCGATGCCGAAGTCGGTGACGCGCGTCACGCCGTTCGCGCTCACGAGGAGATTGTGCGGGGATACATCGCGGTGGACGACGCCGAGTGGCGTGCCGACTCCATCGTGCAGCTCGTGCGCGGCGTGCAATCCATCGAGCGCATCGACGAGGATGCGTCGGATGACCGGGATCGGAAGCGAGCTCTCGCGCTCGCGGTGGGACCGCAGGAGATCGCGCAGCGGGATCCCCTCGACGTAGTCCATGACGATCATCAGCTCGTCACCGATCATCTCCACATCGTGGACCGGCACGACGTTCGGATGATCGATCCGCGAAGCGATCCGCGCTTCGTCGACGAACGAAGTGACGACCTCGGCATTGTCGACGAGATGGGCGTGCAGCTTCTTGATCGCGACCGGCGCCGGCCCGCTCGCTCCGGTGCGCAGCGCGAGCACGACGGTGCCCATGCCGCCCTTCGCGATCTCGTCCACGACGCGATAGCGTGGACCGAGCTTCAATTGCGGACGCGGACGCTCGGTCAAGGGCAGTCGCGGTTGCACGTGAAGACTCCCGCCTGCGGGCAGGTCCGTTTCTGACCGCCCTGGCAGTCGACGTCGCACGACCCGGACTGCCTTCCACAGTCGACGAGGCACGAGCTCGAGGCGTCACACGTGGCGATGCAGCGGCGGCCGCCACCACCGCTGCAGGACAGGTCGCACGAAGCACCTTGATCACACGCCAGCGTGCATCGGTCCGTCTGCCCCTTGCAGGTGAGCTTTGCGGTGGCGCCGTGCGCGGCGAGCGAGCACGCCCTGTCTGCCGAACAGGTCACGCTGCAGGTCGAGCCGGCGTCGCACGTCGTGAGGCAGGTGTCGAGATCGCCGTGGTCGCATTCGAACGGCGGGCACGCGCAGGCGCATCCAGCACACGAGTTCGTGCAGGTGGTGTCGTTGCAGATCTGCCGAGGCGTGCATTCCGTCGGAGCTCCACATGCGGGCGCCGCGTCGGGCTGGCTCGCTGCGTCCGTCGGCGAGCGAGCACCGTCGACCGTGGTGCCGCCGTCGCTGGGGGCTTGGGCGGGCGCAAACAGCGCATCGAAGTCGTTCCCGCAACCGGCGACGCCCACAGCGACGGCAAACAGGACCGTCACCATGGACGTGGGAACCGAGCGCGAACGACGCCGCGTCATCCGTCGCAGAATAGCATCTGTTGTCGACCGCGCTCGTGCACGTATTCTCCCTGGTCCGCATGGTTTCCGCGCGTTTCGCTCGCGGCCTCGCCTTGACAGCGGCGATCGCCCTCTGGTCGCCGGTGGCGCGGTCGGGAGAAGGCGAGAGCTCCGATCCTCAGGTCGTCGATGCGGCGCGTTTCGACTTCACGGAAGGGGCGGCGCACTTCCAGGGAAAGCGGTGGGCCGACGCGCTGAAGGCGTTCGAGCATTCGTTCTCGCTCGTCCCGAGCCCGAACACGGAGCTGATGATCGCGCGCTGCCTTCGTGAGCTCGGCCGTCGCGTGGACGCGGCGAACGCCTATGCGAGCGCTGCGGCCGAAGCACATCGCCGCGTGACCGCGGGTGAGGGCAAGTACAAGCAGACCGAAGACGCCGCCACGACGGAGGGCGCTGCGATGCGCGCGCGGCTCGGGACGATCCACGTGCACGTCGTCCGCCCCGCGGGAGCGACGCTCACCGTCGACAAGAACGTCGTCGAGCTGTCGACGGAGGGTGATGCGACGATCCTCCACGAGCCCGGCACCGCGTCGGTCACCGTCAGCGACGCGAGCGGCGCCGAGCAGCGACAGACGGTGACCGTGCAAGCGAACGCGACGGTGCAGATGGCCTTTGCAGCGCAAGGCGCTCCGTCTTCGACCTCGACGGTGCCCACGCAGTTGCCTCCGGCTCAGCCGCGCGCCGAGCGCCCCGGCGCGGCATGGCCCGTTCCGGCCGCGCTCGTGGCCGGCGGCGTCGCGATCGCCGGGCTCGGCGTCTTCATCGGATTCGGCGCGAGCTCGCAGTCGACGTACGACACGCTCGCGGCACGGTGTGGACCGTCGAGCTGTGGACCGGCAGAGCGTCACGAAGCGGCGAGCGGCAAGCGGGATCAGACGATCGCCAACGTCGGGCTCGGCATCTCGGTGGCCGCGGCGGCAGCGACGATCGTCTTCGTCGCGATCGCGCTCACGTCCGGCGAGCCGGCCCAGACGCGCGCATGGCGGCGCATCGACCCAAGTCGTCCCGGCCCGCTATGATGGGCCCGTGCCGAATCCGCTCGACGATCGACAGACCGAAATCGCGACCGAGGCTCATCGGCTCTCCGCCGCGCCGGTCGAGCGGCTTCGTCTCGTCGTCGTCGAGGGCCCCGATACGGGGAAGGCATTCGATCTCGAAACGAGCGCGCCTTCACGCCTCCTCGTAGGTACGAGCCCGGCCTGCTCGATCAAGCTGACGGACCCGACCGTCTCTCGACGCCATGCCGCGTTCGAGCCGACGCCGAAGGGCGCTTACCGGTTGAACGATCTCGGCTCGACGAACGGCACCGTCGTCGACGGTGTGCGCATCGGCGAAGCGTTCGTTCGTGGTGGTGAGCACGTCCGTTTCGGAAGCACGGCAGTCCGTCTCGAGACGACACACGTGACGGCGGATCAACCGGCGCTCCCGAACGCGATGCGCTTCGGGCGCACGTTCGGTGCGAGCGTCGCGATGAGACGTCTCTATCCGCTCTGCGAGCTGCTCGCGAAGGCGCGCGTCCCGGTCGTCATCGAGGGCGAGACCGGAACGGGCAAGGAGGTCCTCGCCGAATCGCTCCACGAGATGGGTGGATCGAAGGGCCCGTTCGTCGTCTTCGACTGCACGACGGTCTCGCCGCAGCTCGTCGAGGCCGAGCTCTTCGGGCACGTGCGCGGCGCGTTCACGGGTGCCGAGCGCAATCGTCCCGGCGTGTTCGAGGAGGCGGACGGCGGGACGCTGCTGATCGACGAGATCGGCGACCTCGAGCTGTCGCTGCAGGCGAAGCTCCTCCGCGTCATCGATCGCGGCGAGCTTCGACGCGTCGGCTCGCAGCAGACGACCAAGGTCGACGTGCGCGTGCTCGCAGCGACACGACGCGATCTCGACAAGGAGGTTGCGGCCGGTCGCTTCCGCGACGATCTCTTCCACCGGCTCGCGGTCGCGCGGATCGAGCTCCCTCCGCTTCGCGAGCGTCACGGCGACGTCCCACTGCTGGTGAAGCAGTTCGTGCAGGAGATGGGCGGAGCGCCGGCCCTCGCCGCGGAGATCCTCACGCGGTTCGCCGACTACAGCTGGCCCGGCAACATCCGCGAGCTCCGGAACCTCGTTGCGCGCTACGTGGCGCTCGGCGGCGATGCCGAGATGCCCGTCCACCCGCGCGTGGCGTCGATCGCACCGTCGAGCGAGATCCCCGACGGGTGGCTCGATGCGCTCGTTGCGCGTGACATCCCGTTCCCGATCGCGCGTCGGAAGACGCTCGAGGAGTTCGAGCGCCGCTACGTCGCTGCCGTGCTCGCGCGCCACAACGGAAACGTCTCGCAGGCCGCGAAGGCGTCGGGGCTCGCGCTCCGCTACTTCCGGCTCGTCCGCGCGCGCCAGAAGTAGAAACGGAGCTCAGCCGGAAACTCGTTGGCGCCGCATGACATCGAAGCATGCGTTCGCGCGCATCGCCGCCTCGAGCTGCGGATCGTCACGCGAAGGCGCGGGCTCGGAGCGGCTCATCGACGGCTCGTCCCATCCCGCGTCGAGCGCTTCGGTTCCGTAGCGGCTTGGCTATGATGCGCCGCTTTTCCTGATCCCGAGCCTCGCTCGTCGATCGCGAGAAAAAGGTGCCCAGGGACGACGACCAGGATGAATCGCTTCCAGATGAGCCGGTGCATGCCAAGGACCATCGTCGTGCAGAGAGCGGTGCTCGCCGCCGTTGCGGTGGGCGTGATGTCGTTCGGTGCTTCGGCATCGGCGCAAGAAGCTCCGCCGATCACGAAGAAGCCTGCTGAAGAGCCGCCTCCGGCAGCAGCAGGCGCGCTCACGCTCGAGGAAGCGGTGAAGCGCGCCGTCGCTCGCAACCCGACGGCCGAAATCGCCGCCGAGGAGATCCAGCGCGCCGAGGCGCTCTCGAAGCAGGTTCGCGCGACGTGGCTTCCGACGCTGACCGCGAACGGCACGTACACGCGGCTCGACGACGATCGGAGGCAGAACGGCGACCCGAACGGCCGCGTGCTCCTCGCAAAGGATCAGCTCGCCGCGAACCTTCAGCTCACCGTCCCGCTCATCGCTCCACGCCAGTGGGCCGCGTACGCGCGGAGCAGGGACAACGTCGAGATCGCGCGTGCAGCGAGGATGGATGCGCGCCGGGAAGTGGCTCTTGCCGCCGCCCGGTCGTACCTCACCGTCATTGCGCAGCGCCGCGTCCTGACGAGCGCGCAGCGAGCACTCGAGACGGCACGCGCCCACGAGGATTTCGCGACGACCCGCTTCCGCGGCGGCGTCGGCAATCGACTCGACTCCGTACGCGCCGCGCAGGAGCGCGCGACCGCCGATGCGCGGGTCAAAGCGCAGCTGACGTCGCTCGCGCGCGCGCAGGAGGCGCTCGGCGTCGTGATCGGTGAAGAGGGATCGGTCGACGTGGCCGAAGATCCGAATCTCGGCACGCCGCCGTCGATCGAGTCTGCCATCGGCGAGGCACAGGTCCGTCGTGCGGACATCGTTGCGCAACGCAACCGGGTCGAAACGGCGCACAAGGCCGTCAGGGACTCGTGGGTCGACTACCTCCCCGTGCTCTCCGCGGTCGGGCAGCCGTTCTACCAGGACCCGCCCACCTTCACGACGCCGCAGACCGGCTGGCAAGCGCAGCTCGTCCTCCAGATCCCGCTCTTCGACGGCGGCGCTCGGTATGGCGCGCACGAAGAGCGCGAGGCGGTCGAGGCGCAGGCACGCGCTCGGCTCGAGGGCGCGCTCCGGCAGGCGCGCTCGGAGGTGAGGATCGCGTTCGAAGCGATGCGCCGCGCCGACGAGGCGCTCGTGGCCGCGCGCGATGCGGCCAACCTCGCTCGCGAAGCGCTCGAGCTTGCAGAGGTCGCCTACAAGGCCGGCGCGACGTCGAACATCGAGGTCATCGATGCCGAGCGCCGCGCAGAGGAGGCCGAGACGTCCGCCGCCGTCGCAGAGGATGCCTCGCGACAAGCACGTCTGGATCTGCTCGCTGCCACCGGCCGCTTCCCGTGAGCGAGGGCGGCGCCGGCCGCTCATCGGTGCCACCGCCCGCTTCCCCGTGAGCGGGTAGTGCCGGAGGCTCCATCACTGCCACCGGGCCGCTTTCCCGTGGGCGGAGAGCGATCGCTCCGTCGGTGCCGACGACCGCTTTCCCGTGGGCGAGAGAGCGGAGGCTCCGTCGGTGCCATCGGCCGCTTTCCGTGAGCGGTGAGCGCCGACCGCTCCGCGCTGCCGCGCGCTCACGGTTCGTTTGCAGATGCGAAGGATCGCGCACGCGCGAAGGCCGATCTCGCATTGCGAATCTGTCGGCGAGTCCTTCGAGTTTGCACGACGGTAAGGCGCGCTCGGGCTGTTTTATCGATGTTTTTGCGTTGCTTTGGCGTGGCACGGGACACGCATAGGGCGGGGCAGCGCTGCGGCGAGGCTTGTCCCCCCCCGAGCCCGCTGCGGCGCTCTTTCTTTTTGTGCGTGTCGCTCGGCGACGCTCGCTCCTGAGGTAGGTTCGCGTTCGCGATGCTCGCGAAGTCGAACGCCGTAGCGGCGACCGGAGACAAGCCCAGCTACACCTTCGACGTGAAGGTCGCCGACGAGGGAGAGAACTTCCTCGTCAAGCTGCCGTTCGACGTGCGAGAGGTGTTCGGGCAGGCGCGCCCCCCCGTGGTCATCGACGTCGCCGGCTACAGGTTCCGCTCCACCATCGCCGTGTACGGCGGTGAGTACTTCATCGGCATCCGCCGCTCGCATCGCGAGGCGGCGGGGCTCGAGCCGCGCAAGAAGATCACGATCACGGTCACGCTCGACGATCAGCCGCGTGTCGTCGAGCCGCCGGCAGATCTTGCGGCGGTCTTGAAGAAGAGCACCGCGGCACGTGCCGCGTGGGATGCCCTCAGCTACACGCACAAGCGCGAGCACGCGAACGCGCTCGCGGACGCGAAGAAGCCCGAGACGCGCGCGCGGCGCCTCGAGAAGACGATCGAGATGCTGCTCGCCAAGCCGCCGAGGAAGAGCGCAGCAGCGGAGAAGCCTGGGGCGAAGAAGTCCGCAGCATCGACGCGCGCGCCGAAGAAGTCCGCCGCGAAGAAGGCCGCGGCGAAGCAGTTCGCCGCGACGAAGCCCGCGACGAAGAAGGTCGCCGCGAAGCGCTGACGCTCGTAGCGACGGTCAGGCGGTGGCGGGTTGCGACGACGACTGCAGGCGCGCCCGGAGCGTCCCGTCCGCGATCGCGGCCTTCGTCAGCTCCGCGCCACCGATGAGCACGCCGCGCACGAAGACCTGCGGGAACGTCGGCCAGCCACTCCAAAGCTTGATCGCGAGCCGACGCTGCCACTCCGAGAAATAGCTGCCGTACTCGAGATACTTGAAGTCGATGCCGGCTTCCGTGAGCGCCTTCCTGACGTTCTTCACGTGCGGGTTCTGCGCCATGCCCACGACGACGACCGCGTTCTCCGCGATGGCCTTCTCGACCTCGCGGATCGTCTCGGCGTGACGACTGTTCATCTGCTCCGCAGCTGCGGGATGGATGCGAGCGGGATCGAGGATGTTGCGTGTGGACATGACAGAGCCTCCGATGCAGGGCCGAGCTTATCCGTTCCGCGCGCGCCCGCCAGGGACGCGGCTGCTGGGGGAGCGGCGGGCCGCGATGCCGAGAATTTGCCTGTTCGGCGTGCTTCGAGCGAAATCGAAACGTGACGCGCGCCAGGGTGAAGACCGCGAAGCCGGCCAAGGCCGCGAAAGCCGCGAGCGGCGCGAAGACGTCGAAGACCGCGAAGACCTCGAAGCGCGCGAAGAGCTCCCCTGCTGAGGAGCGTCGTTCCGGCGGCGATCGTCGTTCGTCGCAAGACCGCCGCGATACGCCCCGTCCGGAAGGTCGGCGTACGAAGGGCGGCCGCCGCACGACCGATCCGAAGGACATCTGAGCGGATACACGGGTCGACCGGCCCGAAGGACGCGAGCGGGTGGAGCGCTCGACCGAGCCGAAGGACGTCCAGCGTGTGCAGCGCTCGTATTCGAGCGCATCACGGCGCGAGCCTCTTGGTCGGCTGGACATCTCGTCGCGCCCGCGGCAATAACCGGAGCCGCGATGCGGTCGCGTGTGCTCCCCCTCAGCCTGACGGCCGCGGCGATCCTCGTTGCCTGCGGGAAGAGCAACGCGAGCAAGACGGTCGACATCGCCGATGCGGCGCTCACCACCGCGATGATCGACGCCGCGGCCACCGCCAGCAGCGGCGCCCTTGCCGAGAGCGCGCCCGTAGCGGCGAAGGCGGCTCTCGCCGCCGCTCTGCCGTCGTCGGTGAGCGCGGATCCGTACGGCGTCGCGAAGAAGTCGACGCGTGCGTCGTGCTCGGTGCTCGGTGGCAAACACGTGTCGGCACGTGATCTCGAGACGTCGTTCGTCGACGGAGACGATCTCCTCGCGATCGTCAATCGCTCGCCGACCGGTCAGCTTCCGCCGGAGTATGCGCCGTCCGACCTCGTCGACATCCGCAACGGCAAGCCGCAGACGGCAAGCGACTGCGAGAAGGTCCAGTGTCTTCGCCGCGAGGCCGCGAGCGCGCTCGACGAGCTGCTCGCGCAGATGAAAAAGGAAGGATTCCCCGGCAAGGTCGAGTCTGCTTTCCGCAGCTACGGCGCGCAGTGCGGGACGTTCGGCAACTGGTCACGCAAGAGCAGCTTCTGCGAAGCAACGGAGCAGTCGGCGCTCCCTGGTCACAGCCAGCATCAGCTCGGGACGACGGTCGATCTCTTCACTGAGGAATGGGCGAAGGACGAACGAGGCGTCTTCCGCGAAGGGTTCGGATGCACCGATGCCGGGCGGTGGATCCGCGAGCACGCGACCGACTACGGCTTCGTGATGCCGTATCCGATTCATCCCGACGATCGGCATCCTCGGCAGAAATGCGTCGTCCGCTGGGACATCCCGATCAACATCAATCCGCGCACTGGCTATCGGTTCGAGCACTGGCACATCCGCTACGTCGGAAAAGAAGCGGCTGCCCGTTACAAAGCGGCGGTGGTGGCGAGCGGCGTGGGCAAGCCGTCCGAGATCTCGGTCGAGCAATGGCTCCGCGCCGAGAAGGGCATCACGGGGCCCGATGCGGAGCTCCCCGTCTGCGACGGGTGCAACTGCGGAGCGTGCAGCACGCTCGCTGCCCCCGGAGAGAACGCGTGTGACCGCAAAGGCGGCGCGCTCCACCTCGACGAGCATGGGAAGTCTGTCGTCGTCGAGAATCCGCCCTCGATCGAGAGCGTCTCGAAGGGCAAGGCGCGGAAGTGGCGCGGCAAGGTCGTCGAGGTGAAGCTCGACGTCCCCGTCGGGACCATCACGCAGCCGCCGATCGTCGGCCTCGATGCGGCCGGCTACGTGCCGGGCGCCACGTTCGAGAACCTCTCTCCGTATCCCGACACCGAGCCGCGCGCGTATCCTCCGCTCGCGAACGCGTGGGTCGTCGCCGTCGAGCCGATCCCGAACGACACGGGCGTCGCGTGGCCCTACCGCGCCGCGATCGCCGCCGCGGCGACCGGGCAGATCTACAACCGCGCGAACGTGCTCCTGCCGACACGCGGCGGCGCCACGATGCTGCGCGTCCCCATCCCGGCCGCCGTTGGCAAGGCAAAGGTCACCCTCCTCCGGGGCGGTGTCCCGCAAGGCCAGGAACGAGCAGTCGAGCTCGAGTGAGCGGCGATGGGCCGCCACCTCGCGCGTCTTGCGCGGAGGCTCGTGGTCACTTGCGTTGGCGCACGACATGACGACCGTCGCCGACGACATGACGGCCACCGCGCGAGAGTCATCCGCGGCGCACGTCGAATGGCTTCACGACGTGCGCCGCGTGCATCGCCTGCTCCGATGACTCCGAGGCGTGTGCCGATCATCCGTGCGCCGCGTGTATCGCCTGCTCGACGACTCCGACGCGTGTGCCGATCACCGCTGCGTTGCGGGCGCGCTTGCGGCTTGCTCGCGCTGTCGCTTGCGCGCTTCGCCGTGCAGGCCTTCGGCGATCTCCTCTACGAGCTTCTTCGAGAACGCCGGGACGTCGTCGGGCTTGCGGCTCGTCACGAGGCCTTGCTCCGTCACGACCTCTTCGTCGACGACGTTGGCGCCCGCGTTGCGGAGGTCGGTGCGGATCGACGGCCACGAGGTCACCGTTCGTCCCTTCACGACGCCGGCGTCGATGAGGATCCACGGCCCGTGACAGATCGCGCCGACGACCTTGCCCGCGTCGAAGAAGCCGCGAACGAACTTCTGGACCGCCGGGTTCATGCGAAGGACGTCGGGATTCATCTGTCCGCCGGGGAGGACGAGCGCGTCGAAGTCCTCCACCTTCGCCGCGTCGAGCGGGACGTCGACGTCGAGCTCGTCACCCCACTTCACGTGTTGCCAGCCTTTGATCTTGCCGTCCTTCGGCGAGACGATCTTGCACTCCGCGCCCTCCTTCTCGAGCGCCTCCTTCGGGCCGGTGAGCTCGACCTGTTCGAATCCGTCCGTTGCGAGGAAGGCGACCTTTTTTCCTTCGAGCTTGTTTCCCATGATTCACCTCGCCGGCTCGCAAC
>JAEXCN010000370.1 GCA_023402175.1 Pseudomonadota bacterium | reverse complement strand
GCCGAGGCCGAGGCCGAGGCCGCGGCCTCCCTTCGCCTGCCAGAACCGCCCAAACACTTGCGGAAGCTGGTCGGACGGGATCCCGGGGCCGCTATCCGCGATGGCGAAGTGCACCATGCTCGCCTCGCGCCGAGCACGGATCCTCACGGTGCTTCCCGCAGGGCTGAACTTGATCGCGTTCCCCACGATGTTCGAGAACACTTGAAGGAGCCGGCCTCGATCGCAGAGCACAGCGACGTGTTCGATCGGCTGGATATCGGTCTCGAGGCGGACCGATTTCTCCGTGGCGATCGCCTCGGCGAGCTCCACGGCGGCGGCCACCAGCGAGCGAACATCCTCGCGGTGCTTCTCGACCCGCAGTCGCTTCAGCTTGATCTGCTCGAAGTCCATGAGATCCGTGACGAGACGCTCCATTCGGTTCGCTGCGCGGTAGATGATGTCGCCGATCTTCACGATCGGTTCGAGCGAAGCTTCCGGACGAGCGACGCTTCGGAGCCGATCCGCTCCCATCATGATGGAGTTCAGAGGATTCCTCAGATCGTGAGACACGATCGCGAGTAGCTCGTCGCGGGCTCGCGTCGCGCCCCGTGCCTCTTCGAACAGCAACGCGTTGTCGAGGGCGAGCGCCGCCCGCGTCATCAGGTCCTGCGCCAGCACGAGGTCGGCATCGTCGAACCGCCGCTCCGACTCCGCGGACACGAGCGTCGCGATGGCGATCAAACGACCGTGCGCTCGTAGTGGCAGGTACATGCACGCCGAGCCGCCGAGCTCGCGTGCGAGCTCCGCATCATCCACGCCGAGCGCCGCCCGGAGCCAATGCGGCTCCTCGACGAGCGGATGTAGCTCCGGCTTCCCGCCCTGCGCGATGCGTGCGACGGGACCGCTGGCAGGAAGCGACGAGCGGCGCTCGAGCGCCCTCGCCAACCGCTCTTCCTTCGCAGGCTTGGTGGACGCTAGCGCGATCGTCTGCACGCCGTCGTCCGCGGTAGGGGCGTCGACGACGCACCAGTCGGCGAGCTCCGGCACGACGATCCGGACGAGGGCCGCCGCGATCTTCTGGTAGTCGAGGCCCTCGGTGAGTCGGGCCGTGGCCTCGGCGAGGAACTGCTGGACGTGCTCGGCACGCTTGATGAGCGTGATGTCGGTCGACACGCCGTGGATCTCCGGCTTGCCACTGCTGTCGCGCCCGACGCTGACGGCGGTGTGAAACCACGAGACGCGCCGGTCGGCAGCGACGATGCGGTGGCTGCACGCTCGATCGACGCTCTCGGTCACGGCTTCGCGAACCATGCTCAGGACCATCTCGCGATCGTCGGGATGGAGAACGCGCTCGAGCCAGAAGCCAGGCTCGGTCAATTGCTCGATCGAGTAGCCGACGACGTGGGGCGCCTGCCGGCTCACGAAGGTCAGTTGTATGGGGTCGAGAGTCGCCGAAAAGGCGACGGTATGGCCGATGCCTTCGACGAGCTTTCGGTAGCGTTCGTCGCTCGCGACCCGCGCCTCCGCCAGGCGAAGCTCGTGCTCCCTCCGGTCGCTCTCGCGCAGGAGCAGTGCCTGGCGCTCGATCTCCTTGCGCTGCCGGAAGAGGTCCACGAACACGGCGACCTTCGAGCGGACGGTGCGCGCATCGAGCGGCTTTACGAGGTAGTCGACCGCTCCGGCGGCGTAGGCGGCGTAGATGTCCGTGATGTCGGTGACCAGGGCGGTCATGAAGATGATCGGGATGTGCTTCGTTCGCTCGAGCTTCTTGATGTGGTCGGCAACCTCGAAGCCGTTCATCGTCGGCATCACGACATCGAGCAAGACGACCGCAAACTCCTCACGGAGGAGAGCGGCGAGCGCCTCTTCGCCGGACGTGGCGCTCACCAGACGATGCTCGGGCGATGCAAGGATCGCCCTCAGCGCGATGAGGTTCGGCTCATGATCGTCGACGAGGAGGATGCTGACGGGCGGGAGATTGGAGACGTGTGCGTCCGACACGAGCAGGTCGCGGTCCGGCTCGCTGCTCATGGCACGTTCTCCGTCTTCTCCGTGTTCGTCCAACGCTTCAGCGCGGCGAGGAGCCGTTCTCCCTCGATTGGCTTCGGAACGAAGTCGTTGCACCCCGCGCCGAGGACCTTCTCACGATCCTCCGGCATGGCCTTGGCCGTCAGCGCGATGATCGGCAGTGCCTCTCGCCGCGGATCCTGGCGCAGGAGCCGAGTCGCCTCGTAGCCGTCGATCTCCGGCATCATCATGTCCATGAGGACCACGCCGATGTCGGGATGCTGATCGAGAAGACGGAAGCACTCCTTCGCGCTTCCCGCGGGGACGACGCTTGCTCCGAGATGCTCCAGCAGTGACGTGACCGAGAAGAGATTCCGCACGTCGTCGTCGACGACGAGGACCTTCAGCCGCGAGAGAGGTTTTTCGACCGAGAGCGCGGCTCGAGTCGATGCCGTCTCGCCGATCGTGGGTGGGGGTCGCTCCACCTCGATCGAATGGCCCTCCTCGTTGGCCCCGGGGCTCCTGTCCTGCCGCTGCCGTGCGCTGGCATCCTCCGGAGCGATCGGCAGGAAGAACGTGAAGGTGCTTCCGGCGCCAGGCGTGCTCCGAAGGCGGATCTCGCCGCCGAGCAAGCGGGCGAGCTCGCGGCTGATCGTGAGGCCGAGGCCGGTCCCGCCGTAGATCCGGCTCGTGGACGTATCCGCCTGCTGGAAAGCCTCGAAGACGAGGTGCTGTTTGTCGGGCGTGATGCCGATGCCGGTATCGGTCACGGCAAAGCCGATCGCCGCGGGAGCCCGCGCCAGCGCCGAACTGTGGAATCCACTCGTGTCGCGCACGAACGAGATCTTCAGCTGGACCGATCCCGCCGAAGTGAACTTGAAGGCGTTCGACAGGAGGTTCTTGAGGATCTGCTCCAGGCGCAGCGGGTCCGTCGTGACCGTCGGCGGTACCTCCGGGTCGATCACGACCTCGAAGCTCAGATCCTTTTGCTGCGCGATCGGAAGGTACTGCTGCTCGACGTCGGCTCGGAGCTGACGGAGCGGCAGTGGCCGCCGTTCCACCTCCATTCGCCCCGCTTCGATCTTCGAGAGATCGAGGATCTGATTGATGAGTGCGAGGAGGTCTCCGCCCGACGAGTACACCGTACGGGCGTATTCGATCTGCTGAGCCGTCAGGTTCCGGTCCGCGTTGTCGCCGAGGAGCCTGCTGAGGACCATGATGCTGTTGAGCGGCGTACGCAGCTCGTGCGACATGTTCGCGAGGAACTCGGACTTGTATTTCGAGACGAGGGCGAGCTGCTTGGCCTTCTCTTCCAGGCTGGCGCTGGCCTCGGCGATCTCGCGGTTCTTGACCTCGAGCAAGCGAGCCTTGTCTTCGAGCTCGGAGGAGCGCTTCTCCAGCTCGACGTTGGAGCGTTTCAGCTCTTCGAGCAGCTCCTCGGTTCGCCTGCCGGCGCCGATCATGTTGCAGACGACGCCCATCGAGAGCGAGAGCTGTTCGAGGAACGTGAGGTGGATCGCGCTGAACGGCTCGAACGAGCCGAGCTCGATGACGCCGCCTACCTGCCCCTCGAAGAGGATGGGCAATACGACGATGTTGCGCGGAGGCGCCTCACCGAGACTCGACGCGATCGCCACGTAGTCCTCGGGTACCTTCGTCACGACGATCGGCTTCTTCTCGAGCGCGGCCTGACCGACCAGTCCTTCGCCGAGCTCGAAGCGATTCGAGACCGTCTTGCGCCGCATGTGGCCGTAGCTGGAGAGGAGCTTCAGCACCGGCTTGTCGTTCTCCGTAGCCATCACGAAGAAGGTCCCGAGCTGGGCCGAGACGACCGGCGTGAGCTCCGACATGATGAGCGGAGCCAGCGACTCGAGGCTGCGCTGGCCCTGCATCATTCCGGAGAACTTCGCGAGATTCGTCTTGAGCCAGTCCTGCTCCTTGTTCGTTCGCGTCGTGTCGCGCAGGTTCGCGATCATCTGGTTGATCGTGTCCTTGAGCGCGAGCACCTCGCCGAGCGCTTCGACGTCGATCGTCCTGGTGAGATCCCCTTTCGTGACGGCGCTTGCGACCTCCGCGATCGCGCGGACCTGAGTGGTGAGGTTTCCGGCGAGCTGGTTGACGTTGTCGACGAGGTCGCGCCACGTCCCCGCCGCGCCTGGCACCTTCGCCTGACCACCGAGCTGGCCCTCGATACCGACCTCACGGGCCACCGAGGTCACCTGCTCCGCGAACGTCCGGAGCGTCTCGGTCATGTCGTTGATGGTGTCCGCGAGAGCGGCGATCTCGCCTCGCGCTTCGAGCACCAGCTTCCGGGCGAGGTCTCCGCCGGCGACGGCGGTGACGACCTTGGCGATGCCGCGGACCTGGCTCGTGAGGTTCGAAGCCATGACGTTCACGCTCTCTGTGAGCTCTTGCCAGGTACCCGCGACGCCGGGGACCTGAGCCTGACCGCCGAGCTTCCCTTCGGTGCCGACCTCGCGGGCCACGCGGGTGACCTCCTTCGCGAACGTGCGAAGCTGGTCGACCATCGCGTTCAGCGTGTTCTTCAGCTCGAGGATCTCCCCGTTCGCCTCGACGGTGATCTTCTGCGAGAGGTCGCCATTCGCGATCGCCGTCGCGACGAGCGCGATGTTTCGGACCTGGTTCGTCAGATTCCCCGCGAGCATGTTCACGTTGTCGGTGAGGTCGCGCCAGGTCCCTCCCACGCCCGGAACGAGCGCCTGACCGCCGAGCTTCCCTTCGTTGCCGACCTCGCGCGCCACCGTGATGACCTGGTCCGCGAACGTCCGCAGCGAGTCGGTCATGCTGTTGATCGTGTCCGCGAGCGTCGCGATCTCGCCTCTGGCTTTGACGACGAAGCGCTGCGAGAGATCTCCATCGGCGACGGCGGTG
>JAEXCN010000355.1 GCA_023402175.1 Pseudomonadota bacterium | reverse complement strand
CTCGCGTCGCTCATCACGTCGTCGGGCCCGAGGTCGTCGGCGCCGACGGTGGCGTCGGCGCAGGCGACCGCGGCTGCGCACACGGCGCCGATCACGAACACCGCGCTCGTGCGTGCTCGGATGGAGATACTCATTGGTTCGCTCCAGTGAAGTGCAGAAGGGCGTTCTCGCCGACGATCCACACGTCGGTGCCGGCGCTCCCCCAGACGCCGTACAGGTTCGGCTTGCGAGCGGCGGGGAACGCGGCCGTCGAGTGACTCCAGCTCTTTCCGTCGAAGTGGAGGATGGTCCCGTTGGCACCGGCGACCCAGACGTCGTCCGCCGCGCTGCCCCAGACGGCGTGGAGATCTTCGGTCGTGCCCGCCTCGACGGGCTCGCACTCGGTCGCCCCCGCGAGGCAGCGGCGGAGCGTTCCCCTGCGGCCGACGAGCCAGATGTCGTCCTTGCTGCTTCCCCAGACGGCGCGCAGATCCTGGGTCGCCTTCGTCGCGATCTCGACGGAGACGGGCGCGCCGCCGTCACCGTCGGCCGGAAGGGTCGTGCGGTACGCCTTGCCGCGAGAGCCTACGGACCAGACCTCGTCCGGGCTCGGACCCCAGACACGGCTCACGACCGTGCACGTCGAACATGGAGATACGGCTTGCCAGCGGGCTCCGCCGTCCACCACCGTCCTTCGATATTGCATGGCCGCCTTCGTCTCGGTCGGGATCTTGAGCGACTCGCCGCTGATCCAGACCTGGTCGGGCGAGGTGCTCCAGACGCTCGTGAGCATCTTCTCCGCGGCGCCCGCGTAAGGAACGATGGGCTTCGCCTCGAAGGCGCTGCCGCCGCTACGGTGATAGAGGGTCCCGTACGTACCGACGATCCAGACGTCGTCCGGGCCGCTCCCGCCGACGGAGAAGAGCGTTCGCGTCGTCTGGAGCGAGGCGTCCTTCCACGCGGTGCCGTCGAAGTGGACGACGGCGCCGCCGGAGCCCACCGCCCAAACGTCGTCCTTGTTCGTGCCCCAGACTGCCGTGAAGGCGCTCCGCGAGTCTGCCGGGTTGGTCGCGGGACACCAGGCGACACCCTCGCAAGAGTCCGGCTGCGCCGTCCCGCAATCCGAAGCGTCGCCTTCGCAACCGGCGTCCTCCAGGGGAAGGATCGCGCCGTCGGCCTCGGCGTCCGTGCTCGGCTTCGGGATGATCTGCGCTCCGGGCTCGGAGGCCTCCGGTGCAGGAGCGGACTCCGCGCAAGCGACGATGAGGCCGGTCGCCGCGAACGCGAGGAGCGTCGCCGCGAACAGGGTCCGGGGCGTGTTCATCGATCGAGATTTCATGTTCGAGATTCCCCGTCAGTGAGTGGTGATGCCGGCGTCACACTCGACCATGAGACACGAGCCGTTGATGCACGGCTGTCCGCCGTCGACGTCGCAAGCCTGACCGCACGCTCCGCAATTGCGCATGTTCGAGAGGAGATCGACCTCGCATCCGTCGGCCCAGTCGCCGTTGCAGTCGGCCCGATTCGGGGGGCACTCGAGCCCGCAGATGCCGCTCCGGCACACGGCGTTCGCGTTCGGCGCGCTCGGGCAGGCGTGGCCGCACCCGCCGCAGTTCTTCGCGTCGGTCATGACGTCGACGCAGTCGAACAGCCCATACTCACTCACGATGTCGCCGCAGGCCGTCTCGCCGGGGCCGCAGACGCACTGGTTGCTGCCCATGTAATTCCGGCAGAATTGCCCGGGTGCGCACTTGTTCCCGCACGCCCCGCAGTTGTTCGGGTCCGTCGAGACCTCGACCTCGCACCCGTCGGTCGAGTTGCAGCCGAGTTTCAGGTCGCCGTTGCAGTCCTTGCGATCACTCGACGAGCAGACGAACTGCCCGCACTGGCCCTTCGCGCACTTGTACCGCGTATTCGGAGGGAGGTCTTTGGGGGCGCAAGGCTCGGCGACGAACTCGCAAGCGTTGCCGCACGCGCCGCAGTTGTTGTCGTCGGTCGCGAGGTCGACGCACTCGCCGTTGCAGACGACCATGCCGTCGCCGCAGGTGCAGGTCCCGTTACGGCACGGAATGCCCTCCGGGCACTTGTTGCCACAGGTGCCGCAGTTCTCCGTGTTGCTCGATACGTCGGCTTCGCATCCGTCGTCGACGAGGCCGTTGCAGTCCTGGAGGCTCGAGTGCGTGCAGAAGGGACGGCACTTGCCTCCCATGCACTGCGAGCCGAGCGACACCTCGATGTACTGCTCGCATTTGTGCCCGCACTCGCCGCAATTGTTGTTGTCGGTGAGCAGATCCACGTTGCATCGTGCAATCGAGCCGTCGCCGCAGGTCGCGCGAGGCCAGACGCATTCGGTGCCGATGCACTCCTTCAGCGGCTCGGCCGGCGTCAGCTCCGCGTCCGCGAGGCCGGCATCCGGCGGTGGGGTGAAGCTCGGAGTGCTCGATCCTGCCTCTTCGACTCCGGCGTCGTCGAGGCCGAGACCGAGCGAGACGTCGGCGGCGCATGATTGCAGGGCGAAGCCCACGACCATCAGCGCAGAGGTGATGCCCACGAGGCCAGGTTTCACGACGGAAGCTCCTTCGATGAATGGGAAATGAGAAGCGGCGGAAGCGGCGAGTCTCGTCGCCTATTCGCCGCTGGAATCGAGCACCGGAGTCCCCGTCCGGTGCGGGGTCATGCTCTCGAGGGTGATCGCGACCCGACGAGAGAAGGCGCCGTTTCGATGGGTCTCGAGAAACCGCGTCCCGAGACGTCGCGCTTCGTCCGTGCGTCCGGAGCGAGCGAGCGCCTCGATCCGGAGGACGGAGCTCTCCACGGCGAACGCTCCTTTCGGGAAGTCGCGGTCGTACCGGTCGAGGGTGACGAGCGTCTTCGCCGCGTCCCCCGCCGCGAGCGAGGTGCGTGCGGCCTCGATCTCCACGATTTCGCGCGAAAGCGAGGAAGGGCGAGGTTCGGAGTCGGCGCTAGGCTCGGGCGCCGGGAGCGCCATCCGCTTCGGAGCGGCGCTCTTCGGAGCGGCGATCTTCGGACGGGGCACGCTCGGCAGGAGGTCCGGCGTGAGGAGCGGGACTGCGGAGGGCCCGTCGTCGAGCACCGGAGGCGGGGCCGCGGTCGTGATCGCCGGCCCGGCGACGCTGGGCTGCGCCGGCGGGGGAGTGCCCACCATCGAGTGAGTTTCCCAGGGAGTCGCGATCGCGACCGCGACCGCGGCGACGGCTGCGAGGAGCGCGAGGGCTCCGACGTAGCTCGAGGCTCCGCCGGCGCGAAGCGCCTCGCGCACGCGCGTCGCGGTCGGCGCGGGGGCAGCTGCCAGCGCGGCGAGCATCCGATCGCGCGCTCGCAGATCGGGCGCGTCGTCCTTGGCGGACTCGAGCAAAATGCGCTCGGTCTCGTCAATCGGCGCACTGAGGATCCGTTCGGAATCGAGTTGGGACACGTTAGACTCCTTGCCTTCTCGCGCGAAGACGAGCGATGGCCGCTCGGAAGTCTTCACGCGCGCGCTGGAGACGGGACGCTACGGTTCCGATCGGGAGATCGAGGAGGTCCGCTATCTCTGGCTTGCTGAGCTCTTCGAGCTCGAAAAGAACGAACACCGTCCGGCGGTCTTCGGGTAGCGCCGCCAGGACTTCGTCGAGCAGCGCGCGCGCTTCGGCGCGACCGAGGTCGGCCTCCGGCGTCGCCGTCGGCGACAACGACTCCGGCGCATCGTCCTCGGCGATTTCTCGCCGGCGAGCGTTTGCGCGACCGCGTCTCACGCTCGCGGCGACCCGGAGCGCAATTCCGACGATGTAACTGCGCTCGTGACCCTCGCGCACGCTCGAGAGCTTGCGCGAGAGGATCAAGAAGACCTGTTGGGTCGCGTCGTCGGTCTCGGGGGGCGTGATGCCGAGCCGTCGAAGCGAACGCCAGACGAAGTCATAGTGCTCGATCGCCAGCCGATGCAGCCGTGGATCGAGCGCGCGCGCGGCGGGCTCAGCTCGCTTCTCGTCCGTGGTCAAATCTGTGAGGCGTGCGGCGAACACCGGGACTCTGTCCTGGTGCAATGCCGCGAGGGGGGCCGAGCGGTCCCGAAATCGTCACGCGGGGGGCGATCGCCGGAGAAGTCACGGAAATCGCCGTCAGCGTAGGCGTGCGACGATGGCGGCGCCACCGAGTGGAACGACGACGGGGGCGCGTACATGACCGTCGCCGCCTCGAACAGAAAGTTGTCCGTCACGAGCGGAAAGCGCGCCGCCGTGCATCTCGATGGCGATCTGCGGATGGGCTTGCCACGAAATCCGGGCAGCCGCCCCGTCCGTGAGCACCACCGTGACCGCGAGTGAGAGACGGGCGCCAGGCGCTCGGTACCTTCTTCCGAGCTGCGTACCGACGTACGCTGACGCGGAGCGACCGAACGCTGAGCGAGGCGGCGTGCGCTCGTTGGTCCTGAGCCATGCAAACGTATCGTGAGCCGTCGCAGCGCGACGTCAGGCATACCGTGTCGTTCGGCGAAGGACGCCATCGACTGCTCGTTGCGTTTCTTGGAGCGCTGCTGCTTTCCATCTCTCTCGGAGCGACGGTCGGCTTCTTCGTGCTTCTCGGATGGAAGTACGGAGCCATGATCACGGCAGCGTTCGTCGTGTTCGATTGCCTGGGACTTCTCCTTGCGAGATACCTTCGAGTCCGAGGTGGTGGCCCGATCCTCTTGCCGGCGCTCGCAGGTCTCGATCGTCTCCTTCGAAGACGAAGCGGAACGATCGAGTATGTACAGGAGCGGGAAGAGCTCCACGTCGAGCTGAGAAGCGTTCTCGGTCGACAGCAGGTGGTGGTTCCAGTCAGCGACGTCACGGGTCTGACGTTGACGGACTCAATCGGAGAGACGGTACCTGCCATCCCCGACCGTCATCTTCTTCTCGCACGAGTATTCTCGGTCAAAGGAGCCGACCCGGAGTTGGACCTTCGTCTTCAGTTGGCGACGGGACGTTCTCTTTCGCTGTTGCGCTCGTCCGACGCGCATTTTCTGGAAGCCGCACGCGCGGCGGTGTCCGCCTTTCTCATCGAGAACGCGCTCGTACGGACACCGAGGCCCAACCCGAAGGCACGCATCCACTTCGCAGAAGGAAACGGCAACGAAGAGCCGGCAGATGATGCAACGACCGTCGAGGCCGATGCTGCTGCGCGCGGACGAGACGCGACGTCCTGAGCGAATAGGACATCGACGCGGCGATGTCGTGCTGGCGATGGTCGAGGGCAGGGGAGAGCGTCGTGCGTCGACCGCACCGCCTCAGCTTGAATCTACGGAGGCGCGCAGCCGGCGCGGGGTGCGCAGGCTTGCCGCCCCTTGGAAATGGTAGGGTGCGTCCATGCTACGGCGGCGCGCGAAGTGCGCTGTATCGCGGCTGGTCGTGGCCAGTACCGTCGCGCTCGTTGCGCTCGCACCAGTTCGCGCAAGGGCGGAGGAGCGGAGCAGCCCACTGGAGCTGACGTGGAGCGCGCCCGCGGGCTGCGCCGCGCGTGACGAGGTCGTCGCGCGCGTCGACGCGTTGGTCGGCCGCGATCTGCCACCTGACCATCGCACGATCGCTGCGCGCGGGCAGATCGTGACGTCGTCGTCGCCGGACGAGGCGCGCTACCGCCTCGAGCTCGTCGTCGTCGGAGACGAAGCGAACCGCCGGAGAATGGAGGGAGACGATTGCACGCACCTCGTGGACGCCGCGGCCCTGATCCTCGCGCTCGCCATCGACCCGGACGGGTTCGCGCGTCGCGCGGGCTTGGAGGCGGAAGCGCCGCCATCGGAGGCCGGCGTCCACGCCGGGACCGGCGAGGCGGGAGCGTCATCCCCCGGCAGTCCTCCGCCGCCTCCCCTCGACGCATCCCGAACGCGAGCTCGGCCGGTCGCTCCGCCTCCGGCGCCATACTCACGCCCGCCGGACGTCTACGGCGGAGCTCGACTCATCCTCGACGAGGGCTCGCTTCCGCGGACGACCGTGGGGATCGGCGCGTCGTTCGGCGTCGTGCGCGGGCCGATCGTCCTCGAGGCGGAAGCGAACGCCTTCAAGGAACGCTTCACGGTCGGCGGCCCGCGGGAAGGTCGCGGCGGCGCGTACGTCGGCCTTGCCACCTTCGGCGCGCGCGCATGCTGGCGAGGCCTGTCCGCCGTTGCGGAGTGGCGCGGATGCCTGGGCGGGGAGCTCGGCGTCGAGTCGACGACGGGGGTGAGCGTCTACACGCCGGAGACGGCGCGAGGGCTCTGGAGCGCGGCGTCCGCGATGCTGGCGGCGCGGTTCCTTCCGGGGCGGCGCGTGTCACCCGTGGCGGGAGTCGTCCTGGCTCATCCGTTGGGTGCGCCGCACGTCTTCATCGAAGGGTTCGGCACCGTGTTCGAGCCGCCGTTCGTCGTCGCCCGGTGCTTTCTCGGCCTCGACGTGCTCTTTTCGAGATCGCCGTGATGAATTTGCCTCGCGCGCACACTAACCCGAGTGCGCTCATCGCTCGTGTCGAGCAGCTCGCCGGCTGACCGGATCCGATCGACCTCCGACGATCGTCCGATCGCCGCCGCGTGGTCGCGGCCGACGTTCGAGCGGGTCTACGAGCAGCACGTCGGCTTCGTGTGGCGCGTCCTCCGCACGCTCGAGCTCCCTCCTTCGATGGTGGAGGACGTCGCGCAGGAGGTCTTCGTCGTCGTCCACCGCCGGCTCGCGGAGTTCGAGGGACGGAGCGACATTCGCACCTGGCTCTTTCGCGTAGCGAAGTTCGTCGCCTCGAACGAGCGGCGGCGCCCAGGGACGAAGCAGAGGCACGAGCTCGTCGACGAAACGATCCCCGACGGCGCCGACGGTCCCTTCGAAGTCGTCGCGCGCAACGAAGCGATCCGAGAGCTCGAGCGGATCCTCGATCGAATGGATCCGGACAAGCGCATGGTGCTCCTGCTCCTCGACATCGAGGAGATGAAGGCGAGCGAGGTCGCCGAGCTCCTCGAGATCAACGTCAACACCGTCTACTCGCGCCTTCGTCTGGCGCGGGAGCAGTTCCGGCGCCTGCTCACGGAGAGCTCGCAGCCCGCCAAAGAAGACAAGCCGTGAGCCAATTGACGCCGAAAGAGCGTGCGCTGTTCGACATGGCGCGCAAGGAATGGGGCCCGAGCGCAAGCGCCGACCGCGCGATGCGCGCGGGGATCGCCGAGCGGCTTCGTGCCGATCCCTCGCGTGGGATGGATGCGCCGGGCCCTTCGAGCGCGGCGTCGGGTGGTTCCTCCGTGGCCGCGCTCCTTCGGAGCCCTTGGGGCGTGATGACGGGGCTCGCAGTCGTCAGCTTGTGCGTCGCCTTCGGTGCGCACGGCGTCGGCTCCGAGCCGACGAGCCAGGTCGCGAACGTTCTGCCGCCCGCGCTCGTCCCGCCGCCCGCGCTCGTTTCGCCGTCGCCTGCGTCCGATTCACGCGTGGTGCCCGCGCCGGCGGACGAGGTCGAGACCGTCGCCGTCGCGGCCCTTCCGGATGTCGCGCAGGACGTCGCTCCGAAGAAGAGCCAAACCGCTGCTCGTACGGCGCCCGAGGGCACGGCGCGCCCCGAACGATCGGCCCGCGTCGACTCGATCGCCGAGGAGGTCGCGCTCGTGCGTGCCGCGCAGACGGCGCTTCGGAACGGCGCGCCTTCGGATGCCCTCACGTCGCTGTCGGCACACGCATCCCGGTTTCCGACCGGTGCTCTCCGCCAAGAGCGCATGACGCTGCAGGTCCTCGCGCTGTGCGCGCTCGGCGACATGGTCGAAGCGCGCAGGCTTCGCGCCGAGCTCGAGCAACTGGCGCCCGCGTCTTCTCTCCTCCAACGCCTCTCGTGTGCTTCTCCATGAAAAAAGGAAATGTCGCTGGCGCGATGTTCGCCGCGTCGGTCCTAGCGTTCGCCGTCCTCTCGGCGTGCACGGACAACCTGCGCGCCGGAATCGATCTCGCGCCCGAAGGCCCGCAGTTCACGAATCGCGGCGATGCCATGGCGGAAGCGTCCACGGAGGTCGCCCTCTGCAACGCGTACGACTGCCCGGCGCCGTACACGACGTGTCGGGACAAATCGGGTCTCTGCACGACGAACCTGAGCAACGACGTCGACCATTGCGGTTCGTGCGACGTGCGGTGTCCGTCCGAATCGAGCGAGCTCCGGGCCTTCTTCACCTGCGTCGACTCTCGCTGCCAGATGCGCTGCCGTGCGAACGCGGGGGACTGCGACGGCCTCATCGACAACGGTTGCGAGGCGAACTTCCTCTCGGACCCTGAAAACTGCGGCGGATGCGGGAAGGCCTGCGCCACCGGCGAGATCTGCTGGCGCGGCGCGTGTGGCTGCCCCAAGGGACGGACGAACTGCAACGGCGACTGCGTGCGGCTCGATGACGACCCCCTCAACTGCGGGGCGTGCGGCAACGCCTGCGAAGTCGCTCCGTCCAGCGCCGTGCGCTGGAGTTGCGGCGAAGAAGTCGTTCCGGAGGGGGCAGCGATCGGCTGCGCCCAAGGCAAATGCCAGACGATGTGCGCCGACGGTAGAGCCGACTGCAACAACGACTTTTGCGGTGACGGTTGCGAGACCGAGACCTACGACACGCCGAACTGCGGAGCCTGCGGACGCGCTTGCAAGGACGGCGAGTCCTGCGTCAACGGAGGGTGCTTCGCCTGCGGGCCGGGGAGCACGTTCTGCTTCTCCGAGTGCGTCGACCTGCAGAGCGACGCGAACAACTGCGGAGCCTGCGGGAACGCCTGCCCCGGCTTGCCGGGCCTCAACGGGACGTCGGGCGCGACCGGAAGCCCCGTGTGCGTCCTCGGACGGTGCTCGTACGAATGCGCCGTCGGATACGCCAACTGCGATGGCCGCCTCGAAAACGGATGCGAGGTCGACCTCACCGTCGATCCGCAGAACTGCGGGGCCTGCGGCAGCCACTGCGATCTCGACGGCGGACAACCGTGTGCGGGCGGACAGTGCCTGACTGGACCTTGTGACGCCGGAGTCGTCAATTGAACCTTTCGCGCTCGACACCCAAGCTCCTGGGACTCCTCGCTGGCTCCGCGCTCGCGTGCCTCCTCGCGAGTTGCGCGTCGCAGGGGACGGAGTCTTCGTCTCCCGCCACGAACGACGACGCCGACGATGCAGGTACCGTCATCGAAGTGCCGGATTCAGGCGCTGCGCCCTGCACCGAAAGCGGATGGTGCGCGACCTCGCTTCCCGTCCCGTCACCGGTCTCTCTCAACGGGATCTGGGGCACCGATCGAAACGATGTATGGATCGTAGGGAGCCCCGATCTCGCGATTCACTGGAACGGGACCGAATTCTCTTGGTCGTCCCTGAATACGAATCAGACGATCTTTGGCATTTGGGGAAGTGGGCCTCTCGACATCTGGGCCTTCAGCACGGGCGACGTCCTCTGGCACAACTCCGGGGGAGGCAATTGGTTCCGCCCGGACCGGGACGCGGCGCCGATGGATCAACCTTGGACGGGCCCGGTCTCCGCGATGTGGGGCCGAAGCGCGACCGACATCTGGGCCGTAGGGCTGTTCCAATCCGTGGAACAGATGACGGTCTGGCATTCCGACGGCTGGAATCAGGGCGTGCCGAGCTGGACGCCTTCGAGGACCACGCCGGACGCGATGGATTGGCAGCCCGAGCCCTCCTTCCACGGCATCTGGGGAAGCGCGGCGGGCGACGTGTGGGTCGTCGGCGAGGGAGGAAAGACGCGCTGGTCGCCGGGATGGCGTGACGGTGCTGCACAGTGGACCGTCGTGGACAGCCTGACGTCCTTCCCACTTTACGCCGTATGGGGCTCGGGCAGCGGCCAGGTCTGGGCGGTCGGCGGCGGCGGAACCGTGCGTCGCTTCACGACGGGCGCAGACGGCACGATCGCCGTCGAGGAGATCCCTTTCCCGAACCGGGCGAGTCTCCGTGCGCTGCTCGGGTTCGGTCCGAACGATCTCTGGGTCGCCGGGAGTGAGGGAACGCTCGCACACTGGGACGGGACCTCGTGGTCGCTCGTCGATCTCGGAACGATCGGGGCGGGCGATCGTGAGCTCTTCGCGCTCTGGGCATCGGGTTCGGACGACATCTGGGCCGTCGGCCGCGACGCGCTGCTTCGGAAACGTACTCCGTCGGGATGGACGCCATGAGAACGCTTCTTCGTGCGAGTTGTTTGGGGCTGCTGAGCGTCGCCGCGCTTCATTGCTCCGCGGACGGAACGGGGGCGTCCGCCGATGGGAACGACGAGGGCGCGACGTTGACCGACGCATCGAGCCGCGAGGACGCCGCGGCAGATCCCTTGGCCCCCGACGCCGACGCCGGCGATGACATGGACGCCGGCCCATGCAGCGCGGGCGGCTGGTGCAAGACCTCCGTGCCGAAGAACGTGACCGAGATCACCGCGGTCTGGAGCTTCGCCTCGGACGAGGCCATCGCGACGACGCGCGCGAACCCGCTCCGCTGGGACGGGACCACGTGGAAGGCCTTCAATGCACCAGAGCTGGAGGGCCTCACGAGCCTTTGGGCGACATCGCCGAACGACATCTGGGGTGTCGCGCAATACGAATATCGGCTCGTCCACGGGACACGCGCGAAAGCCGGAGATCCGTTCGTGTGGTCGACCACGGAGCTCGACTCGGACTCGCCGTCGCTGGACATGATCAGGGGGAATGGCGAGCGCGATCTCTGGGTGTACGGCACACGCTGGGGGGAGCCCGCCCTCCGGCACGGTGTCATCTCGACGCCGGACGACGGAGACGCGCCCGTCGTCTCCTGGACCACGGTGCCGATCACGTTCGAGTCGCTCGGCTTCGTGCGCTCGTTCACGGTGACGGCGAACAACGAGGTCTGGCTCGCCGCGTACCTCTGGTCGACGACGTCCTACGGCGCCATCCTTCGTGGCGTGCCGACGGACACGCCGGACGAATACGCATGGGCGGAGGTCCTTTCCGGCAATGCGCTGGGTGGCGCAGACATGCACGTCATCTGGGCCTCGAGCAGCACGGATCTCTGGGCGATCGCGAAAGGCGGAAAGAGCTATCGCGGCACGGTCGCGGCCGATGGCGGCGTGGGCTGGACCGCGTTCTCGAACCCCGTCAACAGCATGATGACCAGCGCGTGGGGGAGCGGTCCCGACGACGTCTGGGCGGTTGGGTCCGCGGGCGCCATTCGGCACTGGGACGGGACCGCGTGGACGATCTCGAAGCTCACCGTGGCCGATATCCCGATGTGGCAAGATCTCACCTCCGTTCACGGAGGACCGGCCGGCGACGTGTGGGCCGTCGGAAACGGCATCGCCCTTCATCGCGCGCCGAAGTCGCTCGGAGGAACGCCGTGAGGAAGTTCGTCGTACGTGGAGCCTGCGCGATCGCCGCGATCGCGTTCGTCGTCAGCCCGGCCCTCATCGCATGCTCGTCGACGGAGGGCGATCGGTCCGCATCGTTCGACGGAGGTGATGCGGGGCCCCTGGATAGCGGCGCGGCCGACGACGCGTCGGCCGACGGAGCGGTCGTCGACGCCGCGGGCGAACCCGAGGACGGAGACTTCGTCGTGCCTGATGCGTCCGTCGCATGCGCGACCACGCCCTGCATGACGAAGCTCGCCGGAAGCGCCGATGGTTTCTGCGCCGTCACGAACGACGGGCAGGTGTTCTGCTGGGGGGCAAACCGCAATGGACAGCTCGGCGAAGGCCCGATGAGGCTCAGCTCGCCGACGCGCGTGAACGGCATCACGGGCGTGACTAATCTCGGCATGAGCCAGAGGAACACGTGCGCCCGCGTGAGCGACGGCGGCGTGTACTGTTGGGGACAGTCGGATCTCCTACGCGCAGGCATGGCGCCGGACACGCAGGAGGAGCTGCCCTTTGGCAACATCCGCACGCCGACCCGGCTCGACGCCGTGCCGCCAGCCGACCGCATCTCCGTCGGCGACCGCTTCGCGTGCGTCACGAACGCAGGCGAGCTCACGTGTTGGGGCACGAACGACGCGCGCGAGCTCGGGCGCGGCGCGACCGCCCCGTGGGAGATGGCGCCGCCCGGGAAGGCCACGCTTCTCACGCACCACGCGTCCGAGGTGGTGGCGGGCACCGAGCGCACGTTCGTGATCACGACCGAAGGCGCGGTCGCATCCTGGGGCGCGAACAGGATGTGGGGCACCGACAACTTCCTCATCGGCCGCGACAGCTCGGAGGATCCGAACGCTCAGCCGATGTTGATCCCCGGTCTCGCCCGCGTCCGCAGCATCGGAACGTCGTTCTGGCACTCCTGCGCCGTCGTCGGCCGCTTCGTGGAGTGCTGGGGCGCGAACCTGAGCGGGCAGCTCGGACGCGGCACGTTCGACAGGCTCGACTACCTGCCCGGCCGCAGCATGCTCGACGACGTCGCGAAGGCCGAAGCGCCGGATGCGTCGGCGGGCGAGCACGACGTGCCCGTGCAGGTCGTGACGGGCCTGGTCCACACATGCGCGGTGCTCGGGAGCGGTCGCGTCTACTGCTGGGGCAGGGCAGGCATCTACGGCTTGCTCGGACCCGACGTGGACGACGATCTCGCGGTCGGCCGGCCGACGCGCATCGACGGCTTCGGCGGTCCGGTCGTCGCGCTCGCCGCGGCGAACAACTCGATGTGCGCGCTGCTTCGCTCGGGCGCCGTCGAATGTTGGGGCGACAACGGACAAGGTCAGGTCGGCACGGGCATGACCGACACGGATCCGCACCCCGTGCCCGTGCGGCTGACGTTTCCTCAATGACGGAGTGCGAGTCGATGCAAGGCGCTGCCAAACGATGTTTGCTTGCGATCCTCGGTCTGGGTGCGAGCGTCTCTCTCGTTCATTGCTCCTCGGATCGCGACGCATTCGACGTGAGCCCGGACGCTGCGCCGCCGCCGGTCGCCGACTTCGAGAACGCGACGGACCAAGAGGCCGGCGCGCCGGAGCCGCTCCGCGACTGCTCCGCCGAGAACAAGCTGATCTACGCGCTGTCGCAGACCGGGAACGAGCTGTTTCGTTTCGACCCTGAAGCGTTGACGTTCACGAGCATCGGGCGACTCCGCTGCGCGACGTCGGCCAAGACGTTCTCGATGGCGGTCGACCGTCGCGGGACGGCGTGGGTCGAGTACGACGACGGGCGCATCTTCCGCGTCAGCACCACCGACGCGAGCTGCGAGCCGACCTCGTACCGGCCCGGGCAACACGACTTCCTGAATTTCGGAATGGGATTCGCGAAGGACGAGGGGACTCCGGACGGCACCGTGAGCGAGACGCTCTACATCGCGGGGGAGACGGCGCTCGGCCGCCTCAATACGGCGACGATGGAGATCTCCCTCGTCGGGTCGTCGAATCCGGGGCTCGGCGAGCTCACGGGTACTGGCGCCGGGACGCTCTACGCGTTCCTCGAGAGTGGCAATCGCCTCGTCCGGCTCGATAAGGTAAGCGGCGACATCCTCGAGACGTATCGTCCCGACGTCACCATCGGCCAGGCGTGGGCGTTCGCGCAGTGGGGCGGAGACTTCTGGCTCTTCACGGCGCCGTTCGGTCGTCGCAGCTCGGTGACGCGGTATTCGCCGACGACGGACACCTCGACCGTCGTGATCGAGGACACCGGGATGGTGATCATCGGCGCGGGCTCGTCGACCTGCGCGCCGAGCGAGCCACCGCGCTGAGGGATCGCGATCGGGCGACCGCGACCGCCGCCGAACAAGAGAAAGCGCCGCGGCGGGCTCGTGGGGGGGGGGGAGAGACAAGCCTCGCCGCAGCGCTGTCCGATGCACATGCGCGTCCCATGCCAACTGCGACATGCGCGAGATCGCGCCGCCAGCAGAGTGACTGTCGCGCAAAGCAGAAGGCTGACGCCGTCAGTCTCGAAAGGCATTGCACCCGCGTGTGCCCGCGGGTTTCCCGCGAGGGCGCATGGCTGCAATCGATGATGCGTGGCCGCGCGTACTCGCGGCGGCCCTGAAGGCGCGGAGCAACGCGTCCGCTTGCTGACGTCGAGGAGCGAGCGGACGCTCCGTCGAGAATGCGCAGTCTGTGCACGGTGGGGCTGCGCATGGTGCGCACTGCGCAACGACGCGTGGATGCGAAAGCGCGCAAACCATCGGCGAGAAGAGCCGGCACATGCGTTGCGAAGACGCACGGGACGCGAAATGCACGCCCGCGCGGACATCGCCGTGATGCCGTCGCTCTGAGTCTTCATGCCTTGTCTTGCGACGGATCATTTGAGCTGCGAGCTCGCGGCTTCCGCCGCACGTCGTCGGCCAGTTGAGTCTGCGTGGGTGGCTCGAGCGCGACGCTCATGAAGATCGCCATCATTTGCACCTACACACATCCGACGCGTCTGCATCTCAAGGAGCGGTCGATCATGCAGTCGGCGGTGGCCGAGCTCATTGCAGCTTTGTGCCCACCGGATGCCGAAGTCGAGATCTTCAACGAAAAGGAAGCGGATCTTCCGCTCGATCGGCACTGGGACGTCGTCTTCTTCTCGTATCTCCACGCCTACTACGAGCACACGAAGGTCCTCTCGGCGCTCTTTCGCGCGAGGGGCATGGTGACGGTCGCCGGCGGTCGCCATGCGAGCCACTTCAGCGCGGACTGCAGCAAGTGGTTCGATTCGGTGATCGTGGGCGAGCCAGAGAGCAACGTCCCTGCGCTCATCGCCGACTTCCAGAAGAACCAGCTGAAGCCGCGCTACGCCTTGCCGCCGGCCTTCGATACCGTCCCGACGTATCGCTACGACCTCGTCGACTTTTCGAAGAACCGCTACCGCCTCCCCGGAGTCGAGGCGTCCCGTGGCTGCCCGTTCACCTGCAACTTCTGTGTGCTCACCGGATGGGAAAAGTACCGGTATCGGCCCGTCGCGAATGTCGTTCGAGACATTCAGCAACGCATGCAGTTCAACAGGAACGCCTTCGGCCTCTTCGATGATGCGTTCATCTTCCTCGACAACAATCTGGGCGGATCTCCCAAGTACCTGAGAGAGCTGTGTGAGGCGCTCATTCCCCCGATCCAACGGCGGAGCCGGGTACCTACGCGCTGGCCGATCCGCTCCTCATCGTCGAAGCCGGAGCGCCGGAGCGCCCACTACCGTCTTTTTTCCTCGGCGTCGGAGATCGCGATCCGCTGCGCGACGACACGGAGCGCTTCGCTCGCGCGCTCGCTCGGCACGGCGTGCAGCACGAGGCGAAGCGTTACGCCGGCGGCGTGCACGGCTTCCACGTCCTCTTGCCATGGACCCGCTTGTCGCGCGCCCTCTGGGAAGATCAGTTCGAGTTCCTGGAGCGCACGCTCGCGTGCACCCCAGCAGAACGCGCCTTCGGGACCCTCACCGCGACGCTCGAACGTGCTCGAGGAGTCGATCCGAGCAGAGGCGCCGCGTCGAGCGAGTGGCCGTGAGCGTCGAACGCTGCGCCGCCGCGCTCGTGTTGGCAGACAAAAGAAGAGCGCCGCGACGGGCTCGGGGGGGACAAGCCACGCCGCAGCGCTGTCCGATACTCATGCGGGAGTCGTGCCACCTCCGAAGTGCGCGAGATCGCGTCGCCAGAAGCTTACGGTCGTGCAAGGCCGAACGATCACGCGGGCAATCTCGAAAGGCGGTCGCAGGTCCCGTGCTTCGGAACGAAGCGCTCCCACGTCAGGACGAGAACGCGAAGCGCGGTTCGCGGACGACCAGCAGGATCCCTGCCGCGCGTTCTCGTCAGCCGACGCGGAGCACCACGATCCGGCCGGTCGGGGTCGGGACCGTGCGCTCGTGGTCGCATGCGAACCGACGCAGATCTGCTTTGGCTTCGGCGAGCTCGGCGTCGGCGCGCTCACCCTTGATGAAGAGCAGATGGCCACCTTTCTTCGCGAAAGGCGCAGTCCAGCCGAGGAGCGTCGAGATCTTCGCCACGGCGCGCGCGACGACGACGTCGAACACGCGTCCGAGGTTCACTTGTTCGGCGCGACCGCTCACCGCGTCGACGTTCTTCAATTCCACCTTCGCAGCGGCGGCGCGGATGAACGCAACCTTCTTCTCCGTCGCGTCGAGCAGCGTCACGCGCAGGTCGGGGCGAGCGATGGCGAGCGGGATTCCAGGGACGCCTCCGCCAGAGCCGACGTCCAAGATGCGCGCTCCTTGCGGCAGTCCGGCGAGCTCGGGGACGAGGCTCAGCGCGTCGAGCGCGTGACGCGACCATGCCGCCTCGGGCTCGGTGATCGCCGTCAGGTTCATCTGCTCGTTCATCGCGAGCAGGAGCGCAAGGAACGACGCGAGCTTCGTCTTCGCATCTCCGTCGAGCGTCACCCCCAAGGCCGCAAGCCGATCGTCGAAGTCGGCTGGAATCGGTAGTCCGGCGACATCGGGCAATGGAAGCGGTGACCGCTGCGGAGCGTGGCTCATCGAGGCTGCGGGCTTAGCACGCCGGCGCGCGATGAACACGGGCGCCGAGCTTCGAGCCCAAGCGCACTCACTGCCCCGTCGCAGAAGCCGGAAGGTGGCGCGTCAGCGCGCGAGACGTCGGGGCGCGTGGAAGGCACACCTGGAACGTGGTCCCGTCGTCGGCCGTCGAGTGCGCCGTGACGCGTCCACCATGGGACACGGCGATCTCCCGCACGATGTAGAGGCCGAGACCGACGCTGCGAGAGCCGCGCTGCACCTGCTCGTCACCACGACGAAGCGGCTCGAAGATGTCGCGCTGGAGTGCCTCGGGGATCGGACGTCCGTAGTTGTGCACGCGGATCTCGAGCTCGTCATCACCGACGATCGAGCTGACCGTGATCGGCTGGTTGGGCGCGCCGTACGCGATGGCGTTGTTCACGAGGTTCGTGATGATCTGCGCGATGCGATCCGCGTCTGCCGCGCCGGTACCTGTCCCCACGCGTCGATGGTCGATCCTGCGACCGGGCCATGCGAGCCGGATCTCTTCGACCGTGTCCGTCGTGAGCCCGTGGAGGTCCAGCTCGGCGGGCGTGACGCGGAGCCCGCCGCCGAGCCGCGCCTGAGTGAAGTCGAGCAGCTCCGCCGTCAGCCGCGTCGCGCGCTTCGCCGCGCTCAGGATGCGTTCCACGACGCGCGTGTGGGGCCCGACGTCGGCGGAGTCCAGGAGGTGTGCGCCGAGCATGATCGCGTTGAGCGGGTTTCGGAGATCGTGGCTGACGATGCCGATCAGCTGCTCGGCGAGGACGGCCCGCTGGTGCGCCTCGCGCCCTTGCTGTTTCAGCGCGCTGACATCGCGGGTGAGCGCGAGGACGGCCGTGATCTCGCCATTCGAGCTTCGTTCCCCCACGAAGCGCGCTTCGAGGTCGACGCGGCTTCCGTCCGGCCGCTCGTACTCGAACGCGAGGCTCCCGTCGCGGCCCGAGAGCGCGTCGTCGATCGCCGCCGCAAAAGATCGTGCGACGTCCCGAGACATCCCCAGCTCGTCGACACCCAGTCCGACGACCTCCGCGGCCGGCCGCATGGAGAGCGTCTCGGCAGCGCGGCTGACGTACGTGCACCGGCGTTCTCGATCGAAGCGCGCGATGACGTCGGGCGAGTTCTCGGCGATCCGGCGGAACTCGTCTTCCCGCTGGCGGAGGGCCTCGATCAGCTCCTCGGCCCTCCGGCGCGCGAGGAGAAGCTCACGTTCGTACTTCCGGCGATCGCTCGCGACGAAGATTGCCACGTCGATTCGACGATTCGAGCGTCGCACCCCGTTGACGAGCACCGGGACGGTCCGACCGTCACGTGTCGCGAGCTCGAGCTGCACCTCCGTCACGGACCCCTGCATCTCCATCAATGGGAGCCAGTGCGTGTGGTGGAACAGCTTGCTGCCGATCGTGAGCAGGTCCTGGAACCGGCGGCCGACGAGCTCCTCGGCGGACCATCCGGTCCACGACGCGGCGGTGCGATTCGCGCGCTCGATCGTGCCGTCGCGCGCGAGCGTCATCAGCGCGCACGCCGCGACGTCGTAAGCTTCCGCGGCGGCGGCTTCGTCCGTCATCGGGTTCGAGGTCGCCGTTTCAAGAAAGGAACTCCCGCATGGCTTCGATGATCGCACCGGGCGCGCTCAGGTGAGGGCAGTGCCCGATGTTCTCGATGACGCGCAGTTGGCTGTTCGGAATGTGCTCGTGGAGGTACTCGCCGACAGGCATAGGAGCGATGAGGTCGTCGGAGCATTGCAGGAGCAGCGTCGGCGTCTTCAGCTTCGGCAGGTCCGCGCGGTTGTCGCTCAGGAACGTGACGCGCGCGAAGTGCTTCGCGATCTCGGGATCGGTACGACAGAAGCTGTTCGCGAGCTCCTCACCGAGCTCCGGCTTGTCCGGCGCGCCCATGATCTTCGGCGCCATCGCGCTCGCCCATCCGAGGTAGTTGCTGTCGAGCGTATCGAGCAGCGACTCGATGTCGGCGCGCGAGAACCCGCCGACGTAATCGCCGTCGTTGATGTAACAGGGCGACGGACCGATCATCACCTGCGCACGGAAGCGATCCGGCTCCGCGATGCCGGCGAGAAGGCCGATCATCGCGCTCACCGAATGTCCGACGAAGACGACGGGGCCCGTCGTCAGCTCGGCGGCGATCTCGAGGACGTCGCGCGCATGCCCGTCGAGCGTGCCGTACTTCGTGCGATCGTAGGCGCTGAGATCGGAATTCCCGCAGCCGACGAGGTCGTACACGATGATGCGGTAACGATCTTCGAACGCAGGCGTGATGAGTCGCCACATGTTCTGATCGCACCCGTAGCCGTGGGCGAGGATCATGTCGGTCTTGCCGCGGCCGATCACGTTGATGTGGTGACGCTTGTGGATGGACATCTTGCCTAGACTCATCGGCATACCAAGGCCGAGCCGTCGGCGCCACGAACAGCGCGATTCGCGGCACGTCGTCGCGTCCACGACGACTGCGCGGTGTGATCGACGGCAGCAGAACCTTCACCAGACCGCGACGTCGACGAGCGCGTCCTGCCGCTCGCCGTCGACGCGAAGAGCCGCCTTCAGGACCTCGGAAGCTCGATGGTGACGACGGTGCCTGCCCCTTCGCGGCTCGTGAGGTGGACTTCGCCGCCGTGCGCCTCGACGATTCGACGCACGAGGACGAGCCCGAGCCCGAGCCCGGTCGCACGACCTTCCGTCTTTTGCCGCCCACGAAAGAACGGCGTGAAGACGTGCTCTCGATCGGCTTCCGGGATGCCGACGCCGCGGTCCACGACGCGCAGGCGCGCGAGCGAAGGCGTCGTCTCGACCTCGATGTCGATCGGAGAATCGGCGTCGTCGGTGTACTTGTGAGCGTTCCCGAGGAGGTTCTCGATCGCTCGCCGGAGCTGGATGGGGTCCGCGTCGACGAGAACGTCCGCAGCGACGTCGGCGATCTCCAGGCGACGCTCAGGGTGATTGCGCTGGAATCGCGCCGCCGCGCGCGCAACGACGTCGTGAAGGGCCAGCTGCTCGAGTCGAAGCGGTGAAATCCCCTTTCGCTCACGCGCCTCTTCGAGCTCGACGCGCGCCGACGCGAGCACGCCGGAGATGAGCTCCTCGAGCTCGTCGAGATCCTCGACGATGTCCGCGTACGCGTTGCGAATGCCATCTGCATTGCCCGTCGCCGCGAGCTCCAAGGCGAGACGGATGCGCGTCAGCGGTGTTCGGAGCTCGTGAGAGATGTTCGCGAGGAGCTCGCGTTCGATGCGGATGAGATCCGTGATGCGCTCGGCCATCTGGTCGAACGCGCGTCCGACGTCACCGATCTCGTCCGCGCGCACAATTCGATTCCGCGCCCGGACGTCTCCTCGGCCGAATGCGTCCGCGGTCTCGGCGATCGTGCGCAGGGGGCGCGTGAACGCACGACCGAGGACGAGCGCGCCGAACGCCAGCACGACGAAGTCGAGGATGAGCAAGTACGCGAGCGGCGGCGCGGAGCCAGTCAGGATCGTCACTTCGATGCGCGAGCGTGCGTCCGGCATCGGTGCCGACCCCGTGGCGCAGCCCACCTGACGTTCGCGTCGTTCGCGACATGGCTCACCGATCGTATCGGCGAGCGTCCGTGGCGCGTCGCCGACCAGCAGCACCTTCACACGCACGTCTTTCGCCAGCTCGGCGGCCGCTGCCTCGAGGGATGCCGGCTCCGCGTGCGCGATCTCCTTGGCGAGGTGCGTCGCGACGCGCTCTTGAGCGTCCATCGGGTGGAAACGAAACCACACATAGAACGTCAGCACGGTTCCGACGCCGACGAGCAGCGTCAGCACGATCGTGAAGGCGTAGATCTTCGGCGTGATGCGCGCGAGCTTCACGACCGACCCGGCACCAGCACGTATCCGACGCCGCGGACCGTCTTGAGCAAGCGCGAGTGGCGAGGATCGTCGCCGAGCTTCTGCCGCAGACGGGAGATTCGCACGTCGATCGAACGATCGAAGGCCTCGTCTGCGCTTCCGCGCACGATCTCGATCAGCTGCTCACGCGAGAAGACGTGCCCCGGGCGCTCCGCGAAGGCGAGCAGCAGATCGAACTCGTACGTCGTCAGATCGAGCTCGCGTTCGTCGAGCATCACGTGGCGTTTGCCTCGATCAATCGCGAGAGGGCCGACGCGGATCTCGTTCCGTGGGCCGACGGCGCCCCGCGCGCGTCGAGCTTGCGCGCGCACGCGGGCGAGCAGCTCGCGCGGAGAGAACGGCTTCGCGATGTAGTCGTCCGCTCCGCCTTCGAGACCGAGGATGCGGTCGACCTCCTCTCCGCGCGCCGTCACCATGATGATCGGCGTCGCCACGCGTGCGCGGAGCTGGCGACACAAGTCGAGGCCGTTTGCCCCGGCGAGCGTGATGTCGAGGAGGATGACGTCCGGCCGTTCACGGAGGACCGTGGCGATCGTCGCACGTCCGTCCGGCTCGACGACGACGCGGATGCCGAACGATTCGAGATACGTCGCCGTGAGGCGCGCGAGCTTCGCGTCGTCCTCGGCGTAGACGATCGAGATCGCCTCTCCGGAGTCGACGAGCAAGGGATCGGACAAGCTCGGATCGTGTGTCATTCGTGGCCCCTCGGAATGCTCCTTTTCTAACGCTTCTTGCGACCCGAAGGGCGCCGGACACATTCGGACATGTTGGCGTCAAGGGACCGATACCGACGTGGCTCATGCTTGGGAGGACATCTCGACAGGAGGTCTCCCGCATGGTTTATGTGGCATCGAGTTACGCGTCACTCTCCCGCTTGGTCGAGGAGACGGCGGAAGCTGCGGTCGTGCTCGATACCTCCGGTGAGGTCGTGCTCTACAACCAACGCGCGGCGCACTTCGCGGACGCCAAGCACGTGGAAGGTCATGCGGAACGCGATCTCGTGCCGTTCGACCGGGTGCTCCTCGGGGAGACCATCTCCAGGACGCCGTTCACGATGGACGTTCACGGACGAGCTGGCGTGGTCGAGCTCGACGCTACCCTTCATCCGGTGCGAAGCAGCGTTGGCGCCGTCATCGCGGTCCTCGCGGTACAGCGCCCGTCGATGACGCGGTCGCGCGCGACGCTGCGCCGCGCCGCCGTCAACTTCCTCGCCGCCGCGCGTGCCGACGGCAGCGCCGGCGCCATGGTCTTCGATCGCGACCTTCGGGTCGTCGCGGCCTGCGGAACCCTTGCGAGTGATCCGCACCCGCTCTGCCAGCGCGCGATTGACGGAGAAGTCTGCCGGGAGCCTGGCTGCGACGACTGCGAGCTGCGAAGCGGGCCGATCCGGGATTCGTTCGGTTTGATCGTCGGCGGTGTCGTCGTCTCGTACGAGTCCGGTCCGAGCCAGCCCTGATGCCCGCCGCGAATGGCTGGTCGGCCGCGGACGATGCGCGCGAAGCACGTCAGCGCGGGATGGCCCGCTTCGCCACGATCGTCGGCGTGTGGTTCGGAGCGCTCGGGCTGCTTTTCACAATCGTCACGTTCATCGCGGTCCTGCCGTCGGGAAGATGGATCGAACGCGCGGCATCGCCGCTCGGCCTTGTCGGGCTCGCCACGCCGATCGCCTTGATGGGGGTCGCCTCGCTCGGGAGAGGTTCATTGCGTGAGGGATGGGCGGCCGGGGTCGAGACCGCGCTCATGGCGTTGCCCGTCGTTCATGGCGTCGCGACCGTCGTTTCGCTGCCATTCCCGGTGGCCCGCGGTGATCTCGTCGTCGCGCTCGTTGCGACGATGCTGTCTCTTCTCCGCGCGCTCCTCGTGCCATCGACGTCGAGGCGTACTGCGGTACTCGCAGCGGTCGCATTCGTTCCCGCGGTGATCGCGGCGCTCATCGTCGGCGGTAGAATCGCCCGCGACGACGCCGCGGTCGTCACGCTCGTCGTCGCTCAGAATGCTGTCTGGGCCCTCGCGACGGTCGCGATCTCCGCATACGGCTCGCACGTCGTCTACGCCGTCCAGGCGACGAACGCTCGGACCCTCGGACCGTACGATCTCCACGAGGAGCTCGGAGTTGGCGGGATGGGCGTCGTCTACCGCGCGGAGCATCGGGCGCTCCGGCGCGCGGCCGCGGTGAAGCTGTTCGCGGCGACGGCCCACGATCCGCGGGCGCTCGAGCGGTTCGAACGCGAGGTGATGCAGACGAGCAGGCTCTCGCATCCGAATACGATTACCGTCTACGACTACGGACGAACGTCTGACGGATCCCTGTATTACGCGATGGAGCTCGTCGACGGCGTCGACCTCGAGCGCCTCGTGCGCGAGCATGGCCCGCAGCTTCCCCGTCGCGTCGTGCACATCCTCACGCAGGTCTGTGCGTCACTCGCCGAGGCGCACGAGCTCGGCCTCGTACATCGCGACATCAAGCCGGCGAACGTCATGCTCTGCCGCCGCGGCGGCGTCACCGACGTCGTGAAGGTGCTCGATTTCGGCCTGGTCCGCGATGTCCGTGCGACCGAGCGCGATCTCACGCACTCGAACGTGGTGCTCGGGACGCCGGAGTACTGCAGTCCGGAGATGATCGAAGCCGCCGCCGACGTCGGACCGGCGAGCGACCTCTATTCCGTGGGGTGCCTCGCTTACTTCCTTCTCACCGCCAAGCCGCCATTCGTCGCGGACTCGCTGATCGACCTGCTGCGCCAGCATCTCTATCTCGCACCCATCCCGCCAACCGCCCATGCAGACGTCCCCGACGAGCTCGAGCGCATCGTGCTCGCGTGCCTCTCGAAACGGCCTGCCGATCGGCCGTCGTGTGCGCGCGCGCTCGCCGAAACGCTTGCTCGGAGTGTGAACGCCTAGCTCTTCCGGGCGAATGGCGCCGGACACATTCGGACATATTCGCGTCAACGCCGTGAGACTCGAGCGGCGCATGCTGACCGTCCAATGGATGCTGCAAGGGAGGTCGCTGCGAAGGTCTCCGCGATGTTCCTATGCGCCTTCGGCATCGTCGCGTGCGGTCGCACGGCAGAACGTCCCGCGCGCGAGGCGCCCGTGGAAGCATGCGAGCCGCCGCTTGCGCGGCTCCGTCCGGGCGAGCTCGCGCCGAACTTCGTCGGTATCACCGCCGCCGGAGATCGCTTCGATCTGTCGTCGCTCCGGAGCCGGCCCGTCCTCTTGCATCTCCACACGTCCGATGTCGAACCCTCAGCGGCGCTCGTGGACGCGAAGCTCCGAGACGCGTGGCCGGAGGCGGGCGCCATTGGGGTGTTCGTCGTGCTCGTCGCGCGTCGAGGCGTGACCGCGCTCGACAAGGTCCGCGGGGGCGCGCGTCTCGCCGTGCTTGCCGACACGGACGGCACCGTCGCGGCCGCGTACGGCTGGTTCCCGCCTTACGACCGATCTGGGCCGCGCACGTTCGTCATCGGACCCGACGGCGTCATCGAGAACGTCTTCTGCGCGCGATGAATGAGGAGGAGAAGAAGAGAATGAGACGGCGAGGTCGATCGTGGATCGTCACGGCAGCGGCGTTGCTCGGCACGATGGTGCCGTGCCGCGCGTATGCGCTGCAGCCTCTCGCGACGTTCGTGGAGAGCTCGAAGAGGAACAATCCAGACAATCGCGAAGCGCAGGCGCTCCGCGAGCAACGAGACGCACAACGTGACGTCGCGACGGCGGCATTACTGCCGTCGTTCACCGCTCAAGGCATCTACACGCGGAACCAATACGAGGCGGCCTTCTCGGCCCCGAACGGCCAGCGCGCGACGCTCACGCCGTTGAACGGTCTCGACGCGAACCTGACCGTCGCGGTGCCGATCATCAACGTCGGGGCGTGGGAGCAGAGGCGCGCCGCTACCGCGAATCTCGCTGCTGCCGAAGCGTCACGCGCGAGCACGGAGGTGTCCGTCGAATCGTCGACGGCCCAGGCCTACTACCAGCTGCTCGGAAATGAGGCGGTTCTCTCTTCTGCGAAGGAGAGCGTGCGTTTCGCCGACGGCAACATGAAGCTCGTCCAAGATCGCCGGGCGCTCGGGACGGCAAGCGAGCTCGACGTGCAGCGCGCGGTTGCGGATCTCGCGCGAGCCCAGCGCGACGTGGCGGAGGCCGATCAAGGCGTCGTCCAGGCGCGGCGCGTCCTCGAGTCGTTGTCGCGCCTCACACCGGAGCCCGCTACACGCGAAGACTATCGCGAGGACGATCTGCACGAGGAGCCGCCGCTCTCGGCCTGGCTCGGTCGTCCGAGTGACGACCTCGTCAGCGTTCGTCCCGCGACGCTCGCCACGGAAGCCGCGGAGCGGTCGCGATCGGCAGCGCGCGCGGCGTGGCTTCCGACCCTCTCTGCGCAAGGGCAGGAGCATCTGACAAACGCCGGCGGTTTCACCGGTCGCCATTCGATCTACACGGTGCAGGGCGTCGTCACGTGGAAGCTCGATTTCGGTCTCGCACCGAATGTCGCCGCTCAGACCGCCGCCGTGGGGGCCGCGCGCGCACGCGAAGACAAGGCGCGGCGCTCCGCGGAAGACGCGATCTATCAGTCCTGGCAACAGGTCCGTGTCGGCATCGAGAAGGCTCGCGCCGCGCGCGCCCAGGTGAAGTCGGCGACGCTCGCGCAGGAGCTCGCGCGCGATCGGTATGCGAGCGGGGTCGCAACGCAAATCGAGGTCGTGCAGGCGCAGCGCGACTTCTTCAGTGCCGCCGTCGCGCAGGCGCAGGCGGACTTCGATCTCCAGTACGCACGGGCGGCGCTCCGGCTCTCGTCGCGTCGAATCTCGGAAGAGGAGGGCTCACGATGAGCCGCAACGTCGTCGGTATTTTCACTTTCGTCGGCCTCGCCCTTGTCGCGTGCCACTCGCCTCAGCCGACCCCCGAGCAGACGATGCTCGCTCCGGTCAAGGCGACGACGCAAACGATCGCCGAGCGTCCCGTCGCGCGCATCGTTCCACTCACGGGAACGCTTACCGCCGAGCTCCGCACCGAGCTCACCGCGAACGCGGGCGGACGCGTGACGAAGACGTTCGTCGAGCGTGGCCAGAAGGTCGCGCAGGGCGCACTCATCGCCCAGCTCGACGTACGCTCGGCGGCCGCGAGCGCAGCGGAGGCACAAGCCAACGTCGCGAGCGCGCAGACGCAGCTCGAGGCGGCACGTGCCGAGTGCGAGCGCTTCGATGCGCTCGTGGCGCGCGGAGCGATCACCCAGCAGGAGCACGACAAGCAGACCGCGACGTGCAAGCAACAGCTCGCGTCCGTCGCCGTGTCCCAGGCGCGGGCATCGAGCGCCGCGATCGCGGTCGGTGACGGAACGATCCGCGCCCCTTTCGCCGGCGTCGTCACCGAGCGCATGGTCTCCGTCGGCGACTACGTCCAGCCGTCGTCGAAGATCGTGACGCTCGTGGTGGGCAATCCGCTTCGCCTGAAGCTGACCATCCCGGAGCGGCGCATCGGCGACGTGAAGGAGGGCGCGCTCGTGACGTTCAGCGCAGCGGCGCTCCCGGGCCGCACGTTCTCGGGCACGGTGAAGTATCTCAGCGGCGAAGTCCGACCGACGACGCGAGACGTCGTCGTCGAAGCCATCGTCCCGAACGCCGACGGCGCGCTCCTTCCCGGCATGTTCGTCGAAGCCGCCCTCCACGTCGGCGAGAGGCAGGCGCCCGTCGTACCGAAGACCGCCATTCTCGCGACCGGTCAGGAGAAGAGCATCTACCTCGTGAAGGACAAGCATCTCGAGCTCCACCTTGTGAAGCTCGGCATCGAGGCAGGCGACGCGTTCGCGATCGAAGAAGGCGCGCGCGCGGGAGATCTCGTCGTCACCAACCCGTCGCCGCAGATGAGCGACGGCGCACCCGTCGAGTGAGGAAGAAACGTCATGCAGTGGCTCGCCAGGATCTGCGTCCAGCGCCCCGTCTTCACGTGGGTGCTCATGCTCGTCATCGTCGTCGTCGGCGGTGCTGCCTACTTCGACCTCGGGCTCGACAAGTATCCGAACGTCGACATTCCCGCCGTGGTCATCACGACGACGCTGCCGGGGGCGGCGCCCGAGGAGGTCGAGACCGAGATCTCGGACAAGATCGAAGCAGCCGTCAACACGATCGGCGGCGTCGACGAAGTGCGATCGACGTCGAGCGAAGGTGTCTCCCTCGTGATGGTGTCGTTCGTCCTCGAGAAGAACGGCGACGTCGCCGCGCAAGAAGTCCGCGATCGCGTCAGCAATGCGGTTCCGAACCTGCCGAAGGGGATCGATCCGCCGGTGGTGAGCCGCTTCGATCCCGACGCCGCACCGATCATGTACGTCACCCTGCACGGGCAGGGGACGGTCCGCGATCTGACCGAGCTCGCCGACAAGACCGTCCGCCGTCAGATCGAGAGCATCGACGGCGTCGGCCAGGTAACCGTCATCGGCGGGACGAAGCGCGAGATCAAGGTCTGGATCGATCCCGTCAAGCTCCAGTCACACGACCTCACTGCGGCCGCCGTCTCGCAAGCGATCACGCGCCAGAACTTCAGCCTCCCGGGCGGCGTCGTGCAGCGCGGCCCGAGTCAGCTCACGCTGCGAGTCGAAGGTAAGGTCACGACCCTCGACGAGCTGCGCCGCATCGTCGTGCGCGAGTCCGACGAGCACCCGACGCGGCTCGAGGACGTTGCCATCGTGGAGGACGGCGCCGAGGACGAAAGCTCGTACGCGACGTACGACGGCAGCCGAGCGGTCGTCCTCTCGGTCCGCAAGCAGTCCGGCTCGAACACCGTCGCCGTCGTCGACACCGTGCGCGAGCGACTCACCGAGGTGCAGCGCAGCCTTCCGCAAGGCGCGAAGCTCGAGGTCGTGCGCGACAACTCGCAGTCGATTCGTACGAGCGTGGATGCGGTGCAGGAACACCTCGTCCTCGGGGCGGTGCTCGCGGCGGTCGTCGTTCTCCTGTTCCTCGGCAGCGCGCGCAGCACGGCGATCTCCGCGATCGCGATTCCCGTCTCCATCATCGGCGCATTCGCGCTGATGAAGCTGCTCGGGTTCACGCTGAACATGATGACGCTGCTCGCGCTCGCGCTCGCGGTAGGCATCGTCATCGACGATTCGATTGTCGTGCTCGAGAACATCCACCGCTTCGTGACGGAGAAGAACATGTCGCCGCGCGAAGCGGCAGTGAAGGCGACACAGGAGATCGGCCTCGCGGTGCTCGCGACGACGCTCTCGCTGCTCGCGGTCTTCGTCCCCGTCGGCTTCATGAGCGGCGTCGTCGGGCGCTTCCTCAAGAGCTTCGGTCTGACGATGGCATGCGCGATCGCGGTCTCACTCGTGGTGAGCTTCACGCTGACGCCGATGCTCGCCGCACGTTGGCTGAAGGAGCCAGGCGCGACGGGGCACGGTGAGAAGAGTCGTCTGGAGCGCGTCGTCGATCACGTCTATGGCCCGATCGAGCGTAGCTACATGAAGCTCCTTCGGTTCGTGATGACGCGTCGGTGGATCGTCGTCGTCGCTTGCATCGCGGCGCTCGCCTCGTCGATTCCGCTCGCGCGGGCCGTCCCGGGGAGCTTTCTTCCGGAGAACGACGACGCGCAGTTCAACGTCTCCGTGCGCGCGCCCGAAGGCACGAGCGCAGAGGCCACGCGCGTCGTCGCAGACCGCGTCGCCCGCGAGATCCGAGCCATCCCCGGCGTCGTGCATACGCTCACGACGATCGGCGACTCGGCCGATCAGACCCCGAACGTCGCGAGCATCTACGTCCGCCTATCCGATCCACACGACCGCAAGCCGTCGCAAGTCGAGCTGATCGAACGCGTGAGGCGCGATGTCCTCGCGCACCAGCCGAACGAGCTCGAGGTGAGCGCCGGAGCGGCTTCGGATTTCGGAGGATCCGGCGGCGCGATCCAGTACACGCTCAGCGGTCCCGATCTCGGCAAGCTCGCGACGTTCTCCCAGCAGGTCGTCGAGAAGCTGCGCGGCGTTCCCGGCGCGGTCGACGTCACCTCGAGCCTCGTCGTCGGCAAGCCGGAAGCGCGGATTGCGATCGACCGCGATCGGGCCTCGACGCTCGGCGTCGAGCCGTACGATGTCGCGGCGACGCTGCAGCTCCTCGTCGGCGGCATGAAGGTGTCCGCGTTCTCCGAGGCGGGCGAGGACTACGACATCCGCATGCGCGCACTTCGGGATTATCGCGTCGACGAGCGCGGCAGCCTGATGACGGTGCCGTCGCGCAACGGCGGTACGGTGCAGCTCGCATCCGTCGTCGACGCGAACGTCGACGCGGGACCTTCGAAGATCGAGCGGGCGGGCCGGCGTCGTGTCGTGACGATCTCCGCCAACGTCGCGCCCGGTGTCGGCGAGAGCAAGGTCGCTTCTGCGCTCGAGAAGATCGTCGCCGACGAGCACATGCCGCCGGGGTACGCCGCGCGTGCCGCGGGCAGCTCGCGCGAGTCGGCGAAGACGGTGAGAGCGTTCCTGCTCGCGTTCGGAGCGTCGTTCGTCTTCATGTATCTGGTCCTCGCCGCCCAGTTCGAGTCGTGGCTCCATCCGATCACGATCCTGATCGCGCTGCCGCTCACGGTGCCGTTCGCGCTCCTGTCGCTCGTCTTGTTCGGGCAGCAGCTCACGATGTTCTCGGCGCTCGGCCTCCTCGTGCTGTTCGGCGTCGTGAAGAAGAATGCCATTCTCCAGGTCGATTACACGATTCACCTTCGCGCCGAAGGGAAGTCGCGCAGCGAGGCGATCCTCGAGGCGAACCGCGACCGACTGCGGCCGATCCTCATGACGACCATCGCCTTCGTCGCGGGCATGCTGCCGCTCGTATTCTCGCGCGGCATCGGCGCCGGCCTGAATCGAGGCATTGCAGGAGTCGTCGTGGGCGGGCAGGTGTTCTCGCTCCTACTCACGCTGCTCGCAACTCCGGTCGTCTATTCGATCTTCGATGACTTCGCCGAGCGCCTGAAGCGGCGCAAACCACCTGTCGTTGCGACGCTCGTCGAGGACCATTGAGATGCGCTGGCCCGCGCTGCTCGCGTTCATGCTCGTCTCGCTCGTCTCGACGACGTCATTGGCGCAGCTCGGCGAGCTCCGCCCGGTGAGCGCAGGCTACGAGTACTACGCCCCGGTGAGCTTCAGGCCGAATGGATCGAAGCTCGCGTTCGACACGTACCGCGCGAATGCCGGATTCCCGTTCGCATTGACGCCGAAGACGTTCATCATCCCGAGCGTCGGATATCAGCTCGTCCACGCCCACAACACCGGCGAGCAGTCCGGGTCCACCGATCTCCACAACATTACCGTCGGCCACACGCTCGCGCGTTCATTCAGTGATCGCTGGTTCGGGATCCTGATGGTCAACTTCGGAGTGGCTTCGAACCTCGCCGGTCCGCTGACGGGGGCCGACCTCTACGTCAGCGGGAATGTCATCGCGATGTACAAGATCGGGTCAGCCTTCAGCATCGGCGCCGGAGTGGCCTACGATCGTCGGACCGGCTCCATCACGCCCGTGCCGCTCGGCGCGCTGTATTGGGAGCCAGTTCGCAATTTCGCCGTCCGCGGTGTCATCCCGTCGTCGGCGTATGTGACGTGGAGGCCCGCCACCCTTGTCACTCTGGAGCTCATGAGCGCGCTCGATGGCCAGCGTTTTCACCTCTCGGATCGTTCGTGGGGCGATCGCGATGCGTCGGTCGCATATTCGCTCGTGAAGGTCGGTGCGGGGGCTCGTGTGCACTTCGGCAAGCTCGCGCACCTAGAGCTCCTCGGCGGCGCCGTCGTCGCGCGCCGGTTCGAGCTGTTCGTCGACGATCGTTCGGACGCGGGCGGAACGATCCCTCCGGCCCCGTTCTTCGGCGTGAATCTGTGGCTCGGAACGAGTGGCTGGCAGAGCGACCTCCCGCGGCCTCCTGAAAAGACGAAGACGCAATGAATGAGGGCACGCACTGTCAATTGTTGCTTAACGGCCTTTACAGCGCGTGGGCCTAGTGCCTGACCATGGGCTGGAGCATCCTCTACGCGCTGTGAGGAAATCGATGAAGCCCAACGTCATCTGTCACATGGCCACGAGCATCGACGGCCGAACATTGCCGAGCCGATGGCGCCCCGAGCGCGAAGGTGGTACGCGTCTCTTCGAACGCGTTCACGAAGAGCTGGGCGGCGACGCTTGGCTGATCGGGCGCATCACGGGCCAAGAGCTCGCGAAAAAGGACTCCTACGCAGACCGTACGAACGAGACGTTTCCGCGCGAGCCTTGGTTTGCGCGGCGCGATGCGACGGCCTACGGGAGCGTGCTCGACGCACACGGGAAGATCGCGTGGGGGCGCTCGGACATCGGTGGGGATCCGATCGTTGGTCGTTCTCGCCGAGCACGTCTCGGACGCGCACCTGGCGGGCCTTCGCGCGGATGGCGTTTCCTATGTCTTCGCCGGCGAGACGAAGTTCGATCTCGATCTCGCCCTTCCAAACTTTGAATCGCGAGCTCGGCATCACGCGCCTCTTGCTCGAAGGCGGCGGCGTGACGAACGGCAACTTCCTTCGAGCCGGTCTCGTCGACGAAGTGAGCCTCCTCGTCTGTCCGTTCGTCGACGGAGCCCCGGGTGCACCGAGCCTCTTCGATGCAGCGCAGGAAGAAGAGGATGGGCAACGTGCGTCCATCCGTGGGATGGAGCTGACGAGCAGTCAGGCGCTCGACGGCGGCGTGGTCTGGCTTCGCTATCGAACCATCGCGCCGATCAAGCTCACCGAGGCGCTCGTGCCGAACTTGCTAAGAGCAACGTCGCCGAAGACCATCTTCATCTCGACGGACATGGCCTCATTCAGCGTCGAGACCGGCGGGGGCGAGTACATCTACCGGTCATCGAAAGCCGCGCTGAACAGCGCCGTGCGCTTGCTGGGGATGGACCTCGTTCCGAGGGGCCTGGCCGTTGCTGCGCTTCACCCGGGCTGGGTCCACACGGACATGGGAGGGCCGAACGCGCCTGTCTCGCCGGGAACGTCGGTCGAGGGGATGCGCGCCGTGATCGAGCGGCTCGCGTCGCCGTCGGGACCGTCGCTCATCAACTACGACGGTCGGGCGATCGGCTGGTAACGGCGCGGCGGCTGGCGCGCGCGCGCTCGAGCAGGAAAAAGAAAACGCTGCGGCGGGCTCGGGGGGGACAAGCCTCGCCGCAGCGCTGCCCGACGTATATGCGCGGGCCGGGCCAGCCGCGAAGTGCGCGAGATCGCGTCGTCAGCACTCTACTGTCGTGCAAGGAAGAAGGATCACGCCGCCAACCTCGAAAGGCGCGCGCCGATGCGCGATGAGTGGCGGCCCCCAGGATGCACCGCGCGGTCGGAGCCTCGCGGCCCCATTCCTGGTCGAGCTTGGTCACCTACCAAGGCAATCGCTGTTTCGGCCCGTAGAATCGAGGCATCTGTCCATGGGAGCCGAGCCGCGATGGCGCTGTATTCATCGGAAGTCGGTGGGGCCGCGAGAAAAAGAGACGTCGATCGAGAATCCGGGAAGAAAAACGTTCTGACCCGCGACTTACGGCATGCGGGCGCAGACGCTGCAGCTCGGAGTCTCGCCGACAGTGAACATGTCGGACAGTGAGGCCGAGCATCGGACACGGCTCTCGGAGCTCGTTCGGACGAAGTATTCGTTCGTCTGGCGAAACCTTCTTCGTCTCGGCGTTCCGCAGTCGGAGATCGATGACGCCGCTCAGGAAGTCTTCCTGACGACGGGCCGTCGACTCACCGAGATCGCTCGCGGCGCCGAGGGCGGGTTCCTCTTCCGGACGTGCGAGTTCGTCGCCCTCCGTGTCCGGCGCCGGCTGGCACAACGGAGAGAGGTGAGCGACGACGTGCTCGCGGACTCGGAAGACCCGCGCGCGACCCCTGAGCAGCGCGCGGTGCAGAGCGAAGCGCGCGAGGCCCTCCAGCAGATCCTCGATGCGATGCCCGATGAATTCCGAAGCGCGTTCGTCCTTTTCGAAATGGAACAACTCTCGATCGCCGAGATCGCAACGACGCTCGAGCTGCCGGTCGGCACCGTGAGCTCACGCATCTTCCGCGCGCGCCGCTTCTTCGAGCGTGCCGTGCAAAGGCAGGGCAACCGATGAAGGAGCCGACGCGTCTCATGCACGATGGAAGCCCGGGTGCGAAGGCGCTCCTCGCGTCACTCGACGAGGACGTTCCGCCGGATCCGGTCGGCGGTCAGGAGCGCCTTCTTCGCGCGCTCGACCTCGACCCGAACGGTGCCGCAGTGCCGAGCGAGCGGCGGCAGAGCCCGAGGACCGGTCCGCTGATGCTCGCGGCCGGCGGGCTGCTCGTTCTTTCTGCGGCGGTGTTCGGAGTCGCGCTCCGCGACGGCGGTACGGCCGTGGTGGAGACTCCGGCGCCGCAACGTGAGGCGGTAACGCCGCCGACGGTCGAAGCTCGCGCCGAGGCGCCGAGCGCCCACGCGGAGGAACCGACCGTCGCCGCCCCCCCGAGCGTCGACGTTCATGCGCTCGCCACCGCCGCTTCCGGCGGTCGCGGAGAGCCACGCACGGCGCCGCGGGCCATCGCGCGCAAGAGCGCTCGCGACGCAACGCCTGCGAGCACGACGGAGCCGGCAGCGGCGACCGGTGGCGCCGACGAGCTCGCCCTCCTCGAGAGCGCGCAGCGAGCGGCTTCGCAAGGCCATCCCGACGAAGCACTCGCCCTCGTCGAGCGTCACCGCCGCGAGTTCCCGCGAGGGAGGTTCGGCGTCGAGATGAGCGTCGTGGAGATCGAGGCGCTCGCCCGTACGGGTCGGCTCGAAGACGCAGCCGCGCGCGGCGAAAGGTTCCTCGAACGTCATCCTGACTCGCCATACACGCGGAGAGTCGAAGCGGTCGTCCGCGCAAAGAATCAAAAGGAACAGACTCGATGAAGCGTCTTCTCTCGATCGTCGGGATGGTGCTCGTCGCTGCCGCCGGAACAGCGAGCTGCTCCGCTTCGGAGCGCGTCAATCTCGCATCCGCGCCCGAGGCCGGCACGCCGCCCCCCGTGTTCACGGATCCGTCGCGACCGGACGCGGCTACGGTCGACGACGCCTCGACCGGGTCGATCCTCGCGTGCATCGCGCTCGACTGTCCCGACGGTTACGCCACGTGCAGCTCGCTCACGTCGCCGACGTACAAGTGCGGGACCCATGTCGCGCAAGACAACGCCAACTGCGGCGCGTGCGGGAACGAATGCCCGAACAGCCTCGATCTGCAGTTTACGCTGAACATGACGTCGTCGTGCGTCGACGGCGCGTGCGCGTACCAGTGTTACAAGCACTTCTCTCTTCTCAGCGGAGTCTTCGAGGACTGGACCGACTGCAACGGCCTCATCGACGACGGCTGCGAGGCCAACCTCACGAACGACCAAAACAACTGCGGCGTGTGCGGGAACGCGTGCGCGGCGGACGTTCCGTGCATCGACGGTAAATGCGGCTGTCCATCGGGGCTGCTGCTCTGCGACGGCAAGTGCGTCGATCCGAAGTGGGACGATTACAACTGCGGAACGTGTGGCAAGGCTTGCAGTCCTCCCGTTGACGCTTGCGACCAACCGCACGTGGTGTACGGGTGCGTTCTCGGCGAGTGCGGCAAGAAGAAATGCGCCGTCGAGCAGAACACTCAATATTACGACTGCAACAAGGACGTCTTCTCGAACACGTGCTCGGGCGACGGCTGCGAGATCGATAGTCTAAAAACCAAGCAGAACTGCGGAAAGTGCGGAATCGTCTGCACCGGAAAAGAGGAGTGCGTCAACGAGGGCAACGGCTGGGAGTGTGCCGTCCCGTGCGAGCGCTCCGGCAAGGTGCTATGCGGCGATACTTGCGTCGACCTCCTCACGGACGTTCAGAACTGCGGCACGTGCGGTCGTGAGTGCCGGTTCGGTGGACAGGACGAGAGCGTGCTGCACGAGACGGCCTCCTGCAAGGAGGGGCTCTGCGCGTTCGAATGCCACCCGGGATGGGCTGACTGCAACAACGATCCATCCGACGGATGCGAGACGAACTTGCGCGCCCATCCGCAGAACTGCGGGGCCTGTGGCGTCACCTGTGACGTCGTCGCAGGCCAACCATGCATCGATGGGAAGTGTTTGATGCGAGAGTGTGATGCGGGGGTGGTCCAATGAAGCGCTCACGAATCAGCGCGGCGACCCTCGCGTCCGGGGCCATGCTCGTCCCGATCGTGCCGTGGCTGCTTGCGAGCTGTGCATCGACCGACGCCGACCCGCCGTCGATCCCGGATGCCTCGTCGACGCTCGACGCGAACTCCCCGTTCGGCGACGGCGGTGGGGTAGTGGACGCGGGCGGGTGCGATGCGTCGGACGACAACTGCGTCACGAACACGATCGCGTGTGACGAGGCTGACTGGTGTCCGGTCCCGACGAACGTGAACAAGCTCTACGCGCTCACGAGCGTGTGGGGATCGGGGAAGGACGACGTCTGGGCAACCGGCTCCGGCGGCACGGTGATTCACTGGAACGGCTCCGCCTGGACGCCGACCGTCGTGCCGTCCGACACGCTGCCGATCAAAGACACGTTCCGCGCGCTCTGGGGAAGCGGGCCGAACGACGTCTGGATCGCGAGCGCAACGGACATGATCTTCCACAGCACCGGCTTCAAGGACGGCACCGCGCACTGGGAGCGCACGCCTTCTGCGACAGAGACGGGCTTCGACCGAACTGCGCTGTTCGCGGCCTGGGGCACGAGCCCGACGGACGTACGTTTCGGCGGTGGGACGAGCCCCTATTCCGACGGCCGTGCCAACCAGGTCGTCCTCGACGCCTCCGGCGACGGCATCAAGTGGATTCGCTCGATGGGATACGCGAACGTTTATGGTCTCTGGGGCCCATCGGCGAACGAGCTCTGGCTGATCGGCGACAATCGACCGTACGGCCCGCAGGTGGCGATGGTCCTCCGCGGAACGCGCAACGGCGGTCCGGACGTCGACTGGATGCAGGTCGACAGCAAGGCCACCACGATCCTTCGCGGGATCTGGGGGAGCTCCGCGACCGACGTCTGGGTCGTGGGCGACAACGGAACCATTCGGCACTTCGGTCCGAACGCGACGGAGGCGGAGGTCGTCGAATCGAGGACGCGGTCGAACCTCAACGCGGTGTGGGGCTCCGGGCCAAGCGACATCTGGATTGTCGGCGATAACGGGACGATCTTGCACTTCGACGGGACGAGCTGGTCCGAGTCGGTCGCCGCCTTCTCCATCGGCCAGAAGAAGCCACATTTGTACGGCGTCTGGGGCAGCGGCCCCGACGACGTCTGGATTGTCGGCAACGACATCGCGCTCCACCACGGGCCCAAGCAGGCCGGAGGTACGAAATGAAGCTCGCGCTCGGTAACGCAAGCGGCGCAGCGCTGCTCTCGAGCGTCATTGCGCTCGGCGCAGGGGCGGCGTGCGCGGATGCGCAAGCCGATGGAGGAGGTCCGTCGACGGACGCAGGCGATCCTTCCACGACGCTTCCGGACGGCGGAGACGACGAGGGCGAAGGCGGCGCCGACGCGACGCCGCCGACGAAGGACGCCGCCGTGGATGCCGGTCCGAAGGAGTGCTCCGACGATGGCTTCTGTCTGACGGTGCTGCCCCCCAAGGAGACCGTGAAAGGGCTCTGGGGCGACGGCGCGGGTATTGTTTGGGCAGCGACCCAAGAAGGCGACGTCCTTCGTTGGGACGGCAGCGCGTGGTCGGTCCATGCGTCGAAGCTCGGCCGGCTCACGGCCATCTGGGGCAGCAGTCCGACGGACATCTGGGTCGGCGGAAGCGACGGGATCCAGCATGGCACCGGTGACACTTCCGCGACGCTGACGTTCACGAGCGTGACGCTGCCGGGAGAGTGGCTGCCTCCCGTCCAGAAGATCTGGGGGCCGTCGGCCGATGACCTCTGGGCGGTGGCGAGTTATGGCTACGGCGACGCGGGCTACGTCTTCCACTACGACGGCACGGGCTGGGTGCTCGACCCTGCCACGGACACCGGTGTCGGATTCACCCACGTCTGGGGCGGTCACGGTACCGTCTGGCTCGGCGGCGCGCGCCTCTCGACCGAGACGTGGCAGAACGAAATCGTCGTCGTCTACAAATCAGGCGGCGAAGACTTCAAAGAAGTTACTCTGCCGTTGAACCCTGATCCGGATATCCAACCCTATCGGAAGTACACGCCCATCATCGGCGGCGTCGTCTCCTCGGCCACCTCGCTCCTCGTGCTCGGTCAACCGGAGTCGTCGTACGAGAAGGCTTCCATGTGGCAAGGCACGAGCTCGGACGGCGGAAAGACGTTCACGTTCACGTGGGCCGCCGATCCGAGGCCCGACCGGCCCGCCCTCTTCACGATGGCCGGGACGAGCGGGAGCGACGTCTGGGGTGCAGGAGCGTTCGGCCGTCTCATTCACTGGAACGGCACGAAGTGGTCGACGACGGCGATCAGTCTCGACGGTCAGCCCACGCTCGATCCGTTCTACGCGATCTGGGCGAACGGCTCCGGGGAATTCTGGGTTGCCGGCAAGGACATGGCGCGTCGATTCGATCCGGCGCGCGCGAAGAGTGGAGGTCAGAAGTGAGCGCGGGTCGAGCTGAACGGAGGCGCGGATTCGGAAGGCCCGGTGCCTTCTCGTCCATGCTCCTCGTCGGGAGCGTCCTTGCAGCGGCCGCGGGCATCTTGTCGGCGTGCTCCGACGATGACACGGTCCTCGGTACACAGGTCGGTGACTCGGGCTACGACGGAGGCTCCGACACACCCGACACGCCCGACACGGGCATCGACGCGCCTTCGGAGCCGACCGACGCAGGCGCCGATCCGGATGCGCGCGGGGCTTACGATCCAGTGGACGTCGCTGTCGTCTGTGACGCTTCGCCTTGCGCCACGCAGCTCGTCGCGGGCGAAGCTCACTTCTGCGCGCGGATGAGCGACAGCACCGTGCGCTGCTGGGGATCGACCGAGTCCGGCGCGACCGGCAACGCGAGCCCTGACGCGGGAAAGGCCGCGGGCGACGCCGGTACGACGGTCCGCGACGTCGGCGGCCTCGCCGGGGTCGTGGAGCTCAGCGCCTCGTGGCAGAACAACTGCGCGCGGCTCGAGGACGGAGGCGTGCAGTGCTGGGGAGCGAACGGCTCGTACCAGCTCGGCATCACGGCGAATCGGTACGGTGCGCATCCCGTACCGAATGCTGTCCCGCTGCCGGCGGAAGCAACCCACGTCGAGCTCGGCCCCTTTTACGGTTGCGCGCTCCTCTCCACCGGAGAGCAGTGGTGCTGGGGCGCGGACACGTATCTCCAGCAACTCCGGCGCGACGGCGAGTTCGAAGCGAATCCGATCCGCGCCCGCCTTCCTGGTAAGGCAAAGGTCGACGCGCTGTCGTTCTCCGCGCTCGCGATGAGCGACAACACGATGTTCGGAGTCACCGCGCAGGGTGAGACTTTCAGCTGGGGTGCGGTCGGAGGCGACGACGGCATCCTCGCCGGTCGCGTCGGTTCGATCACTCCCGATGAGACACCACGGAAGATTCCGTCGCTCACCAACGCGAAGAGCGTCGTGGCAAGCTCGATCTTGACCACGTATCCGAGCCGGTCGCGTGGACACGCCTGCGCCATCGTCGGCGGCGAGATCTACTGCTGGGGCCGCAGCTACGCGGGCGCGCTCGGAACGGGCGTCCCGGAAGAGGCGCGTGAGCCCGCGCTCGCGCCGTTCCCAGACACGGTCAAGACGTGGCCGCAGCAGCTTGCGGTCGGCGACGAGATCACGTGTGCTCGAATGACGGACGGGAGCATCTACTGCGCGGGAAGCGACATCCGCGGCAGACTCGGCACCGGAAAGCCGAGCTCCGTGAGCGCGTTTTTCATGAAGATCGCCGCGTTCACCAAACGCGCCGTACGCGTGGCGACGAGCAACGAGGCGGTCTGTGCGCTCGTCGAGGACGGCACCGTCGAATGCTGGGGCAGCAACGCGAAGGGTGAACTCGGATTCACCGCCGACAGCGAAGATCATCCGACGCCCGTGAAGGTCGCTTTCTAGAAAGGGTCGTTTCATGTCACGCGTATGTGGCTATCTATTGGCGACTTCCGTCTTCGGTATCGCGGTCCTCGGCGCGTGCGGCAGTGACCGCGACTCGTTCGACACGCCCACGCCCATCATCGACGATCGCGATGCGTCCACGGAGGGTGGTCCGACCGAGGGTTGCTTTCGTTGCTCCCGTGACCTGAAAAAGGTGCTGACGGGCTGCGGCGACGACGATGGTCAAGTCGTGACGGAGTGCGGCCCCGGCCAGGGCTGCGGAATCGACAAGTGTGTCGATGCGTGCACGAGCGCCGCCCTCTCGAAGGGATCGATGGGCTGCGACTTCTGGATGTTGCCTCCCGACGAGCCCAGGCGCGATACGGGGGCCGGCGCGTGTTACGCGACGATCGTCACGAACACGTGGGACGTCCCCGTGCACATCACCGCAGAATGGGGAACGGATCCGCTCGACATCTCCAAGTCGATCTACACCGTCACGCGTACGAATCCGAACGAGGACCCGGTCTACACGCCGCTCTCGGGCGCGCTACCGCCGGGCGAGGTCGCGATCATCTTCATGTCGCAATCGGAGGAGGTCGAGCGGCCGGATCCGATCTGCCCGAACTGCCAGTACACGTGCCCGCCCGGAGTCGTCCCCGCCGTCATGGCGGATCCGATCACGCACGGTACGACCAAGACGAAGGCCTTCCACCTCAACACCGATGCGCCCGTATCCGCGTATTCGGTCTACCCCTACGGGGGTGCGAAGAGCTTCATCCCGTCCGCGACCGTCCTCTTGCCGGTCACGTCGTGGGACACCGGGTACATCGCCGTCGCGGCCGCGGACTTCGGGCGGAGCCCGCGTCTCGAGCTGCATCGCCGCACGATTCAGCTCGTCGCGAACGAGAACGACACGAAGGTCTCGATGCGCCCCACGGTCGACATCGCCCGTGGCGTCGGCATCGAGCCGGCGCTGACCGGGGAGCTCGCCGAATGGACCCTCTCGAAGGGCGAGGTGCTGCAGATCACGCAGCTCGATTCTCCTTCCGGAAGTCGCATCGTGACGAACAAGCCCGTCGGAATGTTTGGCGGATCGCCGTGTACGCTCATTCCGGCCGACTACTACTATTGCGACACGACCCAGCAGCAGATCCCGCCGTTCTCGCAGTGGGGCACGTCGTACGCGCTCGTGCCGTACCAGACGCGCCTCGTGTTCACCGGCGGCGTCACGCCTCCCGAGCAGGTCTGGTGGAGCTTCGTCGGTGCCGTCGACGGCACGACGCTCACGTACCATCCGGCAAGGCCGATCGGTGCTCCGGAGACGCTCGCGGCGGGCGAGGTCGCGACGTTCCGGACGGATGCGATCGTCACCGTGACCAGCCAGGACGCAAAGCATCCTTTCCACGCCTCCGTCTACATGACGAGCGCGGAATACAACGGAGGCTCGAATGGCGCCGGCTCGACCCTCGGTGACCCCGAGTTCGTCAGCCTCGTTCCCTCGGAGCAGTTCCTCGATCGCTACGTCTTCTTCACGGACTACACGTTCCCCGAGACGTCGCTGACCATCATCCGGAAGAAGACCGCGAGCGGCTTCAAGCCCGTCACGCTCGAGTGTGCCGGCGAGATCACCGGCTGGCTGCCCATCGGAGAGTCCGGCGAGTACGAATATACCTGGGTCAAGCTCACGGCCGGATACATCCCGCAGGTCGTCAACGACAAGACCTGCGGCTACGGCCGGCACGAGGCTCACAGCGACGGGGCGTTCGGCGTGTACGCGTGGGGAATCGGCCCGTATGCGAGCTACGGCTACGCAGGCGGGATGGGATCGCGGCCGATCAACGAGGCCCCGCCGATCGTCGTTCAGTGAAGTTTACCTTCATCGACGGCGCGCGCTCGCTCGGTACGACTTCGGCGTCTCGCCCGTCCAGCGCTTGAACGCACGGAAGAAGGCGGCGGGCTCCGAGTAGCCGAGCAAGAAGGCGAGCTCGCTGGCGCTGAGCGCCGGATCCGCGACGAGCACGAGCGCCCGTTCGCGACGAGCCTCGTCGACGAGCGACGCAAACTTGGTGGCCTCGGCCTCGAGCCGACGATGCAGCGTGCGCTCGGACACGCCGAGACGTTTGGCGACGTCCGCGAGTCGAGGCTCGCCGTTGGCGAGCGACGCGCCGATCTCGCGCTGAGCGCGCGCCGCCCAGCTCGCCTCGGCGGGCAACGCGACGTGAAGCTCGTCGGCGCGGCGTGCGAGATACCCGAACAGCTGGGCATCCGACCGCGGCAGCGGGAGATCGAGCAGCGTCGCATCGAACGCGACCTCGACCATGGGCGCGCGCCACGCCACGGGGCAGGCGAAGAACTTCTCCTGCCGCGAAGGATCGGCGGGCCGAGGCAATGGCAGCGCCACGAACGCGGGCCGTACGGGGTTGCCGGTGAGCGCGCGCATCATGGCGACGATCCCGGAGGCCTGCGTCTCGACTGGCTCGCGCAGCCTGACGAACGGCGGTGGGACCGGTCGTGTGAACACGATGCGTGATCCGGTCGCGTCGTCGCGCCGCTCGAGCGCGGGGACGACGTCGGGATGGATCACGGCGCGGTAACGGTGCAGGAACGAGAGGGCGTCGCCCACGGTCGCGCCGTGTTGCATCGCGTAGCCGACGACGCCCATACCCGCGAGCCCGAGGCGCGCGCCGAGCTCGAGCCCAACCGGCTCTCTCGACAGAAGCTCCCACATCTTGAGGTGCGCCAGCAGCGGGACGCGCCCATCGGGATCGGCAAGCACCGTCGGATCGAGTCCGGCCTCGCTCACGATCGCTGCGGTCTCGATGCCGAGGGCCGCGGCCGCGACCAGCACCTCCTGGGTGAGCGCAGCGAGGACGGTCTGGTTGTCCATCGCCCGAATATTCCCACAACGCGCTTGGCCCACAACGGGCGCGCTGGCGGCCAATGTCACAAAGCTGGCGGCTCGGTTCATCGTAGATGACGGCGCGCAGTGCCAAGCTCGAAGGCATGAACATCGACGCTCTTCACGTCATCGTCGTCGGCGGCGCGACCGCCGGTGCCGGTGCAGCGCTCCTCTTCGCGCGCGCTGGCGCCCGAGTCACCCTCGTCGAGCGGATCGCCGATCCCAAGGCGGTCGGAGCGGGCATCGGGATCGCCGAGAACGGCCTTGCCGTGCTCGAGTCGATCGGGTTGGGGCCTGCGATCGATGCCGTCGGCGCGCCCGTTCCGGCGCCGCGGATCGTCGACAGCAATGGTCGCGTGCTGTTTGCACCGCCAGGCCCGACGCCGAAGGTCCTGATGCTCCGACGAAGCGATCTGCAGCAAGTGCTGCTCGATGCGGTCGCCTCCGAGCCGAGAATCGAGCGCTGCTTCGGGGCCGAGGTGATCGGAAGCGATCGCCTCGGGGGGATCGAGGTTCGGACGAAGGATGGTGCGCATCACCTGCGCGGCGATCTCGTGATCGGTGCCGACGGCGTGCACTCCCGGATTCGAGCGGCGGGCGACCACGGAGCCAACGTGAGCCCGCCAGGGGTCAGCTACGTCCGCGTGCTCGTCGCATGTGATGGCGCGCGTGGCGAGGAAGCGTGGACCGCGGCTGGCTTGTTCGGCAGCTTTGCGGTTCGCGGCGGTACGTACGCCTTCGCGTCGGTCGGTGGCCGCGACGTTCGCCGTGCACTCGCGGAGCGCGATCTCGACGGGTTCCGTTCTGCATGGGCGCGCGCATATCCGCCCGCCGCGCAGATCCTCGCTGGCGTCGAGCATTGGGATGATTTGCTTTTCAACCAGGTGCTGCGCGTGGAGTGCCAGCGGTGGTTCGATGGGCGGCAGGTGCTCGTCGGCGATGCGGCGCACGCGATGGCCCCGAATCTTGGTCAGGGCGCGAACAGCGCGCTCGTCGACGTGGCCGTACTCCTCGACGAAGTGCGTCGCGCCGACGATCTCCAGACCGCATTCGCGCGCTACCAGCAGCGGCGGCGGAGCGCCGTCGCGCGGGTCGCGCGGATGGCGGCGAGGCTCGGCGCGGTGGCCGAGATCACGAACCCGCTCGGCCGCTGGCTTCGCGACCGCATCCTGATGCGCCTGCTCTCGCTCGCCGGCCGCTCTGCGACGACGTCCGAGGTGCTCCAGGAGCCGACCGAAACGCTTCTCGCGATCGGTCGCGCGTAGCGCGTGACGCGTCAGCTCGTCGGCGCGCAGATGCGCCTGGCGACGTCCGTGTACAGCATCGCGGCCTGCTCGGGCGTGGGCGCATCACGGCCCTGGCTGCGCGCAGTGATGAACCATCGATCGAAGGTCATCCCGATGTCACGAAGGGTGGCGACGAGGAGGTTCCGGGGCAAGTCTGACCGAATCGCGCCGAGCCGCTGTCCACTGTTGATCATCTCGTCCCAGTAGTCCTGCATCGACGCAAGGAGCTCGCTCGAGACGAGCTCGCCGAGGAGCGCCTCTTCGCGCTGCATGCACTGCATCAGATGCGCGGAGGTGGGATCCTCGATCATGAATTCGTAGCCCAGCACGGTCGCCCTACGGACGTAGTCCCAGTAGTGGGAAGCGCTGGTCGGGCGTTCGAGCTGCTCGATGCCGGCGAAGTACGCTCCGTAGCAGCGCTGGAGGACCGTGAGGAACAGGTCTCGCTTGCCCTCGAAGTAGTAGTAGGCGGAGCTCTTCCCGAGCTGCAGCCGTTCGAGCAGCTGGTTGTACGAGGTCCCGTGGAACCCCGAGCGCGCGAACTCGGCGGCGGCGACGCCGAGGATTTCCTCCCGACGTTCGCGCGGAAGCTGCTGGAAGGGCGGGCGGGCCACGACGTGTCGCTATCACGACGATCCGGGGACGTCACTCCCGCGCGTGCATGAAGTGCCGTAAAGATGGCTTGTACCGGTGGTACACAGGGTGTACAGCTCACTCGTATGAGCATGAGCCTCCACGACTTCGTGACCTTCGACGATCCCCGTCTCGCCCAGGCGTGGAGGGGCAAGCGCGTGCCGATGTCGGATCTTTACGAGGCGTACATCGATGGCCGCGTCGACATCCCCGCCGACAGGTGGGAGCCGTTCTTCGAGTCGAGGCACGAGACGTTGTCGTTCCGGCTCACCGAGTCGCACGTGAAGTGGGCGATCACGAACTTCCTTCCCGAGGTCGCGATCCACTCGAAGAAGCAGGACAGCCGTATCGTCGGCGAGCACTACAACCGCGGGAACGACTTCTTCGGCTGGTTCCTCGGCGAGTCGATGGTCTACACGGCCGCATCGTTCGAGTCGCCAGCGATGTCGCTCGAGGACGCGCAGTACCGCAAGATCGATCGGGCCTGCACGAAGCTCCGCTTGTCGCCCGGCGAGTCGCTCCTCGACATCGGCTGCGGTTGGGGGACGTTCGTCGCTCGTGCGGCCCGTGACTTCGGCGTGCGGGCGCACGGCGTGACGCTCGCGCGCGAGCAGGTCGACTTCGGGACTTCACGCATCGCCGCGTACGGCGTCACCGATCGCGCGAAGGTCGAAGTGCGGGACTACCGCAACGTGACCGGGCGCTTCGACAAGATCGTCAGCCTCGAGATGGTCGAGCACGTCGGGGTGAAGAACCTCGCCGACTACTTCAAGAAGGTCCACGAGCTCCTCGCGGACGACGGGCTCTTCGTCCTCCAGTGGACGGGCATCCGGAAGCTCTATCAGCCGCAGAATCCGCTGACCGCGCTCATGCTGAAGCCGGAGGACCTGATCTGGGCGCTCTTCATGAACCGGTACATCTTCCCCGGCGCTGACGCGAGCTTGCCGCTCTCGAGCATGCTGCGCGCCGCCGAGGACGCAGGTTTCGAGATCGAGGACGTCGAGCGGATGAGCGCCCACTACGTCCTCACGCTGCGCGCGTGGCGCGACCTGTGGACGTCGAATCGAGCCGAGGTCGTGAAGGCCTACGGCGAGCGCTGGTACCGCCTCTGGCACTTCTTCCTCCACTGGGCAGCGCTCATGGGCGAGAAGGGCGCCGCCTTCACGTACCAGGTCACGATGCACAAGAACCACGATCGCTTCCCGCGCCTCGAGCTGCAGTACGGCAGCTCGACGAAGAGCGACTGACGGACTGGCCAAGGCGCGACTCGGCAACAGCGAATCCGTGCCAAGCGCCGCGATCGGCAGACGACGGGCAGCCGCGCTCGTGCCGACTTCCAGTTGGCCGACGCTTGCCGGCGGCGTCGTCGAAGTAGTACCAGCGAGATCGTGATCTCGCAGAGGCATCTACTCGCGTCGGCGTTCGTCGCACTTGCTGCTTGCGGGCCCTCCGCGCGGCCAGCAAAGATCGCGGCGGCCCCGTCACCGACAGTGCTCGCGGCGTGCCCGGGCGCAACCGACGTCGTGAAGGGGCTGCCGATCGATCTTCACGTCGAGATCATCGCAACCCGGCGAGTGCCGGCCGTCGAGCGGTTCGTCGGTCGCCTCGAGGAGGAGCTCAGACCGTATCGCGAAGCGTCGGGCGGCCGGCTCCACGTCACGGTCTCCGACGCCGATGAGCCCGCCGTGAGCGAGCGCGCGCGTGCGGCGGACCTCGCGAAGATCCCGTTCGACGAGAATGGCCGCGTCGTCTGGAACGAAGCATCGAAGGCCAAGGAGAGGGCGTTCTTCGGAATCCGGTTCACCTACGGGGCCGTAGAAGACAGGATCGAGGCGATCGACCCTGATGCTTCGAGGAACATCGGGCTATCGATCCACTTGCGGCTCCGCACGATCCGTGACCGTGGCGGGATGGTGCAGCGCAAAATCGGAGTCCTCACCGGACACGGTGAAGCGTCGCTCTCCGATCCACTGCTCGGCAGAGACTCGGTCGCGTCGTTGATCGCCAAGGCAATACCGATTTTCAGGTTCGTCGATGTCGACCTCCGGCGGCAGCCTTCGATCGATCCGTCACTCGACGGATTGATCGTGCTTCAGCCGAAATCGGATCTCTCGGAAGACGAGCTCCGCGCGATCGATCGATTTGTCCTGCGTGGTCACTCGCTCGTCGTCGTGACGAGCGCCGTGCAGGTGCGTGCGGACGATACACAGAAGGCGGACCTGGAACGGCACGGCCTCGACCGTCTCCTGCGAGGTTACGGCATCGAGATCGGAAACGACGCCGTGCTCGACGAGACGCAATCGTTGAAGAGGCGTGAAGCGGAGGCCGCTCCTTCTTTCGTCGTCGTCGACAAGAGCGGACTGCGAAACGCCTCGCTCCCGCTGTGGCGAACCGATCGCCTCGTGCTTCCGTTTGCCTCCAGCGTCACGGTGCGCCCGGACGCGCAGCCGGAGGCGGCGCTGCAGGTGCTTGCCACATCGAGCGCGAACGCCGAGATCGCGCGGACTTCACCGCTCGACCTATCGCGCTCGCCCGGCGGCACGCGCTCGCCGGTCGCCCTCGCAGCGTCGGTCGAAGGAACGCTCACGAGCGCGTTCGGTAAGGAACGCTCAGCGGCGCCGGCCCGGGTCCTCGCGATCGCCTCAGCCGGTCTCTGGCAGAACCCATTGGGCGGACAAGACGCGAACGCAGCCCTCCGCAGCTCGCTGATCCACGTGGACAACGACGCCCTCTTCGCTCTCCGGAACACGCTCTATTGGATGACGGTCGACGCGGGAGTGCTGCGGTGCTCATGGAATTTGGCCAGCGGTAGTTGAGCGAGGGCCCGGCGTCGGCACCTTGACCTAGGACGGTCACGACAGACCTGGCACACGAGCGGGGCGTGGCTCACCGTGATCCGGGTGTCATGCATGTCGATGCGGACTCTGCGATTCGCGCTCGGGTCGTGGGCATGGGCGAGGTGGCACGCTCGATGCTCGTGGCCGGATCGTGAGTGGTGCCTTTCGAAAATATGCGTGCGGGCCGATCACGATCCTCGCCGCGCTCGGCCTGGAGAGAGAGTGAAGGAGATCACCGTGCGACAACCCCAATCCTTTCTCTTTGCCCTCGGACTCGTCGTCGTAGTCTCGTCGAGCACCGGATGTGGTGGCTCGGTCGGCACCGAACGTCGTCCGGCGCCCGATCCGATGTCGCCATCGAGCACGAGCGCGCTGACCTTCTCTGGCGAGGACCTCGAATCGTCGCTGGCAGCCTGTACGTCACCGCACGGCTCGGTCGAGAGCTACACGACTGTCGATCAGCTCGTCGCGCTTCTGAGCCGTCACTGGATTTACTGCCCCGGTGACGGCCGCCTGCCGTCCCGCGCCAATCTCGAGCGGATTGGCCTCGAGTTCACCGATGACGGGCATGTTTACTGGCTCTCGGAGGACTCGCAGAAGGGGATTTCGCGCCTCACGGGAATCGACGACGCGGCCGCCTACGAGATCTCACCGCCGATGAGCGCGGAATACAACGACGTGTCCTTCCAGATTGACGTCATCTACGCCGATCGCTCGGTGATGGGGACCTACGCGACGTTCGAGGCCGCGCCACGGCGTCTGAAGCTCACTGCCTTCGACGGGTATTTCATATCGCTGAAGAAGGTCGCAGCGGTGACCGCGCGCGCGGCCCCAATCGTGGGAAGCTCGGAGTCACTGGCGTCTTCGAGTGTGATCGAGCGGCGTCGAAGGCGCTCGAAGAAGGACTGATGAAGTGAGCACTCACGATGATGTCGCAGCGGGTGGCCTTCCTCGATGACGAGGCCGCGTTAACCTTCTCGGTGATGCGCCTGTCGTTCGTCTCGTTGGTGGCTCTCGCACTGTTCGGTTGCGGTGGCCATGAGCGCGTGCCGTACGCGGTCGTGTCACCTCCACGTGACTGGTCGGCGCATCCGGCTGTGGTGGAGATGGATGCGCCAGCGACCATCTACGCCATGAGCGACGTGCACGGTGGATACGATCGCATGGTGGACCTCTTGGTCGCGCACCACGTGATCGAGGGGCGGCCTCCGGCACCGCGGGACGTTCGATGGAGTGCGGGGGAAGCGGTCTTCGTGATGACGGGCGACGTGATGGACAAAGGTCCATCCCCACTCGAGGCCTTCGACTTGCTCCGCGCACTCGAACCGCAGGCCATCGCCGCGGGCGGTCGCGCGATCTTCACGCTCGGCAATCATGAAGCGGAGTTTCTCTATGATCCCGAGAACGACAAGGCGACGAAAGCCGATGGCGTCGATCACGAGATACGAGCGTGGGGTCTGAGGCCCGTCGAGGTCGCCAACGGCAGCGACATTCACGGCAAGTGGCTTCGCGAGCAACCATTCGCCGCAAGAGTCGGTGCTTGGTTCTTCGCGCACGCGGGCAACACGCACGGACGGTCGACGGCCGATCTCGAACGAGCGATCAGGGCAGGCGTTGCCGCGCACGACTACGCCGACGCAGTAGTCATCGGAGCCGACTCGATTCTTGAATCGCGGGAGTGGTACTCCGGCAGCGATTCCAGGGCCGCCTCCTACGCCGCGGCCGTTGGCGCCCGGCATATCGTCTTCGGCCATCAGCCCGATGCTCTCGGGGCGCGTGGCGAGATCGCCGTCGGTTTCGGAGGAGCGCTATTTCGAATCGATTGCGGGATGTCCCCTCATGTCGACGACGGTCACGGAAGGCTCCTTCGCATCCGCCGGGAAGCCGGCGTCGACATTGCCGAGTCGCTCAGCCCCGATGGGACCGTACGGGAGATCTGGCAAGGACCGTGAGCCGTGGACGCGGCCATGGCGCCCGTGAAATCACGGCTGCGCGGGTGCCGGTCAACCTCGCATTGTCCGCGAGCTGTTGGCGGCATCGCGCGACGAGTCCAGGATTCGCTTCGAGGAGGCGCAAGAGCTCGGCGAGCCATTCCTGCGCGTGGATGTTCGCCGGACCGCGCTTGGGAGGTGTAGCCGGCCTCCGGGACGGCGTGTAAGCTCGCGATGTCTACCCCCGCGACGAGACCTTCCGCTGCTCGTGACCGATCATGGATGGCTTACGGGGCTTGCCGTCGGAGCTCTCCTGACGCTGGTTGCTCCGCGTGAGGCCGCCGCGGAGCCACCGTCGCCCGTGCGCGACAAGCTCGAATTCGAATGGGCGGCGCCGGACGAGTGCCCCTCGCGCGCGCACGTTCTCGCCGAGGTCGAGCGAATGGCGCCTCGACGGATCGAGCGCGAGGCTCACGCACGGGTCGTCGTCGTCGCCGTGTCGGGCGAGTACCGCGCCCACGTCACGCTGCGCGTCGGATCGGCATACGACGAGCGCGACGTGGAAGGCACGACGTGCGGCGAGATCGCCGACGCGGCCGCGTTGCTCGTCGCCCTTGCCCTCGCGCCGGAAGCTCGGCCTCTCGAGTCGCCTCCGCCGTCGCGTCCAGAAGCTCATCCGTATACACCAGGGTCATCCGGACGCACGGTGCTGCACGCGAAGCTTCATTTAGGACTGGGCCTCGGGCTGGAAGCTCTCGCGCTGCCTCGACCGATCTCCACCGTCCGTCCGATGTTGGCGGTCTCGAGCGGGAGCCTCCTTGTCGGCGTCGAGGGACAAGTCTCGCCGCGCATGGGCGAGAGCCTCGCGACCGAACCAAACAAGGGCGCCTACTTTCGCTTCTTCGGAGCGAGGTTTGCCGGATGCTGGCTGCTGTCCGCGGGGCAGTTCCGCGCAGGCCCTTGTCTGGGCGTCGGTATCATGGGGATCGGAACCGAAGGTTTTGGCGTGAGCCGGCCGCGCGTCGCCGTCACCTGGACTCCGAACGCGACGGCCGAGGCGCGCCTCTCATGGAGCCCCACGCCGCGCTTCGAGGGGATCCTCACGATCGCTGCCGGCGCGCCTACGGAAGCACTATCGTTCTCCGTCGATTCGTCGTCCGGCTCGCGACGCCTGCACCGTCTCGAGCCCCTGACCTTCGCCGTCGGCATCGGGATCGCGAGATTGTGGGATCTCTTTTGATAGATTCGGCCGGTACCGGCCACAGTGGCGTGTGTCGACGGCGCGCCACACGGTATTTGGTACCGAGCCACTGATGACGGCGGCCCAGCCGGCGCCCACGTTTGCCGAGATCTACGACGGACACGTCGACTACCTCTGGCGAGCCGCCCTCAGGATGGGGCTCGACGAAGCGGCGGCCGACGACGTCGTCCAGCAGGTCTTCGTGGCGGCGTTCCGCCGGCTCGACGACTTCGAGGCGCGGTCGTCGTTGCGTACGTGGCTGTTCCGGATCCTCCTCCGCTATGTCCGGCAGCATCGGCGATCGTTGCAGCGAAAGAGCCCGTACGCGTTCGGCTCATCGGTCGACCCCGACCTCCTGGCGGCGCCGGGCGACGCGCCTGACGTAGCGCTCGCCCGGAGTGAAGCGAGCCGCCTCGTTCGGCACTTCCTCGACGAGCTCAGCGAGGAGAAGGCCGACGTGTTCGTCCTCATGGAGATCGAACGAATGACCGGGCCCGAGGCGGCCAGGCTCCTCGAGGTGCCGCTCGCGACGGTGTACTCGCGGCAACGCGCCGCCCGGGAAGAATTCGAGATCTTCGTCGACCGCATCAGCGGACGTGGCCAATGAAAGAACAACCTGACCTCAGTTCCGCAGCCTCGAGGCTGCTCGATCTCGCGCGCGAGGTGCCGGCGCTCGACAGCGAACGTCGCGCCCAGATGAAACGAGCCGTGCTCGCGAGTGCACCATCGGATCCCGCGCGCTCGGACAGTGCCATGCCGGGCTCGCCCGTCGTCAGGAGCTTCGTCGGAGCCCTCCGCGCTCCGATCCTGTCCGCGGTCGTCGTGGCGCTCGTGGCGGCGATCACGGTTCCGTGGGCCATCTCCGCAGCCGAAGACGGCGATGCTCTCGGAGCGTCCACGACGAGTCCGGCAGGAACGCCCCCGCTCGCGAGCCCGCCAGACCCCGCTATCTCCCACTCTGGAGCCGCGCCGCCGCCTTCGCCCACCAGCCCGATTTCGAATCCGCCTCCTCCGCCGGCGCCGGAGGTCCTTACGGTGGAGTCGCCTCATGCGCTCGGATCCTTGAAGCGACCAGGCTCGGAGCATCGACGAACGATGGGACCGAGAGCACCCGCGCCGATCGACGACAAGAGCCTCGTGGCGTCCCCGGCGTCGTCGACGGCTCCGATCGTTTCGCCTTTGCCTTCGCCTTCGCCCTCGCCGGAGTCCGCGGCGCCCGCCGCTTCGTCGTCCCTACAGGAAGAGGTGCGCCTCGTCCGAGGAGCTGACCGCGCCGTGAGCGCACGGGACCCAAATCGAGCACTCGAGCTGCTCGACGAGCACGAACGGCGATTCCCTCGAGGCACCCTCGCGTCGGAGCGCGAGATGCTGGTCGTCCTCGCGCTCTGCGCTGCCGGACGTGACGCAGACGCGGCCGAGCACGCCACTCGGTTCCGAGAGCGTCACCCCCACTCACCTCTGCTGGATCGCCTTCAGCACTCGTGTGCACGAGGAAGCAGGCCATGAACCGACGAAAGAATCACCTCGACACGAAGGCCGCAATGGCGCTCGGTGCGTTCACCGTCATCGTCTCGGCCGCCGCGAGCCCCGGTTGTGCCGAGCGGAACATCACAGTCGGCGTCGACGATGGCCGGCCGCCGCTGTTAGCTTCATCGGCGGACGCGGGGGAAGGAGACGCGTCGATACCGGAGACGGTGCCCATGTGCCCGGTGACGACATGCACGCTGCCATGGGCGACGTGCCCGTCGTCCGAGTTTCCTTGCGGCACCAACCTCTTGAACGACGATGAAAACTGCGGCGGTTGTGGGATTAGTTGTGGCGGCGATGGTGTCGTTTCGATTGCCAAGTGGTCGTGCGTCGACGGTAAATGCACCTTCAGCTGCGGCGGCTTCTCGATTCGAAATTGCGATAATGATCCCACCAATGGATGTGAGGTCGATACCCTATTCAATCCCGACAACTGCGGCGATTGCGGAAACAAATGCCCCGCCGGAATGGATTGCTCCTGGGGCGCATGCGTCGACCCCTGCCTCGAGGCGAACCTTCCGGACAGGTGCAACGGCGAGTGCGTAAACCTGGACTATGACGACAACAACTGCGGGACGTGCGGAAACACGTGCGACCCGACCGATCCCAAGCTGCCTGCGCTCCCGGCCGACATGCACTACGGCTGCGGGGGCGGGACATGCGGCCGAAAACGGTGCTCCGTGCCGAACACGGCCGATTGCAACGGCAATCTGAACGACGGTTGTGAGGCCACGCTCCATACCAACGAGCACTGCGGAGCGTGCGGGGACGCGTGCCCGCCAGGAAAGGAGTGCGGGTACATCACGGGCAACGTCTTTGGATGCCTCTGCGATGACGGAGAGACGTACTGTCATTTCTCTTGCAAGCAGACCGCCGATGACCCGTTGAACTGTGGCGGCTGCGATCGCGTTTGCCCCTATGCGAGGGTCCCGCATTTCGCCGCGACGTGCTCGTTTGGAACCTGCGGCGGGCACTGCGAGGAGGGCTATGTCGACTGCGATGAGTCGCTGGCCAACGGCTGCGAAGTCAACACGCGAGTCGACAACCGCAACTGCGGTGGGTGCGGCAACGCTTGTTTGCCCAACCAGGTCTGCTTCCAGGGCCAATGCCAAGTAGCCCCCTGCGACGCAGGCGTTTCGGGAGGGCCGACGAAATGATCCGCAGTCGTTCCCGCGCCGCGTCACTTCGAGATGCCGTCGTGCTCGCTACGTGCGTCGTGCTCCCCTCGATGTCCGTCCTCGCGGTCGCTGCGTGCGCCGCCTCGGATGTGGCCGATGGTCCCGACGCCAATGGTCGCCTCACCATCCCTTCGGGCGACGCCGGCGACGAAGCCTCTGCTGCGGATGGGGCGGTCGATGCTCCGATCCTACCCTGTGCCTCCGGAGACCTCTGTAGCGCGCCGACGCCGCTCACTGTCGGCTTCGTGACGGCGATCAGCGGACGGTCGAAGAGCGACGTATGGGCGAGCGCCACCGGCGGTGTCTTGATGCACTGGGACGGCCACCAATGGACGGGGCTCGCCTCGGACTATAGCGATACGCTGTCGAGCATCTATCTCACGCCCGACGAAATGTGGGGCATTTCGGGAAACCTCGTCTTGCGACGACAAATCGACCCGAGCAGCGTTCGGACGGCGCGCGTAAATCTTCAGATTGGATTCTTATTTCGAAGTTTGTCGGGAATTGCCGTGTTCTTGGCAGGCGGCCCATATGTGATTGTTGCGCCTGGGGCTTACCCGACAGTACCCGGTCAATTCGTCGCCGAGCTCGATTTCGACACCGGCGGGCTCACTTATCTGCCGGATCCCATCCTCCCTGGCGGAGGCCGAGCCCAATACGTGGGATTCCGAGCGAGCTTCCTGGTGCCGAACAAGGCGCTCTGGATCGTCGGAGATCAGGCCGTGGTGGCTCGCTACCCGGTATCCGCCGGAGACGACGGAGGTTCGTCTCCCCTTGGAGAAGGTGTCGTGTTCAGCATCGCGTCCCGCTCCGACTTGCTCGCTGCCTGGGGCCATGGAGAGCAACTCTGGGCAGCAGGCCGCAACGGCACGATCCTTCACTTCGATGGAGCCGAGTGGCGGACGGAGAAGGTGCCTACCAAGGTGACCCTAAATGCCATCTTCGGCCTGTCACCCAATGACATCTGGGCTGCTGGCGACAATGGGACGGTGCTTCATTTCGATGGCAAAGCGTGGTCGCCTGTTGGCGTCGGCGCGTACGGCGGCAGCTTCAAGGCCGTCTGGGCCGCAGCGCCCGATGACGTCTGGATCGGCGGCGAGGGCGGCATGTTTCACTGGGGAGCGCTTCCATGATGTATAGGGCGTATGCCGCTTTTGGACTGCTCGTTGTCATTGCCGCGTGCTCGGCAAGTGGCGCCGTCGAGGAGCCCAAGCCTAATCCTGATGACAACTCGCGAATCGACGCGGCGGCCTCCGAGAGCGATGCCGGAGCACCCGACGACGCGAGCGCCACCATCGATCTCGACGCGGAGCGGCCGCTCGTGTGCGGTGACGCGGGCTTCTGCGAAACGAGGCTACCCAGGTCGGATCTCGGACTGCCGCTCTCCCTCCGGAGCGTCTGGGTGGTGGGGGCGAAAGACGTCTGGAGCGTGACCCTCGAAGGCTTCGTTCTGCACTACGATGGAACGAGCTGGACCACCGCGTACAAGGCCAACCATGAGCTCTACGCGGTTTGGGCGACACCGTCGAGCGTATGGGTCGGCGGTGAGGCGGGGCTCCTCTTTCATCGGAGCGCGGCGGGGGAGTGGTCCCGCGTCGAAGTGGGGCACTCGGCACCGATTCGTTCGATCTATGGCACGGGCGAGAGCGACGTCTGGTTCACGAGCCACGGCGGCTCCGTCGATCACTTCGACGGAACGGCGCTGACGCACCATTCGCTCGACATCCCTGGCCTGCAGATCACGACGATATTCGGCCGTACGGGCTACGGCACCTACGCGGCCGGACACGTGAAGACGAACTTGCCAAACGACGATCAGATGGTCGACTTCACGCTTTACCACCTGCCCGATCAGCCCTTCATCTTCGAGCTCTCTACGGCGAAGATGTCGACCTTCAGCACTGCCCTGACGGACAAGCGTGGTTTCGTGCCGGTGTCGGCCGTCGTTACCGACTCACCCAACGAGGATCAAAGGATCTTCATGGTCGGATACGAGCACTCGAAGTTATTGGGAAACGGCAGTATCGTGAATCACTACACGAATATGAAGTACTGCTCTTTCGGTGCCGAAAGTCCGGTCTCGTTCAGCGATCTGTATGTCGAGCTCCGCGTCTCGGTCGAGCCGGAAGCCGTCGCTCGCGGATTCCCGATACTGGCTTACGCGTGGAATGACATTCGGACCATGTCGCTACCCGGAGCCTTGTTTCGTTGGAACGGTGCAACGGTCACGACCGAGTCGCTCGCCATGGGCTACGACTTCGTTCCCGGAGCCATCTTCGGGGCGCATAGCCATGGTGGGGACGCATGGATCGTCGGCGACGGCTTCGCCGTGAAGGGAGCGACTCCATGACGACGCAATGCTCGGCCGCTCGGGGCGCCGCATTCTACATCGCCGCGCCGCTCGGCGTTCTGCTGACGCTGATGGCGTGCTCGTCGGCGGAGGATGCGCGCCCCGCCGACACGAACGGCGACGGCGGAGACGGATCGACCCATCCCGACGGCGGTCTCCCTCCCGAGTCGGGAGATGCCGCCACGGACGCGGAGGACCTCGTGCCCCCGCCGCCCTATGACTTTGCCGTGAAGTGCGCCGGCGATCCGTGCGCCACGTCGATCGCGGCGCGCGGCGGCGCCCACGCGTGTGCGGTCCTCCACGATGGGTCTGTTCGGTGTTGGGGCTCCAACGCGTCCGGGCAGCTGGGGACGGGGGCAAGCGACGCTGGGTGGATCCCTGGATTCGAGGAGAAGCCACGCCCCGTGCTCGGCATCTCGAACGCGAAAGCCGTGGCGGCGACGGGTGAAGGGCTGTCCGGCACGACGTGTGTCGTCTCCGGCGCGGAACAGATCGCCTGTTTTGGTTCCGATGCCTCGGGGCAGCTCGGTCGAGGTGGTCCCTCCACAGGACCGAATCCGGATCCTGTTCCGGTCGAAGGGGTCCACGCAAAGTCGGTGACGCTCGCGAGCACGTTCGCGTTGGCGATCGGCACCGACGGCCGGCTGTGGACATGGGGAACGAACCGCGCGCTTCAGCTTGCCCGATCAGCGCCTGCCCCGGACGCCGGGCCGGTGAGCACTGCCGCCATCGCGGATCGCGTTCCCAACTCCGTGCAGTCGTGTGCGGGGACTTCGAACACAGGCTTCGTCGTCGCTGAAGACGGAGCGGTCCTGTCCTGGGGAGGTGGTCGGACCGACCAACTCGGACGCAACGTTTCGGTGGCTCCCGATCCCGTTCCCACGGCGATCGCCATCTCGGAGGCATCGAGTGTAGCGACTGGAGCCGCCCACGCGTGCGCTCTCGGTCGTGGACGAGTGTTTTGCTGGGGCCAGAACGAGCATGGGCAGCTCGGAACCGGGAGGAAGGCGAAGGAGTCGTTTCCGGCGCGCGTCGTGCTGCCGCCAGACGTCTACGCGGTCGCGGTGGCCGCCGGAGGAAACAGCACCTGCATCATCGCCGCGAACGGTGACGTTTACTGTTGGGGAGCCAATGGCAGTGGCCAGCTCGGCGCGTCCGTGGGCGTCGATCTCGCGACGCCAACCCGCATCGGTGCGCTCAGTGAGCAAGCCGTGGCCGTCGCGATCATGGACGACTCCATCTGTGCCCTCCTTCGCGGCGGCTCCGTGGCGTGCTGGGGGGACAACGTCGTCGGGCAGCTCGGGCGCGGGAGTCGCGACGCGGAGATCCACGTAGAGCCGAGCCCAGTTCGGTTCGAGTAAACGCGTTCGATCGAGGAAGGTCTTCAGTCATGCGCAGGCCCTTTATCCATTTTCTTGTCCTCGTGTCGGCCGGCTGGGTGGGGTGCTCATCCGACCGAGGTTCGTTCGTGAGCGCACCGCGAGAGTTCGGAGATCCCGATGCCGGGCTCGAAGCCGTCGACGCGGGCTGCACGGGAGTCGTCTGCTCGAGGGACCTTCGATCCGTCCGCGATTGTGACGGCAACGTCGTCAAGGAGTGCGAAGCCGACAAAGCATGTGGCAACGGCGCGTGCGTCACTCCGTGCAACGCCGCAGCCATCAACGAAGGCTCGGTGGGCTGCTCGTTCGCGATCCCCGGGCAGAACAGCACCGTCGATGGCCGTGGAAGCTGCGCTGCCTTCTTCGTCGCGAACAACTGGACGTCGCCTGCCACGCTCCACCTCGAGTACGACGGGCAGGAGCTGTCCCTCGCCGACGCGGTCTGGGTGCCCGTCGTGGAGGATGGCGTCCTCCGGCACGAGAAGCTCGATGGGCCCATTCCCCCCGGCGGGGCGGCGGTCGTCTTCCTGTCGAACGAGGATACCGGAGTACCTTATTGGATCGCTTGCCCCAGAGGCGTCAAACCCATCTTCGACAAGGAGCAAGCGGTCTACGGGACCGGGATCGGTCATGCCGTGCTCGCCAGCGCGGACGTGCCTGTTTCGATGTATTCGATCTTCCCGTATGGGGGAGCCCGAAGCAATTATCCGAGCGCGACGTTGCTTCTCCCGACGACGTCTTTTCGAAAGAACTACGTCGTTGCGGGTCTTTGGGGCGGCAGAGACGATCTGTTCGGCACGAACATGCTCCCCAACTCCGGAGGGCTGCCTTCCGCCGGCGCTCCTACGCTACAGATCGTGGCGACGGAAGACGATACCTCCGTCGACATTCTTCCGCCCGTGGACATCGTCGGCGGTCGTGGCCTCCACCCGAGCCCGCGGAACGTGGTTGCGAACTACAAGCTGAAGCGCGGCGAGGTCATGCAGCTCACGCAACACCGCGAGCTCGTGGGCTCGGTCGTGGAGACGAGCAAACCGGTGGGCGTCTTTGCCGGCGTCACATGCGTGCAGGTGCCTTCGGATATCGGCTACTGCGATATCGAGAACAAGCAGATCCCGCCGCTCTCGGCATGGGGGCACGAATATGCGGTGTTGCCCGCGCCGAATCGAATTGCCTGGGTGTCCAAGGATAAGGAGTCGGAGCGCGACTGGAGCGTGATCCGCATGGTCGGTGCGGTGGACGGCACCGAGCTCGTCTACGAGCCTGGTCCGCCTGACGGGGCGCCCGCGACGCTGCAATCGGGTCAGCTCGCGCGATTCTTCAGCTACGAGCCCTTCGTCGTGCGAAGCCAAGACTCCGCACACCCGTTCTATGTGGCGTCCTTGATGACGGGCGCGGGGGCCTCCGCCACGATGCTCGGCGACCCAGAGACGGCGATCGCGGTACCGACCGATCAGTGGCTCGACTCGTACCTGTTCTACTCCGACGCGACGTACCCGTTCAGCTCCGTCTTCGTCACACGCCGAAGGGTGGACGGAGGGTTTCACGATGTCACGCTCGACTGCGCCGGCCCACTCACGGGGTGGAAGGCCTTTGGTGCGGATTACGAGTGGACGTATGCGCGGCTCACTCATGCAGGCAAGGCGGTGGCCTATGATGGGAGCTCGTGCACCGACGGAGCGCATCGCATTCAGAGCGGTGGTCCTTTCTCGATGACCGTATGGGGCATCGGTGTCACTGCCAGCTATGCCTATCCTGGTGGAGCCGGCCTGCGCCCGATCTCGGACGTGCACGTGCCTGCGGTCGTGCACTGAGAGGTCGGCGCGCTCTCTAGGTAAACAAGCTGGACGCCGAGCGAACTGGGTATTCGGAACCTTGCGCGCCGGCTCCACTCACGGCTGTGCGGGCGCCGGCGCGGTGCCGAAGACGAACGGCGCGCTGTAGATGCTCGTCCGGTAGACCGAGTTTCGCGGTGCGCGCTCGCCGATCTTCCAGCCTTCCTTGCTGGCCATCACGCGCACGTAATACGTGTGGCCGCTCCGGAGCTGATCCTTCGGGAGACTCACCGACGACTCGTGCGTGTAGAACAGCGCCACCGTCAGGTTCATGCGCGGCGTCTCGAGGTTCTTGCCGAGATCGGGCGTCAGGTCGATGAGCTCGACGCGGTGGTACTCGGGGTCGCCTTTGGTGGCCGGGGTGAAAGCGACCACCGGCGCGTGGTCGTCGGGGATCGCGGCGATGGTGCTGCCCCAGGCGATCGTGTTTCCGTCGACGGTGATGGCGCTGGGCGGACCGACCTCGAGGCTGAACGACGGCTCGCTGGTCGTCCTCGGGAACGAGTCGCTCACGCCGCCGGTGAGAAATCGGCTGCTCGCGTCGGGCAGCTTGACCTCCGTCGAATACGAATACGAGACGTAGTAGAAGTCACGCATGCCGGTGTCGTAGACGCGCGGGCCCTGGTAGGCGAACTTCGAGAGCTCGCCGGCGTGGATGTAGCCTTTTCGTGCGTTCTCGCAGCCGATGGTGCACACGTCCGGCTGGCAGGTGGTGCTCTGCGGATTGGGGAAGCAGCTCAGGTCGACGGGCTTTCGCTGAGCGCTCGCGTAGAACGTCCAAACCGTGGGCGCGACCGAGGTGTAGACAGCGGGGCCCGCCCCGGCTTCTTGCGACATGCTGATGCGGACGGTGCTGCGGGTGATCTCGTCGGGAGCGCCGAGCGCGTCGCGGACAGCATCGAAGGTTCCGCCGTGGAAGTCGATGGTGAACGTCTCGGTCTTCGGTGCCTCGAGCGTGCCGGTCACCGTGTTCGTCTTGCCGTTCGCGAAGTCGGGCGAAGCCGCGTGCAGCACGCCGATGACGGTGTTGCTGTTGACGACATGCCACGGGTCGAAGCGCGCGAGGGGATCGGCGTCATCGATCGGCCTGGTTTTCCCCTCGGTCCGGTCCTGGAGGATCAAGAGGTCGTCGTTGGCGGCGGCTGACGGCAGGCCGCTCGCGTCCTCGCCGTACGGCATGTAGAGGGCAGCGCTGTCGAACGTCCAGTCCTGGCTCGACGTCGCGTCGGGGGCGGGAGGGTTGTGGACCGTGCCCGAATCGTCCTCCTCGTAGAACGTGGCCGCGCGGTAGAAGTACGAGTGCAGTCCGAGCCACGAGAAGGTGTCGCCGTGGACGATGCCCTGGGGCGCCTGCACCGTGAGGGCGAGCTTCGTGTCGTCGGTCATCACGGTCGCGTCAGGGCGGCCCCAGTAGTCCTCGCCCATCTCGACGTTGCGCATACCGTCGATCGGGTAGCGGACGAGGTAGATCGGATCCTCCGCGGGCGCCGAGGTGCGCTTCAAGCGCGACTCGAGGACATACGGCGCGCGCGGGACGCCGGTGAAGACGAAGGCGCCGTCGTCGCGCACGGTGGGCTGGAAGGTCGTCTCTTTGCCATCGACGGTGGCCACGATGGTCGGCGAATTCGTTCCGTAGCGATTCGCCCTTTCGACGAGCGCGTTGTCGGCGAGCCCCCAGCGGTTGGCGAAGCGTACGACGACGTCGTCGCTCTCGACGCCGGCGTCGCTCTCGGCGTCGTTCGGTCGGCCGTTCGAGGCGTCGTCGGAGCTGCTGCACGCAGGGACGAGGAGAAGCGAGAGCGAAGCGAAGATGGAGGCGAGTGCAGTCGGTCGACGGACGACGAAGGGCATGGTTTACCGGTAGTCGAGCCAAGGCGAGGGTTCCATCACCTCGATGGGAGGGATCACAGTTTGGTACGCGCTTGTGAGGGCGTGGCTCCACGTGGCCGAGCGCAGACGGTCACGGCACCCTCGAGATGCCGGTGCGGATACTTTAGTTATTGCTAATATTAGCGGCGCATTGTATCTCGTGGGCAGCACCGGAACCCAAGGCGAGGCGACGAGGACCATGAAGATTCAATATCTCGAGATCGTGACGAAGGATGTCGACGCAGTGTGTGCTGCATACGCCGCTGCACACAAAGTGCAATTCGGCGAACCTGATGCTCGGCTCGGCAACGCGCGAACAGCCACAGTGGCGGGCGGCGGACTCGTGGGAGTGCGTGCACCGATGCGTGAGACCGAGGAGCCGGTGGTTCGACCCTATTGGCTGGTGGATGACATCCATGCAGCCGTCGCGGCAGTGGTTCAAGCTGGTGGTCACATGGCCATGACACCGACGGCGATCCCCGATCACGGCACGTTCGCCATCTACTTCCAAGGCGGCAATCAGCACGGCCTCTGGCAGCTGTAGCCGCTCGCGGCGCGGCTCAATCAGGCGTCATGAGCTGGCTTTCTCGAAAGGATTGCAGATGAAAGACGTTTTCGGATCCGAGTTTCGCCGAGTGGAGAACCGCGAGCACCTGGGCAAGCCCGCGCTGGTCGGCGTCGCAATCCGTATCTACGACACGACGGTCTCCGACCTGTGGGAGGCGATCACCACGCCCGAGCGACTCGCCCGCTGGTTCCTTCCCGTCGAGGGAGACTTGAAGCTGGGCGGCCGATATCAGCTCGAGGGCAACGCGGGCGGCACCATCACCCGCTGCGATCCGCCCGAGGCGCTCGACTTGACGTGGGAGTTCGCGGGCGCCACGAGCTGGGTCAACGCTCGGCTCGCGCCCGACGGTACAAGGGCGCGGCTGACGCTCGAGCACATCGCGCACAAGGGCGGAATCGGCGAGGAGCACCTGAAGAAGTACGGGCCGGGCGCGACGGGCGTCGGCTGGGACCTCGGGCTCCACGGTCTGGAGCAGCATCTGGCCAATCCGGGAGTGGCGATCGATCCCGCCGCTTTCCAGGCCTGGACGCTCTCGACCGAGGGAAAGGCGTTCGTCCGCAAGTGCGGCGAAGCGTGGGGCGAGGCGTACATTGCGTCGGGAGCGAATCCCGAAGAGGCGCGGGCGCAGGCGGAACGAACCATCGCGTTCTACACGGGGACCTGATGCACGCGTTCGACGTCCTCGGCGATCCAGTTCGGCGTCGTATCTTGGAGCTGTTGGCCGAGGGCGAGCATGCCTCGGGCGAAGTCGTCGAGGTCATCTCCAAAGAATTCGGCATCACGCAATCTGCGGTATCGCAGCAGCTGAAGGTCTTGCGCGAGAGCGGCTTCGCGACGGTGCGAGCCGAGGGCGCGCGCCGCCTCTACGCCGTCGACGCGCGACCGCTGGCCGAGGTCGACGCATGGCTTGGGCAGTTTCGGCGCTTCTGGGGCCCGCCTCTCGAGGCCCTCGCGACCGAGATCGCCCGTGGAAAGCGGACCCGCCGAACACCCCGCTGAGGCTTGGACCTGGAAGAGAGCGTCAACTACACGCATCTCGCGAGTGCCCGACCGTCCGGCCGCAGGGGATCGCATCCGACGGGCTCACCGTCGCGATCAAACGCTGCCGACTCGCGAGCAGAACATCGGGATCTTTCACATCCGGTATGCTCGTGTCGTGGAGCTGTTGATCGTCGTCGGTGTCGATGCGGACTTGGTCCAACGTCTGCGCAATGTCCTCGAGGCTCGTGTTGTAGGTCGCTGGCAGCCACCTCGCACAGGGCACCACGGCGACGCTGAGGAGCTTGCTCGACTCCGCTCGCGAACGAGGATCCCTCTGAGACGAGGCTAAGCCAGCTCACGCAGGAACGACACGACCACCTCTCCCAGGCGCTCGGGTTGTTCGAACGGAAGGCCATGACCGGCGTTCTGGATTTGTTCGATTCGCAGGCGTGGGTTGAGGCTGCGCAGCTCCGTTGCCATGTCGAGCGTCACGACGGGGCTGTCGCCGATGACGAGGAGGCTCGGGACGTCGATTGCGCTCACGACGTCGCGATACTCGGGATTGGGCGGCGTGAGCACGTCGAAGGCGGCCATATGGGTTTTCAATCTGGCCTCGGCCTGGAGCTCGATGATCTCGCGCGAGCGACGCGGGTTCCGGGCTCGGGCCTGCGCAACGAGTTCAGACTTCTGTAGACCGAGGGCCCGGCGGTGTTGAGCGGCGACGTCGCTATCGTGCACCTCGCGTTGACGTTCGGGGCTCAAGAACGTCGGGTCGACCAGAATGAGGCCGCGGAGGAGCCCCGCACCTCGACTCGCCACCACCGCGGCGGTCATGCCGCCCATCGAGTGGCCGAGCAGGACCGGACGCGAGAGCGAGAGCTCGCGGATGAGGCCGACGACGTCGCTCGCGTGATCGTCGTACCGGTACCCGTGGAGCGGCGCGCTCGACCCGCCGTGCCCTCTTGCGTCGGGCATGACGACGTCGAATTCACTCTCGAGCGCGCGGGCGAGGGGAGTCCAGCAAGCGCCGCTGCCCATCAATCCGTGGAGCAGGACGACAGGAGGTTTGGCGCCTCCGGTTCGGAGGTAGTGGAGGCTGATGCCGTTCGTTTCGCAGAATCTTTCATTCCAGGTCGTCATATCGAACCGTCCGGGCGGAGGATAAGACAGACGGGCCTGTTTCGGACGTCATGTTCCGCCGCGCCCGTCGTCCGTCCGGCCGCCTGACGAGCACGACCTCGTTGCTACTTGCCCGTGCAGGACATCGAGCAACGCAGGTGCGAGCTCGTGCTGCTCGTGTCGGACGAGTCGCAGGCGCATGAGATCTGACAGCAGCGATCGCCGTAGCAGTCGTCGTGGCAGCTGGAGATCCCTGCGCAGACGGCGTTCGGGATGCAGAGCGAATCCGCTCCGCTACCGGAGGAGGGCGCCGGCGAGCCTGTCGTACCGGACGAGGAGCTCGTGCCGGACGAGGAGCTCGTGCCGCTCGAGTCGCTCGAAGGGCCTGCGCCGCTCGATGAGCCGCTCGTCGTGCCTCCGCCCGCGGCGCTCGCGCCGCGCGCCGTGCCTGCGGGACACGGCGACGAGGAGCGGTCGTCGTCGTCGCGTCCGTCCCCGATGCCGCATGCAGCCACCGCGAGGGCGACGGCGAGGATGGCGAGCGAGGGATTGCCACGTGCGATGCGAGAACCTTCGACCATGTTCGGACCTCCCAAGAAAGCGGGGTGCCTGACGCAACGTCGGTGCCGTGCGGGACGTCGCGTGGAATCAGGCGATCGCGAGCGCGGAGGCATGGTGACGGCGTCGCGGGTGTGGTCGCTGCGTCACAGCGCAGGGGCTTCAGGTCAGCATCGTGACTGGGAACGCGATCGGTTGCGGGTCAGCTCGCGCGGAGCCGCGCAATCTTGAGAAGCAGATAGTTGCGCTCTGGAAGGCTCGCGGTCTTCTCCGCCGCCGCCCCGTAGTAGCGGAGCGCGTCCGCGCTCCTCCCCGCACGCTCGAGGAGGTGGGCGCGCACCGCATCGAGCCGGTGGTGATCCTTGATTCGCGGATCGCGATCGAGCTTGTCGAGAAGCGCCAGCCCTTCGGTCGGTCCATGCGCCATCGCGACGGCCACGGCATGGTTCAACGCGACCATCGGGTTGTCGGAGAGCCGCATCAACACTCCGTAGAGCGCGACGATCTGCGGCCAGTCCGTGTCCTCGGCGCGCGCGGCTTCGTCGTGCACCGCGGCGATGGCGGCCTGTAGCGAGTACGAGCCGACAGTGCCACGCGTCAGCGCCTCGGTCACGAGCTGGACGCCCTCCGCGATCGCGTTCCTGTCCCACAGCGATCGATCCTGTTCGTCGAGCGGGATGATCTCGCCGTTCGGTCCCGATCGTGCGGCGCGCCGGGCATCGGTGAGCAGCATGAGCGCGAGGAGCCCGCTCACCTCGCCGTTCTCGGGGAGCAGCGCGTGGGCCGCGCGCGCGAGGCGGATCGCTTCGGTCGAGAGGTCCACGCGCTGGTGGACCTCTCCCGAGCTCGTCGCGTAGCCCTCGTTGAAGATCAGGTAGAGGACGTGGAGGACGGCGCCGAGGCTCGCGTCGCGCATCTCGGGCGGGGGCATCACGAAGCCCACGCCGGAGCTCTTGATGCTCTGCTTCGCGCGACTGATTCGCTGCGCCATCGTCGCCTCGGGCACGAGGAACGCGCTCGCGATCTCCGCGGTGGTGAGGCCACCGACGGCGCGCAAGGTCAGCGCGATGGCCGACGGACGCGTGAGCGCCGGATGACAGCACATGAAGAGAAGAACGAGCGTGTCGTCCTGCTCCACGGGTGCTTCGTCAGGCGGCGGTACCATGTTCTCTTCCGGCGGTGTTTCGAGAACGACCTTCGTTTCGCGCCGGCGGCGCGCAGAGTCCGACCGAAGTTGATCGGTGAGCTTGCGAGCGGCCACCTGGATGAGCCACGCGCGCGGGTTTTCGGGCACGCCCGCGCGCGGCCATTCGAACGCAGCCGCGACGAGCGCTTCTTGCACCGCATCCTCCGCGGCGCCGAAGTCGCCATAACGACGGACGACGGCGCCGAGCACCTGCGGTGCCAGCTCGCGGAGAAGGTGCTCGCCCGTCGTCTTCACAGCGAGTCGGGCGGCACGCTCATCACCTGACGCACCTCGATCGGAATGCCGAGCGGCTTTCCGCCGGGGCCAGGTGCGGTCGACGCTTTGCCGGCGATCGCGTAGGCGCGCTCGGCGTTCTCGACGTCGACGATCCAGTAGCCCACGAGGAACTCCTTCGCCTCGGCGAAGGGCCCGTCCGTCACCTCGGGGGCGCCTTCGCCTTTCGAGCGGACGACGCGCGCCTGTCCCGGAGGGGCGAGGCCTTCTGCGCCGACGAGCTCGCCGGCTTCGCGGAGGTCCTTGTTCAGGTCCTTCATGAACTGGATGTGGGCCCGGAAGTCCTCGGGCGTCCACGAGTTGATCTGATAGTCGCCGGTGCCGCGAGGCGCGTGCATCATCAACATGAATTTCATCGTTCGTTCTCCTTCACACGCCGTCGAATGCGGCCTGCAGCTTCGCCAGGTCGAGCTTCTTCATTCCCATCATCGCCCCCATCGCGCGGGTCGCCTTCGGCCGGTCCGGGCTCGCGAGCATCGCGCCGAGCTGCTTCGGGACGATCTGCCAGGACACGCCGAACTTGTCGACGAGCCAGCCGCACTGCACTTCCTTGCCGCCGTTCTCGGTCAGCTTCTTCCAGAGCCGGTCGATCTCCGCCTGCGTGTCGACCTGGACCATCAGCGAGAAGCCCTGCGCGAACGTGAACGAGGGGCCGCCGTTCAGCGCGATGTACGTCTGTCCGAACAGCTCGAACGTCACCGAGAGTACCGAGCCCGCCGGCTTCGGCCCGCCGGCCGGGTAGCGCATCGTCTCCTTGATCTTGCCGTCGAAGAGCGACGTGTAGAGCTGCGCCGCCTCTTCGGCCTGGGTGTCGTAGGTGAGGAAGGTTGTGATCGTGGTCGTCATGGTGGTCTCCGTCTTCTTGGCCGGGCCTCTCCCGGAACACAGAGACGACGGAGCGGACGCGCCGCTCTCGACATCACCGGAGACGATTTTCGACATTTCTACATTCCATTGCAAGATCCGACGGTTGGGAGATCTATTCCAAGCTCTTCTGTACGCTGCGCGCTTCGATCGGAAGCCTTGTGGACGATCGTCCACGAGGCGGGCGGCGTCTTTCGCGCGATCCTCGTTCTTCGCCGCGTCTACGGCCACGGCACTCGTCGTGCAACGCCCGCGGCCATGTCGCATCGCGCCCTCTGCCTCGGATTCGGATTCGTTCTCGCGTCGACCGCGTGTTTCGGCGGTCTGTCCGCTGGATGCAGCGCGGACGACGCCTCGCCCGGCGAGCTCGCGGCCCCGGCTCCTGCACGCACGCACGCCGGAAAGACCGGAGAGGACCACGGCGACGACGCCGACGGTGACGAGGGCGCGCCGCCGAACGACGATCCGTCGCTCGGTGCAGACACCGTCGAGCCGCCGGTCGGCGCCCCCGATACCGCCCCCGATGCCGGCGCGGATGCGGCCGTCGTGGTGCCGAGTGGCGGCGGCTGCGTCGCGGGCGGCCTCTACTGCGGAGGCGACAAGGTCATCGGCGATCCGAGCACCCTCTACAAGTGCAACGGCTCGGGCACGCCGAGTGTCGTCGAGAAGTGCGCCGCGGGCTGCATGGTCAACGCGGGCAGCAACGATTCCTGCAAGACGCCTCCCGGCGCGCGCGTCCCGTCGCCGGTGCCGGGCAAGAGCGTGACGTATCCGTTCGGTGTGAAGAACTCACGCTACGCCGCCGGCTATCACACGGGCGACGACTACGCGACGCCGACCGGTAGTAACGCCGTCGCCGTCCGCAGCGGCACCATCCGCTGGTCGAACGACAGCGGAGGCGCATACGGCAAGTGGATCGGTCTCGATGCCGACAATGGACGCACGTACGTCTATTGCCACCTCTCGAGCCGCCTCGTCGCTGCAGGCACGAAGGTCGTCGCTGGGCAGATCGTCGCGAAGACGGGCGCGACCGGCAACGTCACCGGTCCGCACCTCCACTTCGAGGATCACCCGAAGGGCCCGTTCGTCTACGCGCAGGTCCGAAAGCCCGCCTGGTGATCCGCGCTCGTGGACGATTCGCGACGAGCGTCGACGATCGTCCACGAGCGCTCGCGCGGGAAGCTGCGCAAACGGCGCAATCGGCCCGCGTTGCGAGGCGACGATCACAGTGTCCCGGAAAACGTCCACCGAGACCGCGCTGGCTCACGACGTGCTGAACGACGTCCCATGACGATTCGCCGAAAGCTCCGTTCCGCCTGCTCCCTCGTCTTCTCGTCCGCCGTTGCTCTCGCGCTCACGACATCGGGCTGCAGCAACGACGTCGACGAGCCGCGCGAAGGCCAGCCCGTTCTCTCAGAGGCCACCCCGACGGAGGCCGATCCGCACGGCGACGACGAGGCGACGGCCGACTTCGGGACGCCCGACGATTCGGCGTCGCTCGGCGCCGACGACCTCGATCTGACGCCCGCGCTCGAAGACGACGTCGCCGAAATCGAAGTCCCCGTGGGCGATGTCGGTTCGACGGCGGAAGCCCTCTCGCGCATCGCGTCGCCGGTGCCGGGGCGACGCGTGACGTATCCGTACGGCGTGAAGAATCCGCGCTACGCCGCCGGCTTCCACACCGGGGACGACTATGCGGCGCCGAAGGGCACGCGCGTCGTCGCGGTGAGGAGCGGGAAGATCCGCTGGTCGAACAACAACGGCGGCGCGTACGGCCGGTGGATCGGCCTCGATGCCGACAACGGGCGCACGTACGTTTACTGCCATCTGTCGAGCCGCGCGGTTGCTGCCGGCACGCGGGTCCACGCGGGGCAGACGCTCGGCAAAGTCGGCGCGACGGGCAACGTGACCGGTCCGCACCTTCACTTCGAAGATCACCCGAAGGGCCCGTTCCGCTACGCGCAGGTCCGCAAGCCCAAGTGGTGATCGCCGGGTCGGGGTGCGGGTGCTAGCCTCTGCCTCTACTCATGGGTGAGCCGACGTCGGGTCGGGGGACCTCGCGCTACACGCTGCACGACGAGTTCGCAGCGGGCGGCATGGCGACGGTGCACTTCGGCTTCCTCGTCGCGGAGGAGGGCTTCGCGCGCCCGGTCGCGATCAAGCGCGTGCGTCCGCACGTCGCCGACGAGCGCGACGTGGCGGCCACGTTCCTCGACGAAGCGCGCCTCGCCGCGCGCGTGCGTCATCCGAACGTCGTGCAGACGCTCGACGTGGTCACGGACGGCGAGCAGCGCCTCGTCGTGATGGAGTACGTCGCGGGCGAAGCGCTCGCGACGCTCCTCCGCGCGTCCGCCGAGCGCAAGGTGCCCATCGCGCCGGACGTCGTCGCGGCGATCTTCGTCGGCCTGCTCGACGGGCTGCACGCGGCGCACGAAGCCACGAGCGAGCGCGGCGAGCGGCTCGATCTCGTCCATCGCGACGTGAGCCCGCAGAACGTCCTCGTCGGCATCGACGGCATCACGCGCGTGCTCGACTTCGGCATCGCGAAGGCCGAGGGGCGCCTGCGCACGACGCGTGAGGGACAGGTCAAAGGCAAGCTCGCGTACATGTCGCCCGAGCAGCTGAACGGCACGGTGGCGCGCACGAGTGACATCTACTCGGCCGCCGTCTGCATGTGGGAAGCGCTCACGCTGCGCCGCCTCTTCAGCGGCGAGCAGACGTCGGCCGTCACGGCGAAGATCCTCGCGGGCCTCGTGCCGCGACCGAGCGAGCACGCGTCCGTTCCGCCCGAGCTCGAGGCGATCGTCATGCGCGCCCTGCACCGCGAACGTGCGGAGCGTTACCCGACGGCGGACGCGATGGCGCGCGCGATCGAGGAGGCCGTCCGGCCCGCGCTTCCTTCCGTCGTCGGCAAGTGGGTGTCCGAGCTCGCGGGCGCGAGGATCGACGCGCGCTCGGCGCGCATCGCCGAGCTCGAGCGCGAGCGCGTGCTCTCGTCCGCGTCTGCGTCTGCGTCTGCGTCTGGGCCTGCCCCTGCCGCGTCCGCTCCGGTGATGTCGCGCAAGGGGAAGAAGGGGAAGGGGAAGGCGCTCGTCGCGGGCGCGCTGCTCCTCGTGCTCGGCGTGGGCATCGCGACCGCCGCCGCGCTCACGCGTCCGAAGGCCCCGAGCGAGTTGGCGATCACCACGGCGATCGCGACGCCGATCGCGACCGAGGCTTCGCCGATCGCGGACTCCGCCGAGCCGCCGGCTCCTCCTGTCTCGCTCGCGCCCACCGCGCCTGGATCGACGGCGCGCGCATGGAAGAAGCCGATCGCGCGTCCGCCCGCGGCCCGGCCAAGGACCGATTGCGACCCGCCGTACACCGTCGATGCAGACGGCGTACGTCAGTACAAGAAGGCGTGCTTCAATTGATGCGCGAATGCGTGGCGAAGATCGTCTTCGTGCTCGCGCTCGTCGCACCGAGCGCCGCGCGGGCCGACACGACGGATCAATGCATCGCGTCGGCGGAGGAAGCGCAGCGGCTGCGTCGCGTCGCACGTCTCCGCGCCGCGCGCCAAGAGCTGATCTCGTGCGCGCGCGGCGTCTGTCCTGCCGCGATCGCGCGCGACTGCAAGCGCTGGCTCACGGAGGTGGAAGGCTCGCTGCCTTCGATCGTCGTGCGCGTCGTCGATTCCGGAGGGCACGACGTGACCGACGCGCGCGTCTTCGTCGACGGCGACCCGACGATCGCGAGCGCCGACGGGCGCGCGGTGCCGCTCGATCCCGGTGAGCGCACGGTGAGCGCCGAGCGGAACGGCGTGCGTGCGAGCGCGTCGATCGTCGTCGCCGCGGGCGAGCACGAGCGACTGATCACCTTGAGAATGCCGGATGCGAACGTGCCGTCTGCGCCTGCGCCTGCCGCCCCGCGCGCGTCGATCCACCCGCTCACGTGGGTGCTCGGAGGCGTTGGCGTCGTTGCGACCGGAGCCGGGGTCTACTTCTGGATGGACGGCCGGAGCGATCGCTCGAGCCTGTTCGCGACGTGCGGCGTGAGCCGTACGTGCAGCGCCGGCGACAAGGAGCGCGCGCAGACGAAGCTCGTCGTCGGCGACTTGCTCTTCGCGGGCGGGCTCGCGGCCCTCGGCGCCGCGGTGTTCGTCGGGATCTCGAGCGTCCGCGTCGCGGCATCACCGACCGCGGGCGGAGGCGTGGTCGTCGGCTCCGGCGCGTTCTGACGTCAGGCCTCGTGTTTCTTGATCAAGCGATAGATGTACGTGCGATCGATGCCGGCCGCCTGCGCCGCGGCCTGCACGTTGCCGCAGTGACGCTCGAGCAGACGGCGCACGTACTCGCGCTCGACCTCGTCACGAAACTCGCGGAACGGCTTCGCGTACACGTCGCCGAAGGCGTCGCCGGGGCGTGACGGCGCGGGAGCCTGCGAAGACCGCGGTCCGGACATCGCCGCTGCCTGCCGCGCGCCGAACGCGACGGCGCGCTCGACGAAGTTCCGGAGCTCGCGGACGTTGCCGGGCCAGGGGCGATCGAGCGCTTCGCGGAGCAGCTCGGTCTTGAACGCGTCGCTCGCGCCTTGGCAGAAGCGATCGACGAGGAGCGCGACGTCATCCATGCGCGTGCGGAGCGGCGGAACGCTCACGGGGAGCACCGCGAGCCGGAAGTAGAGGTCCTCGCGGAACGAGCCGGCGCTCACCATCTGCCGCAGGTCGCGATGCGTCGCCGACACGAAGCGCACGTCGATCGGCCGGTGCGTGCTCTCGCCGATGCGCCGGATCGTGCGTGACTCCAGCGCACGAAGGAGCTTCGGTTGCACGGTCGTCGCGAGCTCGCCGATCTCGTCGAGAAAGACCGTGCCTCCCGCCGCCGCCTCGAGCGCACCCACGCGCGTGCTCGTTGCACCGGTGAACGATCCCTTCACGTGACCGAAGAGCTCGCTCTCGAGGAGCTGCTCGGGGAGCGCGGCACAGTCGACGACGACGAACGGCCCGTTCGCGCGCGGCGACGCATCGTGCAGCGCACGCGCGACGAGCTCCTTGCCCGTGCCGGTCTCGCCTTCGATGAGCACCGTCGATTCGAGCGCCGCGACGCGGGCGAGGATCGCGAAGAGCTCGCGCATCTGCACGCTGCCGCCCACGAGCGCGCCGAAGCGCGCGTCGGGCCAGAGCTCGATCGACGTCTCGACCGCCGCGTCGACGGAGAGGACCGTGCTCCCGACACGGATGCGCGCCCCGTCGGGCACGCGCGCCTCGCGGACCAGCACGCCCTCGATCCACGTGCCGTTGCGGCTGCCGAGATCACGCACCCAGAGCCCGTCGGCCCGCGGCTCGAGCTCGGCGTGCAGGCGCGAGACGGCCTTGTCCTCGACGACGACATCCGCTCCGCTCGTCGAGCCGACGAGCGCGAGCTTGCCGAGCGTCACCGCATGATCGCCCGCGGCATCGCGCCAGGCGATCCGTGGCTGGCGCCGGATCGTCGTTCGCGCGTTCTGCGCGGGGACGACATCGGTCTCGGCGTCGTTCTCGTCGGGGCTCCAAGACACCCGAGCAGCCTACCTCAGAGGCACTCGTCCTGCGCGTTCGCCTTGACGGTGCACCCCGCGTCGCACACACGTCGGGGGGCGCACCTTGCCCGGCGTGCAGACGCCAAGAGGTCGTGCGCGCTAACCGACTCAAACAGTCTTGGCCGAGGCCGTCCGCGCGATTCGCTTCAGCACGCGCGGCACGACGAGATGAACGGCCACTCCGACGACCCGCCGACGCGCCATTACACCCCCGAAGACGACGAAAGGCGGCGATCGCGGGGAGCGATCGTCGCCTTCGTCGTTCCGTTCGCCGTCGATCAGGGCGAGAGCACCCGATCCGTGCTGACGATCGGCGGCAACGGCCGCGGTGGCGGCGGCGGCGGCGGCGCGGTGCTCAGGACGGAGCAGCGTCCTGCAGAGTCGCAGGTATACGTCGGCGCTCCGAACTTCGTGCACTCGGTCACCGTCGTCCCGGGCCAGGTGGTGCACTTGTAACCGTCGCCTTCGAGATCGCCTTTCGACTTCACGCCGCTACCGCCCGGGGCGATCCGAAGCGCCTCGCTCTGCGCCTCCGCGGGATCGTCCTCTTCGGGCGATGCCGCGCAACCTGCGAGCGCGGTCGTGAGCATCAGGAGCGCCAGGGGGATCGTCTTCGTCACGGTCATCTTTCGTGAACCTCCGGGCGCGGCCTCTTGCACCGCGTGGGCCAGCCGACCTGCGCGTCAAGCCCAGCGAAATGCTTGTGCGAGACCACGCGCGCGCGCGCGCGGGCGCCGCGCGCGCGCACCTCGAAAATGGGAAACAGCGTGAGATCGCTGGTGCCACCCGACGGCACTCCGCTTGCGGAGAGACGTGGTCATGAAGACGAAGAAGACTCTCCCCAGTGCGCTCGTTGCTCTCTTCACCGTCGTCGGCTGCGCCGCGGGCTCGGAGCCCGATGCGGATGAAGAGGCCGTCGAGCAGACCGATCGGAACGCGAGCGCGCTCGTCAACAACCCCATCCCGTCGCCGACGCCGTTCTGTCTGCCGGGCGAGGTCCGCAAGTGCACGCTCGGTCCGCCCCCGGTGTGCAGCTGCGTGCCTCTCGTTCCTCCGGTCCTGAAGGCCGTCGCGCGCTGAACTTCTCCATCAGAGCTGCAAGGCGTCGAGCCCGAGCGTACCAGCCGTCCCAGCGCTCGTCCTTGGAGCTACGCGCGGCGCCGGTGCGGGCGTGATGTTAGATCAGGGGAATGCGCTGGCCTACCCCTTCGACCATCACGCTCCTCGTGGTCGTTGCGATCGCCTGGGGAAGGAGCGATCCCTCGGACGACGCTCCTGGTGGCGTCGACGGTGATGGCGGTTCGAGCGGTCAGGACGGCCAAGGCGCGGAGTCGAGCGACCTTCCGAAGTACACCGACTTCGACATCAACCACGTCCTCATCACGGGCCAATCAAACTCCGTCTCCAACGGAGGGAACCCCGAGCTCTCGACGGAACAGCCGTTCGGCAATCTGATGTTCGACACGGGTGTCATGTCGATGCAAGGCGGTTTCGACGATCCATCGAATCACGCGAGCGCCCGCAAGTCGTCGTGCGACAGCGAGGGCTGCACGAGCTACCAGAACCCAAAGTCGTTCGTGCCACTCGTGGAAGGCGACAACTACTACGATTACAAAGTCGAGACGTCCGCGTCCGGGCTTGCCAACCAAGTCTCGTCCTTGGTGAAAGAGAAGTACATCGGCAAGGTCCGCAACCTCCCGTCGAAGCACGACGTCCTCGTCAGCCTCCACGGACGAAGTGGAAATACGTACCAGTGCCTCCGCAAAGGAGGCTGCAACTACAAGGCCGACTACTTTCTCGCGTTCGAGCAAGGCATGCGCGAAGTCACCGACGCGAAGGCCGTCGCCGCGTCGCTCGGCAAGTCGTACGTCGTCCGTGCCGTCGCGGCGATCCACGGCGAGAGCGATCACTACTCCTACACATCCGGCACCACCGAGTTTCCCCTTGCCGGCACCGATGGCACTGCCGACAAGATCGCGGACTACTCCGATGGTGTCGTCGAGTGGCAGCGTGACTATGAAACGGAGATCAAGAAGATCACGGGCCAAAAGGAGCCCGTCTTCATGTTCATCTCCCAAATCAGCGGGTGGAACGACAGCGTGACCAGCAAGGTCGCTCAGTTCCAGCTCGACGCGCACGTCAAAGCGGCGGGCAAGGTCTTCCTGATCGGGCCGAGCTACCAACTCCCGATCGCGAGCGATTGCCTCCACTACACGAACGAAGGCGAGCGTCGCCTCGGCGAATACTTCGCCAAGGCTTACGCCCGTGTGATCTTCGAAGGTCAACCATGGGAGCCGGTGCGCCCGAAGACGATCATGCGTGACGGTGCGGTCATCACCGTCGTCTTCCACGTGCCAAAGCCACCGCTCGCGTTCGATACGGAGCTGGTCGCGCCCGCCGACAACCAGGGATTCACTTTCGACGACGGCGCGGAGACGAAGATCACGAACGTCGAGCTGACTGGGCCCGATACGGTCGAGATCATGCTCGACAAAGCACCCGTCGGCGCAAACGCGCGGCTGCGCTACGCGATGAACCAAACGCCAGGGACGTGCATCGGCACTCCCCAAGGTGCACGTGGCAACCTACGTGACTCGGACGACACGAAGTCGCGAAACGGATACGACCTTCACAATTGGGCGGTCCACTTCGATCTCGCGGTGCCGTAAGGGTTGCTTCGAGGCGCGGTTGGACCGCCGGTCGACGACACGGCGGTCCACATCGGTCTCGGCGTCGTTCTCGTCGGAGCTCCAAGACACCCGAGCAGGCTACCTCAGAGGCACTCGTCCTGCGCGTTCGCCTTGACGGTGCAACCCGCGTCGCACACACGAATGAGCCGCCCGGAGTAGTCGCTCGTGCATTCGTAGAGCGCCGCGGGATCGCCCAGGACCTGGTCGTTGCCGCAGTAGCGTGTGCCGACCACGCAGATGCATGCGCCTCCGCGTTCGGGCCTCCGCGCGCAGCCCTTCGCGCAGGCGATCGCGACCGCCGCTCCGCCGTCCGCGAGGCAGCGGTACAGCGTGCTCGGATCGCCGACGATGCCGTCTCCCCCGCACCGGTGCTCGCCCTCGGGGCAGGACGCTTCGGGCGCCTCCGCGGCGTCGGGGGCCGCGGCGTCGGGGGCCGCGGCGTCGGGGGGCGTGCCGAGCGGGAGGCCGTCCCAGGAGGTGAGGATCGAGCACGCCGCGAGCGCGCACGTCGAGAGAGACGACCCGACGACGAGCATGGCGCGCGCCTGCACGACTGAAACCGTTACCTCGCCCGGCGCGCAGACGCCAAGTGTTCGTGCGCGCAATCCCGCAGCGTGAACACCATCCCGGCTGTGCTCCCGCCGCTATTCAACGCGAGCGACGACTGCGAAATCAGCGCAGATCGAGCGTCGCTTTCGACACTTCAGGAGCGCTCGAAGGTCGCGCGGAGCGGCTTGATCGAGCTGTCCACGGTCGATCGCGGACCGTTGTCACGCGAGGGCGCCCGCGCGCGCACGGGCGCGTCGCCGGCACCTCGTGCATCGACATCGTGGATGGAGACCATCTCGTCATCCGATTGGTCGATGATCCCGCACGCGTCTACGACAGACGCATGACCTCTCCGAACATTGCCTTCGCGCTGCGGGTCGCCGTAACGGCGACCGCGCTCGCCACCACGTATGCGGGCCATCGCTCGCTGTTCCGCGACGCGGATCGCGCCACGAAGCGACGCGCCGGGGTGGTGCTCGCATCCATCGCGGCCGTCGCGGCGGTTGCGAGCCACATCGACGGGGTCGCCGACGTGCTTCCCCGCATCTTCCCCCTCGGCCTCGCGCTTGGTCTCGGCGTGGTCGTCACGAGCCTGCGGTCGCCGACCGTGCGTGGCGCGTTCGACCGCCTTCGCGACGGCGACGTCCGACTGCTCGTCGGCACGCGCATGGCATTCGGCTCGATGCTCCTTGGCTTCGGCGCGCTCGGCGTCTTGCCGGCAAGCTTCGCGCTCAGCGCCGGGCTCGGCGACCTGCTCGTGAGATCGGCGCTCCTCTGCCATCGTCGAGATGGTCACGCTTGGACGCGTGCGTTTCGATGAGGCATACTCAGCTGTTTCATGAAGGTAGCGATCTTGTCCGTGCTCGGGGCTCTCGCGTTGATCAACGACTGCGGTGGCGGCGACGCCGGCGGCGGCGGAACCGCGGCAGCGACGGGCGAGGTCTGGGAGCAGGTTTACGCGAAGTGGTCGTGCACGGCGGACGGGCGACCGCCGATCTCGTTCGAGGTGCAGCGCATCTCCACTACGGGGGTCGTACAGCGTTGGGTCTCCGACGGAGAGCAGGGCACCGCGTCCGTCCACATGGATGCCCTGTATCTCGAGAGCTTCAAGGGCATCGCGTACGACGACTATTCGTACGTCGAGCAGCCGAAGGGAACGCTCACGGCGCTCGACGAGTTCCAGCAGGGAAACGGCGTCGCCGCCTATCACTGCGTCAAGCAGTGACCCCGGAGCGGAGCGCGCAGCTCGCTCGAAGAGGGCACCTCGCGGATCCGCACCCCGCCGCTGCGGGATGGGCGGCCCTCGCACGCGCCCGGGCGCTGCTCTAGACTCCCACAGTGACCACGCACGACGAGCTACTCGGGCGCGCCTCCGTCGTTGCGACGCGGTCCACACTCGCGCGCACGCGGATCATCGCATCCCTCGACGACGATACCGACCCGGCCGTCGATGTGGTGTGGGCGGTCGCGCGGCTGCTCGCGTACGAAGCCGATGCTGCGTCGCTCGGTGGCGTTCGTACTTCGCACGATCCGGTCGTGTTCGTCGGGTTGCACGGGGAGCGACCGGCCTTCGGCGCACTCGATCCGCGCTCGTTCATTGCGTGCGTGGGGCTCGGCGTCGGTGGAATTCGGCGTGTGATCCTGGATGCGCTCGACCAACGTTTTCAAGGCGCCGCATCCCCGCTGCTCGTTCCGGCGACGGTCGCACGCGCCGAGACCGAGAGCTATGCCTACGTGTGGAAGTCGCTCATGCGTGTGCCGCCGCGGAGCTGGTCCGACGGCAGGCGGACCGTCACCGAGATCGCGCGTGACGAGCGCGGCGACCGTTGTCTCGTCGTGCGCGGGATCACGCCCGACGAGTCGCTCTCGCGCATCCTCGACGAGGTCGCGCGCCTTCGACCAAGCGAGCCGTCGCGTGATGACGCGATCGCACTCGATGCGGACGTGCGCTGGGACTTCGGTCGGGTGAAGATGCGCGTTCGTTGGAAGGTGGATGCGAAGCGCGTGTCGTTGCTTGCGGAGTCGTCCGTGCTCGCCACCATCGACGACACCCCCATGCTCGCTTCGTCGCCGGCGCGTCCGTCTGCGACCGCGATCGCGATCTGTACGCAGGCCGGCGCACCGTACGCGGCAGCGCGCTTCGTCCACGGTGAGCTGCTCGGTCACTGAGCTCTACGGCTGAGCTGCCGTACGGCCGAGGCGCTGTACGCCGTGGCCGGCGGACTGTAAGGATCGCGCCGCATCCCCCGTCTTCCCGGACGAGGAGTAACGAACCATGAGTGAACAGTCGACGCAGGCGTGCGCGTGCAAGTCCTGTCCCGCGGGCAATTGCCGATGTTCAGGCGACAGGCCAGCGAAAGCCGGTGAGTGCTGCTGCGGGGCCACGTGCACGTGCGGCTCTGCTTGCGCCTGTCCTCGCTCTTGCGGTTGTCCGGCAACGAAGGGCGCGTGAGGTAACGCAGTGGTGCCCGTCCGCTACGGTGAAAACGTGAAGGCTCGTCCCGAGACCGTCGGCCCTCCTGGTCACGTGGCGGACGCGGCATCACCCCTCGTGCGTGACCTCCTAGCCGACCGCGAGGCGTTTCTCTCGTTCGTCCGCTCGCGTGTTCGTTCCGACGCCGACGCCGAGGACATCTTTCAGCAGTCGCTCATTCGTGCGGCCGAGCACGCAGACGACGTGCGCGACCGGGACCGAACGCGTGCATGGTTCTTCCAGATTCTTCGGCGCGCCCTCGCTGACCATCACGCGAAGTGGGCGCTTCGTGAGTCGAAGCTCGCCCTCCTCGCGAACGACGTCGGCGATGCAACGCCCGAGGAGGTCGCGGTCTGCGCGTGCAGCTTGGGGCAGCTCGACCGCATCCGCCCCGACTACGCGGACATCCTTCGTCGGGTCGACATCGCGGACGAGCCGCTCGCCTCGGCGGCGGACGCGCTGGGTATCACGGTCAACAACGCCACGGTGCGACTCCATCGCGCGAGAAAGGCGCTTCGCGACCAGCTTCGCGAGTTCTGCGGCACAGATTCGATTCGCGCCTGCCTCGACTGCGGGTGTGACGAGTGAGGATTTCGATGAAACGTGCTTCTTGCTTCACGCTGCTCGCCGTCTTCGTGGGCGCGTGCGCGTCGTCGTCGCCACCGCCGGGTACGCCCGGTACTCCGCACGGCAAACTCTCCGAGCTTTCGCGCGTCGACGGAGACATCGTGCTTTGCGAGCACAAGGTCCCCGAGAAGACCTGCACGCTTCACCATCCCGAGCTGGTCGCGCAATTCAAGCGGGCTGGGGACTGGTGCGCGCCGCACGGCGTCCCGGAGTCGCAATGCTTCAAGTGCCATCCAGACCTGACGTTCGAGCCGTTGCCGAAGCTGCCCGACGGCGCCGACGTGTCGTGGCTCTCTCGCGCGGGCGAGGACGTATCGAGCCTCGACACACACGCGGTACCGGGAAAGGTGACCATCTTCGACTTCTACGCCGACTGGTGCGCGGCGTGCCGCAAGGTGGATGGCCATCTCTACAAGCGCATCGCGAACGGTGATGCCTCGCTCGCGTATCGGAAGCTCAACATCTTGGAGTGGGAGAGCCCGCTCGGACAGCGTTACTTGCGCGACGTGCCGTCGTTGCCCTTCGTCGTGGTTTACGGCAAGGACGGCAAGCGGTTCAGGACGCTCCACGGCGCCGATCTCGGCGCGCTCGATGCGGTCCTCGCCGAAGCGAACCGTCGATGAAGTTGGCGGTGTTCGCGTTGGCCGCGCTCGAAGCGGTCATCGCGCTCGAAGCGGAGGCGCGCGCGTGCGCCGGGTGCAGCAATCCGAACCTTCCTACGGCCCGGGCTGCGAATACGACGCTCGATGCCGGCGAGCTCACCATCTCGCTCAATCTGACCGGCACGACCATGCGGGTCGTGCACCCCGAATCGTGCCCAGAGATTGGGCCCATCTGTCGGGTGCGTTCCGAACCGCCGCAGCAGCACGACCAACGGTTTTGGGTCGGCGAGCTTCGTCCCATCATCGCGTACGGCATCACGCCGACGTTCGGGGTCGAGGCGCAGATTCCGTTTCGCATCGTCGACACCACGATTCAGTTCCGCCGCGAGGACGGCACGCCGTTCACCCCGGACTACGAGAACATTCATCACCGCAACGAAACGCTCACCGGCTTCGCCGATCCTTGGCTCTTGGCGCGTGCGACCGGGGGCGTCGGCGATCTCCGCGTCACGACGCGCGCAGGTCTCGGGCTGCCGATCGGGAGCATCGAGGATGACCCATTCGCGCGCGGTCGCGCCGGGCTTCCTCATCAGCACATTCAGTTCGGAACCGGCACGTTCTACCCCGTCTTCGCCGTCGACGCAGGGCTCCCCCTCGGCCGCGTGAGGCTCAGCAGCTACGCGCAGGCGATCATGTTCGTCTACGAGAACAGCCGGGGCTATCACGCCGGCAATCGCTACGCCGGCGGTCTCTCCGGTGACGTCGAGATTCTCGTCCCGAAGCTACGTCTCGGTCCGTCGGTGGACATCCTGAACGAACAGCCGGAACGATGGGGCGGCGTCGTTCAGCAAGACGGCAACGTCGGCCGTACCGACGTCCTCCTCGGCGGCGGAGTGAGCTACGCGATTGGCGACGTCGTCGCGTCGCTCTCGGTCAAGGTTCCTGTCTGGCAGCACTTCATCGAGGCGGCGCATCGACACGGCACGGACCCCGGCCAGCTCACGTATCCGGCCATCGTGAACCTTGCAGTGCAGGGGTCGTTCGACGCCGCGGGACGACGGCATCGCGGCGGTGGCGCCGTCGACGACGCAGGTCGCCGGCCTCGTTGAGGCTCGCCTTTGAAGAGCGAGCGCACCGTTCGACCCGTCGCGCGCCGAGCTCAATGTGTGTGGGGAGCGACGACGATCCGATACATTCGTGGCCCACCGTCGGCCTTCGCATGGTCGGCGATCAGCAATCCGCTTTTGCTCTTGTTGAACGACGGCGCCACTCCCGAAGTCCACTCGAGGGACGTCGTGCAATATCCCTTGTTCGTGTCTCCACACTGGCAGAGGCGAGCGTCACCGGGAGTGCAGTCTCGCTTGAACCATGCGCAATACGCCGTGAGCGATGCAAATGGGCCGTCGGTCGAGATGCCTTTCAACTCTTCGGCCGTCGTCGGCTCATTTGCGAGCGCCTCCGAAGGCGTCCGGGGTGGCGCAGCGACGATCGGCTTCACATCGACCGATGTGGCGGGCGAGGTCCTGGTGTTCTCGCGGCACCCGACGGACGTGACAAGTACCGCGAGCACCGCGAGCGACGACAGCGGCCACCTTCTGTTCGCTTGGATGAGCATGCGTTCGCGTCGTGTAGCGCAGCCATAACGTGACGCAACCGAACCACCTCGTGGTATCACACAGAGGGGCCGGGCACGTGCCGCTCGCCGTGATTGCGCTCCTGCCATGCCTTGTAGACGTCGACCGCGGCGCCGCGCGGTTCGTAGCGCATCGGGAGTCGCCGCTCGGTGTAGTCCTTGGCAAACTCGCCGTAGAAGGTATCGAGCTCGAAGTACTTGCGGTCGTCGACGTAATACGGCTCGTAGACCTCGCGGGTCGTGAGGAAGACGACCTCGTCCGGGGAGCAGTAGTAGAGCGCGCCAAGACACATCGGGCAGGGATGGGCGAGCACGTAGATGGTGCTGCCGATCAAGTGTTCGGTACCTAGCTTCATGCACGCCTCGCGGATCGCGAGGATCTCGGCGTGCGCGGTCGGGTCATTGGTCTGCGCGACGCGGTTTGGACTCTCCGCCAGGATTGTGCCGTCCTTGACGATGACGGTCGCGAACGGCCGACCACCTTGCTCGACGTTCTGACGGGCAACCTCGATGGTGCGCTGCGCGAAATCCATGAGAACCTCCAATCCTCGACATCGAATTTGTGGTCTGCGCCGACGAACCTATGCGGCCAGGAAGCGACGTCCACCTGAGACGTTCATCCGGAGGCGACGGGAACAATGTCCATTGCCGCGCTCACGACACGCCCGCCGTGAAGCACCAGCAGGCGCTCAGGATGCGAGGCGATTGCCTCGGGGACACTGCTTGCTGCGATCACGACCAGATCGGCGCGGCAGCCCGGGCTCAAGCCATAGTGGGGGAGCTCGAGCGCTGCAGCTGCGGAGTCGGTAACGAGGGAAGATGCGTACTTCAGATCGTCGTCGGTCATCAGCTCGGCTTGGAGTCCGATGATCGTTGCGCGTTCGAGCATGTCTGCCGTTCCATACGGCCACCAGGCGTCTCGGATGTTGTCGGAGCCGGCGAAGACCCGGACGCCGTGTTCGCGTAGAGCCCGTAGCGGTGGCATGGATCGGCTGGGGCCGTTCGTCATGATGGCGACGGAGGCACCCGCGAGAGCTGCTGCCGTGCGATCGAGCTCGTGGTGGTCGAGTTGTCCGAGCGCGTAGGCATGGCTGACCGTGACCTTGCCACCCAGCCCCATCGCCTTGGTGCGTTCGGCGATGGCCCGCAGTTGACGAGCGCCGACCTGGCCGGCGTCGTGAAGGTGGATATCAATCCCAACTCCGTGCCTTTCGGCGAGTCCGAAGATGACATCGAGCTGACCGTCGACGTCACCGTCGAATCCGGCAGGGTCGAGTCCACCAATCAGGTCGGCCCCTTCCGACAGCGCGGCATCGAGCAGATCGGCGACTCCTGGAGCGGAGACGATTCCGCTTTGCGGAAACGCGACCAGCTGGATGCCGAGCCGGTCACGAAAAGCCTCGCGCACCTCGAGGAGCTCGTGCAAGCCATGGAGCTTCACTTCCGGATCGATGTCGACATGCGAGCGTATGTGACCCGTGCCGAGGGACACCATGCGGTGAGCGAGGGCGGTGGCTCGTTCTGCGACCGATACGCCGATGCTGTCGCGCAGGGCTCGCTCGTCCGCGATGCGTTGGCGAAGTGAGCTCGCCGCACGGTGTGGCTGCCACGGCGCTCCGAAGAACGTCTTGTCGAGATGGCAGTGGCCGTCGACCAGGGCGGGCAGCACCAATGCGCCGTCGAGCGGAATGGACTCCTTTTCTGCAGAAGCACTCTTCTCTGCATTCGATCGATGGTCGCGAATCGATTCGATATGCCCGGCGCGGAGCACGATGTCCGCCCGGCGACCATCGGGCAGGGTTGCGTTCGTCAGCTCCATCAGTGAGCTCCGGCGGCAACGAGCACTTTGGCAATCGCATCTTGCTTGCGCTCGCGGGCGTGCTGGAGCGGCGTGACGCCGTTTCCGTCGGCCAGGTTGACGTCGGCGCCGCCGTCAATCAGGAGGCGCACGATCGCCTGGTGACGTGGCCCGCCGTCGCTCAGGAGGATCGCCTCGAGCAGCCCAGTCCAGCCCAGGCGGTTGACGTGGTTCGGATCGACGCCCGCTTGCAGCAAGGTCTTCACGACCTCCACATGGCCACGTTCGCAGGCGGGGATCAGCGCGGTGCCGCCGAAGCGGTTCGTGCTCTTCAGGTCGGCGCCGTGCTTCAGGGTCAGGCGCAGGATCTCCAGATGCCCTCGGGCTCCAGCCAGCAAGTAGGCGCTGTCGAGCTGGCGGTTCTGGAGGTTGACGTTCGCTCCGGCCTCGATGAGGACTCGCGCAGCTTCTCGCCGGTCGCCGGCGGTCGCCAGCAGTAGCGGCGTGTTCCCCGCAGCGTCCCGCACGTCCACCGCCGCTCCCTGGCGTAGCAGCTCGGAGACCTTGACCTCGTCGCCCCTCTCCGCGGCTCGCAAGAGCGCCTCTGGGGAGCCGCCGTTCCCTGCTCCCGCGGAACCCGCGCAGGCCATCGTGAACAGCGCCATGACCATCACCTTCCAAACGTTCGCCAGGAGCATCGCTCGACCTCCTGACGAAGAACCTACGGGCCGATCCCTTCATCGTGAAACGAAATGATAGACTGGCTTCCAGTGGCATTTCGAATGGCTGACCGGCGAGCTCGACGTTGCTGCAGAGCGCCGGGGAAAAGTCCGCGCCCTCGCTCGCGCGCACCGGAATGATGGATCTCTTCTTGTTGCGAAGCTTCGTCGCGGTCGTCGAGACGGGGAATTTCACCCGCGCTGGCGAGCGCCTCCACCTGACCCAGTCGACGGTCAGCCAGCAGATCATCCGCCTCGAGCAGAGCGTGGGTTGCCGCCTTCTGAACCGCGGCCAGCGTCACGTATTGCCCACGGAAGAGGGCGAGCGCTTGCTTGGCTACGCGCAGCGGCTCCTTCGCTTGGCCGAAGAGGCCTCCGCTGCGTTGGGCCCAGCCGGTAGCGACGGGGTCGTGCGCCTTGGAGTGCCGGAGGATCTGGGCGGTGACGCGCTGGTGCCGCTGCTCGCGAACTTTGCCGCGGAGCGGCCGCGCCTGCGCCTGGAGGTGGAGTGCGGGTTGAGCCACCACCTGCTGCGATTGTACCGAAACGGCGAGCTCGATCTGTTGCTGGTCAAGCAGTGGGCCGCGGACAGCGACGCCCACGCGTGCTGGTCAGAGCCATTGTGCTGGATCGACAGCGCCGTGCAGCCGGTCACGGGAAGATCGGAGGCGGCGAGGGAACCGCTCCCGCTCGTCGCGTTCCCCGTGGGAGCGCTCTATCGTCAGGAGATGATCCACGCCTTGGAGAGCCGCGGGCGCGCCTGGCGGATCAGCTACTCCAGTGCGAGCCTGGCGGGCCTCTGCGCGGCCGTGGGCGCCGGACTCGGCGTCAGCTTGCTGCCAGCGGGAAGCGTGCAGCCCGGCCATCGTGTGCTGGGTGAGGACGAGGGGTTCCCCGCCGTCGCCGGGCTGAAGCTCGCGCTCTACGCCCGTTCGGATCTCGGCGCCGCCGGCCGAAGCCTGCGCGACAGGCTCTCCGAGCTGGCAGCCGCGCGCGCAGAGGCCGCGGTGCGCCCGCGACGCGGCGGCAAAGCTTCACGACGGTCGCGCGCATGAGCACGCCCTATCGCGCACCGCCGCCGAACCCGTCGCGACCTCCACTCGTTCGGAAGGCCGTGCTCGTGTCGCTGTGGCGCACGCCACTGCTCATCGCGGTGGCGTGCCTCGTAGGCGTGATCCTGGTGATCTACTCGGGGCAGAGCACCACCGTGCTCCACTGCGCTCGCCGAGGCTCGGAACCCGGAACCTGCACCCGCGTGGTCTCGACGCCGCTTCACGATTCGCGCCAGGACTCAGTGGATCTTTCGGGCCTGCGCAGTGTCGAGCTGAAGATTGGGCAATTCCAGCAGACGGACGCAAGCGGCAATCGTCGGTTCTACCACGCTGCCAATGTCGAATTTCGTAGCGACTCCGGTACCACGGCGATCTGGTGCAGCGTGGACGACCCAGGACGCATCGCACGGATTCGAGCGTTCGCCGAGGATCGTACGCAGCGTTCGCTGGTGATCGATTGCGCGGGCAGTGGCGACGGGCTTCTGTGGTTCTTCGGAGCGGCCCTCGCGCTCCTCGCGCTCGCGTTCGCGTTCTTCGGGATCACGTTCGTGCGCATTCGCGCAGACGACCACGAGCTTCGCGTGTCTGGCCTCGACGCGCATTTCCTG
>JAEXCN010000338.1 GCA_023402175.1 Pseudomonadota bacterium | reverse complement strand
CCGTGCGACACCTTGCCGGACGTGGCCGCGGCGAGCGTTCCCACGATCGCGAGCAGCGTCGACTTCCCGGACCCGTTCGCGCCGAGCACCACGGAAACTCTCCCGGACACGAACTGCGCGCTCACGCCGCGGAGTGCACGCACTGCGGGCGGGTAGGTTTTCGTCACGGCAGAGAGCTCCACGCGGAAGCCGGTGGAAGCGCTGGTCTCGAGGGCAGGCACGTCGCGAGCGTGCCGCGGTTCGCCGCGTGGTGGAAGCCCTAGGGTGTTCAGGCCCGTGGATGATGCCGCGAAGCCGAGCCGTCCGAGCGCAGCGGAACAGCTCGGAGTCGTGGTGCCGCAGGGATTTTCCGCCGGATCTCGGCGACCTGGTCGAGCTGCCGCGGCCAAAGCACGCGCAGGACGCGCCGGAGCGCGAAAAGCTTGGACTCCTGGAGAGCGTGCTATTCTGAGCCGCATGACGGCTGCTGCGGCTCTGCTCGGCGAAGAGCTTCCGCTGATCCAGAAGTTGCGGCAGGCCGTGGAGGGAGCCCTCGAAGGCAAGCAGGAGGCCGTCGAGCTCGCCCTCGTTGCGCTCCTCGCGCGCGGTCACCTCCTGATCGAAGACGTCCCTGGCGTCGGCAAGACGACGCTCGCGCGTGCGCTCGCACGTTCGGTCGGCGGCGAGCTGCGACGCATCCAGTTCACGAGCGATCTGCTCCCGAGCGACGTCATCGGCGTCTCGGTTTACGACCAGCACTCGAGCAGCTTCGTCCTCCGGCAAGGACCGATCTTCGCGAACGTCCTCCTCGCCGACGAGATCAACCGCGCGAGCCCGCGCACGCAGTCGGCGCTGCTCGAGGCGATGAACGAGCAGCAAGTCTCGATCGACGGCGTGACGCATCCACTCCCCGATCCGTTCTTCGTCATCGCGACGCAGAACCCGCAGGACTTCGCGGGCACGTTCCCGCTCCCGGAGTCCCAGCTCGATCGCTTCATCCTTCGCCTTCGAATCGGCTACCCGCCCCCGCAAGTCGAGATGCGCCTCCTCCTCGAGGGCAACTCCGACACCGCACGTGACGTCCCTGTGGTGCTCGATCCCGCTCGGCTCGTCGCGCTGCAGCGGCAGGTCGATCGCGTCACCATCGACAACTCGCTGCTCAGTTACCTACAGGCGCTCGTCCAGGCGACGCGCACGGCCCCCGTGCTCTCGCTCGGAACATCGACCCGCGGTGCGATGGCGCTCGGCAAAGCAGCTCGAGCGCGCGCGCTCGTTCGCGGGCGCAGCTACTGCATCGCCGACGACATCCACGACCTCGCCGTTCCCGTGCTCGCCCATCGCGTCCGCCTCTCGACCCATGCCGACGGGTTCGTGCCGTCGCGCGACGAAGCCGAGAGCGCCGTCCGCGACATCGTCGCGCGCGTCCCCGTTCCCCTCTAACCCGCCTCCTCGAAGGTACACGGGCGCATGTCGAACATGCCCGAGCCAAGCAATCCTGTGCTCACGGGGGAGCCCGCGGAGGCGCGAGCAGCCGAGAGTTTCGCTCGGCCAAGTGCTCCGGCGTCCGCGGCCGCGCGCAACGGAAGCGCGAGCTCGTCGAAGTCGAAATCGAAGTCGAAATCGAAGTCGAAGCGATTCCGGTGGCCGTGGCAGCGCTTGCGCCCGCCGCGGAAGCTCAAGTTCACGCGCGAAGGAAAGTTCTTCGTCGGCATCACGCTCGGCGTCGGCTTCGCCGCGATCAACACAGGCAACAACCTCCTCTACCTGCTGCTCGGGATGTTGCTCGCGCTCATCATCGTGAGCGGTCTGATGAGCGAGCTCAGCTTGCGAGACCTCACGGTCGTCCGCCGCTTGCCGCTGCGCGCGCAGGTGGGGCGGCCTCATCTCGTCGAGATCGAGGTCTTCAATCACAAGGGGCGCGTTCCTTCGTACGCGATCGAGGTCGAAGACCTGCGCGCCGGACAGCCTGCCGACAAGCGCTGCTTCTTCCTGAAGATCAGCCCGAAGAGCGCCCAGGTGGCCGCCTACCGAAGGACACCGGCGAAGCGCGGACGTGATCGCCACGTCGGCTTCCGCATCGCGACGCGCTTTCCTTTCGGATTGTTCGAGAAATCGCGCGAGGTCCCGGCCGAGGGCGAGCTCATCATCTATCCCGCCGTCGATCCGGTACAGCTCCCGGCGCTCGCCGCAGGCCGCCACGCCGGTGGCGAGACGTCGTACGCGCGTGGACACGGCGACGACTATCTCGGTTTGAAGCTGCTCCGTGACGGCGAAGATCCACGCGACGTCCACTGGCGCAAGAGCGCAGCCGTCGGTCAGCTCGTCACCCGCGAGCGCGCACGCGAAGCACGTCCCGACATCGTGCTGCCGCTCGACGTGGTCCGGCGCGACGACGCAAAGGACGAGTGGTTCACCGCGTTCGAGCGGCGCATCCGCGACATCGCCTCGCGCGCCGTCGCCCACATCAAGCGTGGCGATGCCGTGACGATCAAGACGACCGCGAGCGAGGCGGTCCGCGGTGACCGGTCGACCGGAGCCGACCGCCTTCTCCGCTTCCTCGCGCTCGTCGAGTCGATCACTGCGAGCGACCTCGCGACGCGCACCGCGGCCAAGCCGGAGAGCGCGGCGCCTGCATCACGGCCGCCGACGCTGACGAAGCCGCCAGTCATCCTTCCTCCCGAGTCGGAACCTGTCGCGCGAGAGGACGGAGACAAGGCAGCTCCACGTACGCGTGAGGACTCAGATCGTGGAGCCGCTGAATGAGGTTCGGGCTCGTTCACCGCATCATGACCGACGCGCTCGCCGCGCTCGGCGTCCTCGCGGTCGTGAACACCGCATCGATGTCGACGTGGACGACAGGGTTCGTCGTCGCCGGCCTCGCCCTCGCGCTCGCGGTGCCGGAGTCGTGGCAATCGAAGCCCGCGCTGCGCCATCTCGCGACCATCGGTCCGCTCACGCTGTTTGCGGTCCAAGGCGTGCGCTTGCTGGCGGGTCGTCCGGCGCTCGACGTTGCGGTCGAGTTCGCGGCGATCCTGCAGATCATCCGCCTGGCGACCCGGCGCGGCGCCGCGCACGACCAGCAGATCATCGTCCTCGCGCTGCTCCACTTCGTCGCTGGAACGGTCCTCGGTGGCGGGCTCTCGTACGGCATCTGCTTCGTCGGGTTCCTCATCGTCGCGCCGGGCGCGCTCGTCCTCAGTCATCTCCGGCGAGAGGTCGAAGGCAACTATCGGCAGGGTGCGCGCGACCGCACCGGGCTGCCCGTCGACGTACCCCGCATCCTCCGCAGCCGTCGTGTCGTAGGACGAGGCTTCCTCGCGACGACGTGTCTGCTCTCCGTTCCGATCTTCCTCTTCACCGCAGCGCTGTTCATCCTCTTCCCGCGCGTGGGCCTCTCGCTCTTGCTGCTCAACCACAAGAGCGGCGACCGCATGATCGGCTTCTCGGACAAGGTCGATCTCGGCGAAGTCGGAGCGATTCGCGACGTCCCCGCGCTCGCGCTCCGCTTCGACGTCGAGGACCTGCCGGAGCCGCGTCCGCAGAAGCTGACGCTCAGGCTTCGAGGCACTGCGTTCGACCGATACGACGGTCGCCGCTGGGAGCGCACGCAGTCGAAGACGCATCTAGGCGGCGCCAAGAGCAGCGAGGTGCTCCCGATCGCGCGGCTGCCCGACCCGTCACGCGATCGGAAGATCACGATCGAGCTCGAGCCGATCGACCCCACCGTCGTCTTCCTTCCACCTCGCACCGTCGCTCTGCAGCTCCGCACGCAGCAGCAGGCGATCGTCGGCGAGCCGCTCGAGCTCTCGAAAGGTCCGGAAGGAGAGGTTCGCTACTCCGGAGAGGGCGCTCACGGGCTCCGCTACGAGGCCTTCATCGCGACCGACCG
>JAEXCN010000322.1 GCA_023402175.1 Pseudomonadota bacterium | reverse complement strand
CGATCATTCCCGGTGATTATGCCGCACAGACCGGCCGACGCGCGCGCGTAGCGCGAGTAGGCGTCCCGAAGTCGAGCTTGAGGGCTCTTCCCCGCATTCGTGAGCTCGAGCTTGCGGACGTTCACGTCGTCGAGCGGTACAAGCGGAGCGAAGCGCAGAACGGCACGACGCAGTTCCGCGGCTACGACGCTGAGCGCGCGCATCCACGGCGCGCGCGCGCGCTGCCCAGGAGGCGCGCGTCGCCCGATCGGATGACGGCGATCGCTCGGAAAAACAGGCCGATACCGCTCAAACGCGCGTGGTACGTCGGCTGCAGTCGGGCCGGCATGTCCAGCCGACACCTTTCCAAATCCATTCTCGTCTCGGGCGCCGCGCTGCTCGCGGCTCTCTCCGCGACGGATCGATCCTTCGCGTTGCCGCGCGGTGAGATCGACCCCGTCGAACTGCCGCCGACGAAGGGAGATCCGACCAACCCACCCGATCCCGTCATCCCCAAGCGACCGCCGCTGCCGACCTGCTCGGCGCCGACTCTGGCGCAGTGCCAGGACCCTGTTTATCTCGACTCCTACTGCGGAGGGCAGAACAGCACGGCGTGCGGGAACCTGCTCCTGCCGGCCTATCAGAACACCGTCCGCTCCGTCTCCGCGACCACGCAGGTCCTGAAGGGCACCGGAGGCAACGAGACGCTCGCCGTCGCGAAGAAGCTCGATCCGATCCCGATGCCGACGGCGAAGGCGACGATCGGAACATTCTCGTTCGCGACCGCTTCGCAGCTCGGACGCACGAGGCCACCGTCCGCCGACACGGCGAACCTCACCCCGCAGCACCCCACGTTCGAGGCGAACGGTGCTGCGATCGCGTCCTGCCAGGAGTACGCATACGAGAGCCTCTACGACCACGAGCGCTTCGCCGAGGCCGCGGAGTCGTGTGGCTCGAACGCCGAGTGCGTCTACCAGCTGTCGCTCCGGACCGAGACGCCCGGCCTGAAGGCGACGATGCTGAAGAAGAACGGCCAGCCGATGACGTCGCAGCCCGTTCGGCCGGGCACGTATTCGGCGATCAAGAACGCGTTCTTCGCGAAGGGCGAGGCCGCGCTCACCGTCGGAGCGTCGTACCTCACGGCGCACCCGCAATATGCGGCCTCGCCGACGTTCCGCGCGAAGGCCGACGCGGTCATCGCGCACGTGAACGCGACGCCGAAGGTGAGCGCCGCCTCGGAGCTCGCCTGGCACCGGAGCATGCACGACGCCTTCGCGGCAAGCCCTCTCTCCGCGTCGGAGCTCGCGGCCATCCGCCAGCGGACGGACGCGTATGGCAACGCGACGACCTCCGCGGCCGCGGCGAAGTTCGCGATCGCGATGCTCGAGGCGGTCATTCCCGGCCAGTCGGGCGAGCAACGCACGACCTCGGAAGCTCTGCTCGCGTCGTACCGCGCGCAGCACACCAAGGCCCTCGACGACATGGCGCGCCTGCTCTTCGAGGAGTGGGATCGCGTCTCGCCGACGACGGGCGCCGTCGACCACGGCTGCCTCAACCGCAATTCGGTCAAGTGTGATTGGTCCCCGCAGAAGTTCGTGTCGCGCTACGCGGGTCACAACCGCCCCGAGAGCGAGCGCCTGTTCTCGGCGTGTGTCACCGCGACGGCGGGGAACTTCTCCCGCGTGCCGCCGGCGTACCTCGTCGACAGCGATGCGCTCGGGACCTGGATCGCGGCGCAGGAGCTCCCGAAGCTCGGGACGTCGGTCGTCGGCGAGCGCATCAGCGACGGCGACGAGTGGGGCGATCGCGATTGGTTCTCCGCGGGCTACAGCTACGACGCCGGCTGGCAGCTCGCCGCGGACCGGCAGTCCGGCACGAACCGCATCTGCAAGCTGAAGGGCAACGCGTACGCGCAGGCGAACGCGAGCGCGTGGGCGCTCGGCCAGGAGATCCCGATCTTCGACTCGCGCCACAAGCTGAGCGTGCGCGAGTCGGGCGACACGATCTCGTTCCACTCGCACCTCCGGATCCTCGGCGAAGACCTCTACTCACCGGTCGACTACAGCGGCGTGGCGCCGAGCTACACGCCGATCGACAAGAACACCACGAAGACGCTCGCGCAGCGGACGTACACGAAGTGGATCGCGGTCGCTGGTATTCCGGTGAAGCTCCAGGCCAAGGCCGAGATCAAGGCCGGCGCCGAGGTCAAGGCGAAGGCCGTTGCCGCGACGGGCTGCAACCCGGACAACCTCGCCTACGACGCCAGCGTCTCGGCGCGCCCGTGGGTGAACCTGCACGTGGTGCCGGAGGTCTCGGCCGGCGTCGGGCTCCTGCAAGCCGGCGTCCGCGGCGACATCGACCTGATCGAGCTGGCCGCGCCCGCCTCCGGCGGAGTGAAGCTCGTCGGCGGCGTGAACGACATCACGCTCCAGATGCGCGCGAACGCCTCGGTTCAGGCCGACATGCTCTCGGGTGACATCGACGTCTTCCTCGAGAGCTGCATCCCGTGGGTGGGCTGCTCCGATCTCGCATCGAAGCAGATCTATTCGTGGAACGGCTACAGCTGGGACTTCCCGCTCTTCAACTACTCGAAGGACGTGAAGCTCACGGTGTTCGACGTCGCGACGCAGCCGGCGATCGTGTTGCCTCCGATCGGACGGCTCGACCCGATCACCAAGAGCCTCTGATCCGAAAACGAGGAGAACCGTCATGGGTCGCCGATTCGTCGTCATCACCTCCGCCGTGCTCGCGTTCGCCTCGGTCGCCTTCGGGGTCAGTCGATTCCGCAAAGGCACCGAAGCGGATGCCAACTTCGCGCTCGCTGCGCCGTCGCTCACGCGCGAAGCGGTCTTCCACGTGCGCTGGCACGAGAAGTCCACCGCGCGTCTGCCCGCCGGGCAGGTCACGGACGGACACGACGGAATGCTCACGGGTGAGCTCGACCTCGAGGCCGATCTCGTGCTCGCCCGCGAGCGGATGAACGACGGCGGCGACGCAATCTTGGCCGAGCTCCGCGACGTGCGCACGTCACGCGTCGTGGTGTCCGGCCAGGAGGTCCTCCGGAGCGATGAAGCGGGCGCCAAGTCGATCGAGCGCCGGCCGATCCACCTCGTCGTCGAAGGCGGCCGCATCGACCGCGTCCTCGTCGATCGCGATGCCACTTCGATCGCCGTGCAGATCACCGAGAACGTCGCTCGGCAGGTGCTCCTTGCACGGCCCGAGGCCGGCGCGACGTTCGAGCGCGATGAAGAGACGCCCGCGGGGAAGATGCACGTCCGCTACGAGCTCCGGGGCGACGTGCACCGGCGAACGATCGTCGACGCCGTCGCGCTGGAAGGCCTCCCTGCAGCGTGTGAAGCGCCCTGCGTCGTGCGCGCGCGCGGAGAAGGCGAAGTGCGCTTCGAGGACGGCGACGCGATCGCCTCGTCATCCGAGAAGCGCGAGGTTCGAGCGGGGAGGCCGGACGCGCCCCCGATGTTCGAGGGGACCGCTTCGTTCGAAGCGAAGCGCGTCCGCGAAGGGAACTTCTCCGGCGAGGCCCTCGACCCGAGCAAGCTCGCCGCGAAGCTGCCGGGCGAGGCGTTCGAGGGCGAAGCCGAAAAGAAGGCCTCCCTTGCTCGCCTGGCGGAGGGCAGCTCACTCGAGAGCGTGCTCGGTGGTGTGGCGGCCGCGGCGACGTCGGGGCAGGGAGCGCTGGCGAAGGGTTGGCTCGTGAGCTCCTCGGCGCTCCTCGAGCTGCATCCCGAGATGATCGCGGAGGTCGCGGTGCGCTTCGAAGACGACGAGCTCGGCATGCAAGGCCGGCTCGCGATCCTCGATCTGCTCGCCGCGACCGGCGGCGACACGGCCCAGGCGGCCCTCCTCCGCGTGCTCGACAGCGGAGCGGCGCGGCAGGACGAAGCCGCTCGCCTCGTGTTCGTGCAGCGGTTGATGCTGATCGAGACCCCAACGGGCGAAACGGTCCGCGCCGTCCGCGAGCGGCTCGAGAACAGCAGCAGGTCAGGGGATGCCGACATGGCCTTCGCCGAAGCGCACGTGCTCGGGGCGATGGCAGGGCGCCTCGCCGAGCGCGGCTCGAAGGCCGAAGCGAAGGCGTCCGTCGATGCCCTCGCTGGAGCGCTCGACAAAGCTGCGAATCCGACCGCGCGTGCGGCGTACGTCTCGGCGCTGGGCAACGCGGGCGACTCATCGCAGGTCGGGCGCATCACGAAGCACGCACGCGACGAGGACGCGAACGTGCGCCGGTCCGTCGCGTCGGCGCTGCGGAAGACGAACGTTCGCGAGGCACGTTCGACGCTCCTCGGGCTGGCGAAAGATCGGGACGAAGAGGTGCAGATCGCCGCGATCGACGCGATGGCGCACCATCCCCTCGACGCGGGCGAGCAGCGCGACCTCGCGGGCCTGCTCCAGTCGCAGCAGCTCGGCGGCGAAGCAGAACCGCTCGCGGTGACGGTGCTCCTCCGACAGGGCGCTCCGTCGGCGGAGGTCCGGGCCTCGCTCGCGCAGCTCGTCGAACGGACCGAAGACCCCCGGCTCGCGGCCCGCATCCGGTTCGCGCTGGAGAGCAGCACCAACTGAGTCGCGGGAGGCCGAATCGCGGTACCCTGCCCGCAATGGCCGGGTGGCAGGGCAAGACGACGCTCGAGGGCGACAAACCCTTGCGTAGGGCGAACGACGACGCGAAGGGCGAATCCCTCACGCTCGTCGTCGTCTGGGCGCCCCGCGACGCAGGGCGGCTCGGTGAGGTCCTTTTGCCCCGCACGGGCGCCTTCTTCGGACGTGGGCCGCTCGAGGACCAGGACCACGAGCGCGTGGGGCTCTTCCGCCAGCGTCCCGGGAAGAATCACCCGGCCGAAGACGTCGAAGAGCCATTCCTCTCGCGCAAGCAGCTCCGCTTCGAAGTCGAAGACGACGCGATCAACATCGAGAGCGTGGGAAAGCGGGCGCTCCGCGTCGGCGAGGCTTCGATGCGCGTCGCCACCGTGCGCGAGGGCGAGCTCGTCGAGATCGAAGGTCTCTACGGTCTCCTCTGCGTTCGTCGCCCCACCATCCTCCCCGACGGCGGTGCGGACCTCGCTCCGAAGGTCTTCGGGCATGCAGATGGTCAGGGGATCGTCGGCGAGAGCGCGGCGGCCTGGGCGCTCCGCGGGCAGATCGCCTTCTTCGGCAAGCGCAACGCCCACGTGCTCGTGACCGGCGCGAGCGGTACAGGGAAGGAGCTCGTCGCCCAAGCGATCCACCGGATCTCGTCCCGGGCGCGCAAGGAGATCGTCTCTCGAAACGCGGCGACGTTCCCGAGCGGTCTGATCGACGCCGAGCTCTTCGGCAACCTGCAGAACTATCCGAACGTGGGCATGCCCGAGCGGCCCGGGCTCATCGGCCAAGCGGACGGCGGGACCCTCTTCCTCGACGAGATCGGCGAGCTGCCCACCGAGCTCCAGGCGCACCTGCTACGCGTCCTCGACGGCGGCGAGTACCAGCGGCTCGGCGAGAGCAAGCGTCGCGTCGCGGACATCCGCCTCATCGCTGCGACGAACCGCAGCGCCGACGAGCTGAAGGAAGATCTCGGCGCACGCCTCGCGCTCAGGGTGCACGTCCCCAGCCTCGACGAGCGGCGCGAAGACGTGACGCTCCTCGCGCGCCACCTCCTCTTGCGGACGGCAGCGCGCGATCCCCAGTTCGGCGAGACGTTCTTCGAGGACTGGGACGGCAAGAAAGGCGAGCCGCGTATCAGCTCGGAGCTCGCGAGCGCGCTCGTCCAGCACGCCTGGTCGACCCACACGAGAGAGCTCGAAGGGATCTTGCTCCGCGCTGCGTCTTCCAGCCGTGGCGGCGAGCTGACCCTGACCGAGGACGTGCGGCGCCTGATCAAGATCCCGACGCGGGAGCGCCGCGAGCTCTCCGCCGACGACATCCGCCAGGCGCTCTCGCGGCACGGCGGCGTGAAAGACAAAGCGTGGCGTGACCTTGGCCTGCCGAGCCGGCACGCCCTGCATCGGCTGATGAAGAAGATGAACATCCCGGACTGATGCCCGCGGCCCGGCCGCATCCCGTGTTTTCACTAACTTTCGATGATGGTCCGCGCGCGCGGATCCCGGTAGCTCTCACCAGAACGGCTGACTTGGCGGCAGCGTGGGCTTGGGTTACGAAGGGGGTGCGCGCGCGCTCTGGTTGTCTGCGCGCGCGCACGTCGGCGGGGGGAAAGTCGAAGCATTCCGCAGTAGCCCCTCGGCCTGCCCCTTGCTCAGAGCCTGGCGCTGCCCAAAGCGCCCCTCTCCACAAAGGACCCAAGCCGATGACCTCTCTCAAGCTCGCTCTCGTTTCTCTAGCCTCCGCCTCCGCTCTCCTCGCCTGCAGCGCCGCGTCCTCGACGGACGAGGAGGTCGGCGTCGACGTCGAGGCCAGCCAGCTGCAGACGAAGGCGTGTCCGAAGGGCGGGTGCCCGCCTCCGCCTCCTTCGACCACCTCCACGTGCGTCGCGCCGAGCGGGGGCCCAACCCGTGTCCTGTTTGCGGGCAGCATGATCAACGACCTCGAGGTGAGCCCGATCTCTTCGAGCTCGGGAGGCGTCAAAACGGGAGGCGGGCGCCTGTCCGGGGCGGCGTTCACCGTCGCGACGGGCGACCTCCAGGCAACGGCGAGCCCTTCGACCAGCTCCACCGCGACCGGCAACTGGACCGCCGTCGCGGGCGATTTTCAGAGCAGCAGCGGTCTCGTCTTCGAGGCGTCGCCGGGACAAGGTTATAGTTGTGAGGGTACGACCCCCGAGGGCCTCACCCGGTACATCGCCGAGGACCCGAAGGGTAGCGGCATCTACAAGTGTTTTGCCGGATGCATGGACACGAGCCACGGAATCCCGCACGGCTTCACGGCGATCAACGTCTACGTCTGCCCGCCGCTGTACCCCGTGAATCGCTGCACCCCCTGGAACAACAGCTGCACGTGCACGAGCTCGTAATGAGCGGCAAGCGCGCTGCGAGGTCCGTCGTTTCCGTCTGCGTGGCGGTGGCAACGCTGAGCATCGCCTGCACGAGTGGCTCGACGAATTCGCCTCCGACCGATCCATCGACGGCGGATGCGGCGGACGCCGACTCATCGGAGCCGATGGATGCAGGTTCGGACGCCGACGCGGCGCCCTCGTGCGCGCTTCCCCGCTCGTTCGGATCGCCGGACTGCAACGCCTGTGTCGCTGCCAAGTGTTGCAACGAGGTCACTGCCTGTCAGGCGAACGAGACGTGCAAGGCTCTGATGCAGTGTGCCTACGACTGCCTGCTCCTCGAGGCGGACGCAGGCGGCTGCCTCGAGGGCTGTCACGCGACCTATCCTGCGGCGCGGGCACTCTGGGATTCGTTTGAGGCATGCACGTACACGAACCAGCCTGAGGACGGCTGCATCCTCTACTGCACGAACAAGTGACCCCGAGGCATCGCGCGTGACGGCCGCCGTGGCTCCGCTGCTCCCGGGCGAGACGCTCGGCGGGAAGTACCGTATCGAACGCGTCCTCGGTCAGGGCGGGATGGGGATCGTCGTGGCTGCACGTCATCTCGATCTCGACGAACGCGTCGCGATCAAGTTCCTCCTCGGGGCGCCCTCCGATCGCGCGGTGGAGCGCTTCCTCCGTGAGGCGCGGGCGGCCGTGAAAGTGAAGGGCGAGCACGTCTGCCGCGTCTTCGATTTCGGGCGGCTCGAGACGGGCGAGCCCTACATCGTGATGGAGTACCTCGATGGCATCGATCTCGCCGCGAAGCTGAAGCGAGAAGGCCCGCAGCCGATCGATCTCGTTGCCGGCTGGATCATCGAGGCGTGCGCAGCGCTCGCAGACGCGCACGACAGCGGCATCGTCCATCGCGATCTCAAGCCCGCGAACGTGCTCCTCGCGACGCGGCCCGACGGATCGACCTGCGCGAAGGTTCTCGACTTCGGGATCTCGAAGCTGCCACAGGCGGACACGCTCACGAACCCCGACGCGATGATGGGGTCACCGATCTACATGTCGCCCGAGCAGATCGAGTCGGCGCGCGACGTCGATGTTCGCTCGGACGTGTGGAGCCTCGGCATCGTGTTGTACGAGCTGCTCGCCGGGAGCCCGCCGTTCCGCGCTGATTCGATGATCGAGCTCGCGGTCCAGGTCCGCGAGAAGGAGCCGACGCCGCTCGCGGAGGTCCGGCCGGAGGTCCCGCGTGCGCTGCAGGACGTCGTCACGCGATGCCTCGCGAAGAAGGTGGACCAGCGGTATGCGAGCGTCGTCGACCTCGCCAGGGACCTCGCGCCGTTCGCTCCGAGCGACGTCGCCCCGCTCGCGAAGAGGCTCGCGCGGCGAGCGCAGACGGTCAGGTCGGGCGAGCAGATCGCGTTCGACGCGACGTTGTCCGCGGAAGCTGGTCCTGGCGCCGCCCTCCAGGGCACGTTTTCGCCGCTCCACACCTCCGTGGAGCGCGAGCGCCCGCCGTCGGACGGCGGCACACGTCGCTGGGCGCTCCTCGCCGCGGCCGGCGCAGGCGCAGCGCTCGTTGTCGTCATCGCGCTCCGCAGCTCGTCGTCTTCGTCCGTTGCGGTCGCGCCCGAAGCGGCCGCGCCCAGCGCAGCGCTGCTCGAGAAGGCGAGCTCGACGCCCGAGCCGATCGCGACGGCGCCCGCATCCGGTCCAGGCGCCGAGGCGGACGCAGGGGCACCGCTCATGCCCGTGTCCGTCGCGCCGGTCGCGAGTCCGACCAGCCCGCGCCCGGCGGTCCACCGCCGCGCCTCGGATCCGGCAGAGCCCCAGCCCGTACTCGCCGGCGAACCTCCCGCGGCGTCCAGCGCGCCTGCCGAGGGATCCCCGAGGACGCCGCAGGATCGCAAGAAGCGCCCGATCGATCGCGACGATCCGTGACGCTCACCGGCGCCGTCTTGCGACGACGAACGCGAGCGCCGCGACGGCCCAGACCAGCACGGACGTCGGCCGATGCTGCGTCGTCGAGCAGCCGTCGCTTGCAGGCGCCGCCGCGTCCGCCGTGACGGGAGCGCAGACGTCGCTCTCGCAGCGCGTGCCGGCCGGGCATCCAGCCGAACATCGCGTGGCGCAGACGAACGAGCGCCGCCCGTCGAAGGAGACGCATTCAGCGTCGTCGCCGCATGCCCCTGTGCCGCGACACCGTTCGCCAGCTCGAGGTGCATCGGGGAAGGCCTCGCGCGCCCACGACGGTGGGGCCGTGCCGGAGGGCGTCGCCTCCAGCACCGTCTTCGCGATGAGCCAGCTCCAGACGTCCGTGCGCTCGTACACGCCTTCCGCGCACGTCTCCTTCTTGACGTCACCGCGCGAGAGGACGCCGAACACTAGCCCGCGATCGGATGCGGCGAGCGCGCCCGCACCCGAGTCTCCCGTGCACGTGCCGGCGCCGCCGGTGAACTCGCGGACGTCGGTGTACTCGAGCGCGCTGCCGCACGAGAATCCGAGGTCGCCGGGGACGCACTGCACCGGGATGTCGAAGCGGCTCCGGCGCGCGCCGGCGCCGGAGCCCGTGGAGGACGTGGCGCCGTAGCCGGCGACACCGAAAACGCGCGCGAGAAGCGCGCTTCCGACCTCCGACTGAGACAACGCCGGGCGCGCGGGGACCGCCTCGGCTTCCGTGAACGGCGAGCCGAGCGTGAGCAGCACGATGTCGTTTCCGCAGACGCTCCGCTGCGAGGGAAGCGTCCACGAGGCGACTTGCTTCCAAGACGCCGAAGGCTCCGCGAACGGTTTGGCGCTCACCCAGAACTCCGTCGGTGCTGCCTTCGGATCCGCGAAGGACTGGTCGCAGCTCGGCACCTCGGTGGCGAGCTGCGTCAGACAGTGGCGCACCGTCAGGACGACGTTCGGCGCGATGAGCGTCCCCGAGCAGTGGAGCTCGGGCTGCAACGGCCCACCGGTCGCGATGGCCACCGCGTGCGTCGTCGCCGTGTCGACGGAGCCGCTCTCGACCGCGTGCGCGCGGCCCGTGGCGAGCGTGATCGCGAGGAAGAGCGCGCGCCGATAGCGCACGGTGCGCTTCAGTTGCACGCGTAGACCCCCTCGACGACCCCGGTGCTCGGGTTCATCCGAGGGCCGGCGTTCAGCCGGAGGACGAGCGCGCCGTCACCGGAGCGCTCGAAACAGTACAGTCCCGTCTCCGTCATCGCGAGCTCGCGCGTGGTGACGTCCCAGTCGAGGGGCGTCACGAACCCGTGCAGGTCGATGGACGCCCCCGGAATCCCGAGCAGCTCCAGCGCCGTGCCGACTTTCGTGAGACCGACCTCGATGGCCGGCCCGCTGCGCAGGCGCCCGAACGCCGCGTCGATGTGTGGACCGTCGAGGACGGGATCCGTGATCGCGGCGCCGGCGATCGCGTATGCGGTGGCGTAGAAGGCGTCGTAGCCGCTGAAATTGCCGTCGGCGCGCTCGTAGTTGAAGCGGTTGAAGTAACGGGTCTCGTACGCGAGGATCGCGTCCGCGACCACCGGATCGGTCACCGGGCGCGTCCCGCTGAGGCGCCTCCGGAGATCGTCGGTCGATCCGATCACGCTGGCGAAGGGCGACGCGTTGGAGCTCAGCGCGGTCATGACGTAGTGCGGTTTCGGTTTCGCCGACGTCCACGTCGCCTCGATTTGCGGCAGGTAGTGCTTCGGGAAGTCCTCGCCCATCGCCACGACCACCACGTCGGGCTCGAAGCTCACGATCGCCGCGGCGTGGACCTGAGGGATCACCGGAGATCCTTCCTGCGGGTTCTCCGTCGTCCGCGCCAGGAATGCTGGGCCGTTCTCGAGCGCGGGTTTCCCGTTGAAGACGAGCTTCTCGAGCAGCGCGGACACGAACGCCGTCGCTGCGGACTCCGGCGCGGAGAGGACCGCGACCTTCAGTACTGCCGGCGGCGCGGAGCTCGCCTTGATTTGCTTTTCGAGCTCGCCCACGCGCCATGCGGCCATCGGTGCTTCGTAAGCGAGCGGCGGCACGATGCGCCAGGCGAACGGGCCTGGAGCAAACGGCCCGATGCAATCCGAGCACACGACCGCCGTCTTGCTCGTGAGCGCCTGCGCGCGGACGGCCGCCAGATCCTGATCGCTCCCGACGATGACCGCTCGAGCGCCCACGACCTCGGTGAGGTGCTTCATCGCCTCTCGAGCACCGGCGTCGTTCAAGCTCGAATCGCAATGCAACACCGCGAAGTGCCCTCGCGGTTTTCCGGCGATGGGAAGTCCGTTCGGCAGCGCCGCGTTCAGCTCCTCGAGCCCGAGATCGATCGCGCGCCCGACTCGGGAAGCATACGGGTCCGCGACGGGCGGTCCGGACGGCTGCTTGTGGTGGAACGGGAGGATCGTCCCGACGAAGATCGCCTGCGGATCCTTCCAGTCTCCGCGGATGTCCCCGCACGATGCGGTCTGCAGCGGCGTGCACGTTCCGCCGGCGATCCTGCAGACCGAGGCCTTGCCTCCGTTCATCTGCGTGCAGTGATCCGTCGAGGTGCAGCCCTCGCTCGGCGGGCTCACCTGACTGGGGTCGAGCCGCGGCACGACGCAGAACCCCTCCTCGCAGACGCGATCGCGCAGCCCTGGGTTGGCGGCGCAGTCGCGCTGGCTCCTGCACTGCATCGGCTCCGCCGTGCTCAGCAGGAGTGAGCATCCGATACCCGAAAGGAAGACGAGCGCAGCGGCGATCCGAAGGACACGCATGATCAGAACCGGATCCGGAGCGGGGCACCGCCGAGCGCAGCGGACGCGCGAGGTCCATCCCGCTTCGGCTCCCGCAGCGTCAGGTACAGGGAGACTCCACCTGCCACGAGCGTCGCGATCGCGAGCACGTCGGTCGTCACCGCGAGGCCGCCGACGAGATCGCGCTGGCGCTCGAGCTCGCTTCGCGCTTCCGCAGGCGAGCCGGAGATCGGTGTGTGGCGCTGTTGCTCGTATTCGGAGTGCGCTGCGTTTGCGGCGATCGCGGTCCCGACCGTGCCGGCCGCGAGAACGCCGGTGATGATCCACCCAGCAACGACGGACGCGGGCAAGCCGGTGGTCGTTTGGGTCACGATGACGTCGCGCTTCGTCGCCTGGAGGTCGATGTTCACCGTCTGGACGTCGCCGCCGGCGAGCGTGACTTCGCGGATTGCGACGTCGTAGCCCGGCCTCGTCGCTTTCAGCCGCGCGATGCCCGCGTCGACGATCGCAGCCTCGATCGGGGCACGACCGATCCGTTTGTCGTCGACCGCGATCTCGGCATCGGGGACGTTCGCGCGCACGGTGAGCGTCGCCGTGCGCGTGCGCAGGGTCGCGAGGTCCCGCTCCACGTCCGCGCGGCGTGCCGGATCGATGCGTTCGCCTCCGCGCTCGAGGTACTGCTCGAACGCGAGCCGCGCCTTCGCATAGCTCCTCAGCTCGTAGTGGACCTGACCGATGTTGAAGAGGATCTTGTAGTTGCCGCTGATCGCATACGCGCGCTCGAATTCGACCAACGCGAGCCGGAAGTCGCCTTCGTCGTACAGCTCGATGCCGCGCCGGTGATGCGCTCGCATCTGCGTCATCGCTGGATCGGCCGGCATTCCGTCGGCGTCGGTCGCCGTCGGCGCCGTGGGCTCAGTCGGCACACCGGGCGGTTCGTCGGCGTACGCCGTCTGCGCCATACACGCGAGCGCGACGACGACGATGGCGGAGAGTCGGGACTTGTGACGGGTGAGGGTCATCGGGAGAAGCGCGCAAGCAGGGCGACCAGCGCCGTGCGGCTGGACACCCCGCAATCACGATACAACTGGTGGAGATACACCTTCACGGTCGACTCCGTAAGACGCAGCCGCTCGGCGATCTCCCGGTTGGACAGGCCCTTGCGAACGAGCAGAGCGAGCTGAAACCCGCGTCGCTTCATGGGAAACACCTCCTTCATCCGCGCGTAGAGGACGTCGTCGCGGAGCGCCTCCTCCCGGAGGAAGATGATGACGCGCGAGGGGACCGCACCGGCGATCGCCGCGGCGTGAACGTGCACGGCCGAGCCCCCGGTCGACGCGAGGACTCGGGCGGTGCGCGAGATGTCGTTCGACCGGAGCTGCTCGTTCACGGCTTCGGCGAGGCCCTCGGGAAGCCGGCCCTGCGCGGAGGCTCCGATCCGGGCGAGCAAGTGTGCCCCCATCGATGTGGCGTCGACTACCTGGAGCTCGGAGTCGCACACCACGAGCCCCTCTCTCGCGCGAGCGAGCAGGCGCATGGCAACGGCCTTCCAGACATGGGGCTCGAGGCGGTCTCGAGGATCGTCGAAGCCGAACGCAAATCCGAAGGGGCCGAGCATGGCGCGATCTCCGGCTCCCGGGCGAGCTCCGTGCCGCGCCGAAACGCCTGATTTCGCGAGCGTTCGCGGTACCGTTCACGCGCGCGCGCGATCACCACGCGCGCGCGCGCGTCCTCTCCGAACAGACGACCGCGGCCAACGGCGCGCGCGTAGCGCGAGCACGCCGCTCCGAAGCCGAGCTCGAGGGCTCTTCCCGCATTCGTGAGCTCGAGCTTGCGCTCGCTCGTTCTGGCATGCGCACGCGAAGTGCAACCACCACCGTCATGGGCCGCTTCTTCTTCTATGCGCTGCTTCTCGCCGTTCCCATCATCGCCCCAGCTTGCAAAAAGGACGCGCCTTCGGGCGCGCACCAATCAACTTCCCCGACGACGCCGGACCCCGGTGCAACTCGCGACGGTGGGAGTCCGACGAGCGCGACGAACACCGCTGACAATCCGCCGGAGCCGTCAGGACCTCCGCGGATCGACTTCGTCGGTCGCTTCGATACGCGCGATGCTGCAGGACCGAAGTGCGCCTGGCCGGGTTGTCGTGTCGTCGCGCGCTTCAAGGGAACGTCGGTCTCCGCGCGCCTCTCCGAGATCACCGAAGACTGGATGAAGGGCGGGCCCAGCGAGTGGGACGTCTCGATCGACGGAAAGCTCCTGCCGAAGATCGTCACGCGCTCGAACGAGGGCCCCATCGATTATCCGATCGCGTCCGGGCTCGATGACGACGTTCACGTCGTCGAGCTGTACAAGCGGAGCGAAGCGCAGAACGGAACGACCCAGTTCCTCGGCTACGACTTCGCGGGTGGAGAGCTGCTCGCGCCGCCGACGCGCAAGGTTCGCAAGATCGAGATCATCGGTGATTCGCAGCCCGCAGCATTCGGCGTCGAAGGAGTCGGTCAGGGCCCGACGTGTCCCGGTCTCGAGTGGGCCGCTCGCTGGGAGAACTTCCGAAAGTCGTTCGGCGCGAAGCTCGGAGAGGCCCTTAACGCGGAAGTCTTCGGCACCGTGTATTCGGGCAAAGGTATGGCGAAGAACATCTGGCATCCGGACCCGTTCACGATGCCGATGCTCTACCCGCGCGCGCTCCCGACCGATCCGAACAGCCTCTGGGACTATGCCGCGTACGTTCCGGACGCGATCGTCATCATGATGGGCGGAAACGACTTCGCGATCGGTCAGCCGGTGGATGAAGGCCCCGCGACGCTCGCGCAGTTCACCGACGCCTACGATGGCTTCGTCGTGACGCTCCGGGAGAAGTACCCCGCCGCGCACATCTTTCTCGCGACCTCACCGTCGGTGAGCGACGAGATGCCGCCCGGCCGGAGCTCACGCACGAACGTCATGGCGGGGATCGACGCCGTGATCCAGCGACGGTCCGCAGCCGGCGACAGACACGTCTATTCCGTCACACCTCCCGTGGCTGCCGAGTCGGAGCTGACCGGCTGCAACGGGCACGGCAGCCCCGAGTTCCACCAGCGGGTCGCGAACGACCTCGCACCGATCGTTCGGGCGAAGACGGGCTGGTGATCCGAGGGCGCGCGCGCGCTCGACCGAACCATAGCTCGCCACGATCAGCGCAAGACGATGCGGACGTTCAGGAAGCGAGCCGGTCGCGGCTACCGGCCCTGCCGCCGCATGCAGGGCAGATCGGCAGATCCGCGACATGCTCGTGACCGCAGCGCACGCAGATCTGCTGCGCTGCGGTCGGGCGCTCCGGCGTGACGGAGTCGAACGCATCGACGAGGAGAACGAGCTCGTCGCGACCGAGCCGGATTCGATCGTTCGCGTCGAGCAGCTTCGGCGATCGAAGCCGGACGCCGTTCACGCGGACACCGTTGCGACTCCCGAGATCCGTCAGCAGGCAGCCTTCATCGCAGACGAAGATCTCGGCGTGTTGTCGGGACACGAGCGGATCGTCGAACGTGATCGGACACTCGGGTCCACGGCCGAGGAGCGTGCGCCCGGGCCGTAGATCGAGCTCCTGGAGATGGAACCTGAGACGCCAGCGCTGCATCCCCCGAGCCTTGCATGCAGCCACTGGCCCGCACAATGCGGCAAGTCGCCGTCGTCGCGGGCCATCGCGGGGCGCGGCGCGCCATCGCGGCTGTTCGTACCTGGACGCCGACAAAGAAGCGGCCGACGCGAGCGAATCGCGCCGGCCTCGTGCAGGCCCCGGCCGGGCCGACATCGATCAACGCGCGTGGTGCATCGAGACGCTGCTGCCGTTCGTGTGGCGACGGTTACGCCCCGGCGAAGCGGTCGTCGGGAAGAACGCGGCGAAGCCCTTCTCGACGGCACGCTCGAAGGCGCCCTCCATCTTCTCGCCGAGGCGAACCAGCTCGTCCTCCGGGACCTCCTTCTTCACCTTCTCGAACATGTCCTCCTCTTCCTCTTTGACGTGATGCTCGATCAGCTCCTTGAGGACGAGGGCGCGCGTCTTCTTCTCGGTCCCCGTCGCCTGGAGAAGGCGCGCGAGCTCGAAGCGCGCAACGGCGTGCTCCTCGAACGACTCCGAGACCATGTCCTTCACGATCTCCTTCACGCGCGGATAGAAAATGTGCTCCTCGATCACCATGTGAGCGACGAGCTCGTCGGCGAGGTTCCGGAGCTCTTCCGACGTTGCAGGCGCGCCGTTCGACATCCGCGTGAGGACCTTCTTCACCTTCTCGTGTTGCTTCTTGAGTAGATCGATCGCGTTCATAAAACTCATGGTCAGCAAGCCGCGTACCTCCAGCGACATCTTGAATCGCGGCCGACCATCGCTGCTCGAACGCTGAAGTCGAGGCGACGCTCCTCACCTGTGGAAGAAGCGTGGCGCTCGCTCGACCGTAGGCACGTGGACTGCAACACGCCCCGCGGGAAGGTGAGCCATGGCGCGGATCCGAGCCGTCTTGTTCGACATCGATGGGACCCTCCTCGACAGCAACGACGCACATGCTCACGCATGGCTCGACTCGCTGCGCGGTCACGGACGCAACGTCCCTTTCGAGCTGGTGCGATCGAAGATCGGCATGGGCGGAGACAAGCTGCTCGCCGAGGTCGCCGGCATCGATCACGAGTCCGTCGAGGGCAAGTCCATCAGCGAGCGCCGCTCGATCATCTTCAAGGCCCACTACCTTCCCGACCTCGGCCCCTTCCACGGCTCGCGGGTGCTCGTCGATCGACTGAGGTCCCGCGGGCTCGTCTGCGCCGCCGTGACCTCGTCGTCGGCGGAGGACATCGCCGATCTGCTGCGCGCCGCCGGCGTCGCCGATCTCATCGACGTCGTCGTCTCGGCGGGTGACGCGGACAAGACCAAGCCGGATCCCGACCTCGTCGAGATCGCGCTCGACCGCACCGGCGTGACGCCTGCCGAAGCGCTGCTCATCGGCGACACGCCGTACGACATCGCGGCCGGCGAGCGTGCAGGCGTTCCCGTCGTCGCTCTCCGCTGCGGCGGAGGCTGGTCCGATCGCGACCTCGCAGGCGCGATCGCGATCTACGACGACCCTGCGGACCTCTCGTCACAGCTCGATCGATCACCACTCGCGCTCGATCGCGAGTCCGATCCTCCGTCGGTGCTCGCGAGAATGCGCGCGCGCCGCGTGGCCGTGTGACGGCGGTCTCTAACCCCGAGCGAACATGGCCGCGCGGTTCACTTGTAGCCGCTGAAGCCGCCGCCAGGCCGGCGGTCGTCGCGGCGGTGCGGGGGATCCTTCTTCCCCGCTTCCTCGTCGAACGCGGACGCGTCCGTGTGCTGCGGTTTGCCGACCTTCGGGGCGTCTTCGGTTTCCTTGAGCTCCGCCGCCATGAGCGTCGTCGTCGACACGGCCGGCTTCTTCGGCGTGCAGATCGGCTTCGCCGACGTGCGCGTCCCGCATCCCGTCGCGGTGAGCGCGACGACAACGGCAAGACACCACCCGCAGCGGTCGAGCTTCATGGCCGGCCTCATAGCACTGCGGCGTTCGAGTGCAACGCTCGTTCCCGCGCTTCAGGCGCCAGGTAAGCGATACCGCCCCACGCCGGTCATCACCGGCCGCAGATCCGTGCCCCGTCTCGACCAAACGGCCACGCATCGACGCGACCGCCTCACGAAGTCGGGATCGGGGGATGTCTCCGTGTCGCTACACCCTGCGTCGACGCGAGAGTAGCCTCGCTTCGTGGCCGATGTACGAATGACTGATCCGTCCCCGTGCACCGTCGAGCGGAAGTGCTCGAGCACGGGGAAGGCCTGCGCGGTCGAGGACCGTGCATGTCAGAGTGAAGCTGTAGCGAACGGGCTCGAGATCACGTGCGAGCGCATCGAGCCGCGCGGCTACGTCTACTGTCCTCCTGGAGGACAGCAGCGCGACTCCGGAGTCGTGTGGCTCCTGCTCATGGTCGCGATCGCGATCGCGGCGATCGGAGGGATCCTCGCGTTCGTGCTGCTCCGGAAACGGATCGCGCCGAACGAGTCGACCGATTTGCGGTAATCGCCCGCACGAGCGGCGCGGCACGGACGTAGCGGGTTGCCTCGTGCATTCCGACCGCTAATCCGCGGTCGTCGCAATTCGCCCCGTGACAGGTTGCCTTGTCAGCGCGCAATCGACGGCAAGCACGCAGAAGCCCCTTGGCGTCGCCGTTGCATGTCGCACGCGACAACCTCGACGAGAGCCATACGGGCTCTCGCACGAATCAACACGCACCACGCGGAAGCGCACGCGCGCTTCGCTCGACTGCCCCGTTCTGTCCTCGCCTCGCCCACGAGGCCGACGATGCTCCGGGCCGTCCGGGCCGAACGCGCGCGATGTGCTCCTCCGAGAAAATGCACATGACGTCTCGCCGACGACTCCGCACTCGGTCTGCTGTCTCCTCGCTTCTCTTCTTTTGCGCGCTGATCGGAGCCGCCGCCCTCGCGTGTGGGTCGGACGATGGTGGTGGCGCCACGAACGCGCCCCCGGGCGGCGTCGGCAACCCGCCAGGATCCTCGACGAACGACCCCGGTGGCGGAAACGGCACCGATCCGGACGAGGGACCGGTCGTGCAGAAGGAGTTCCCTCTGACGACGCCCTCGATCGGCGGCTACACGCTCGTCGACGCGTTCCCCGGTGTCGTCTTCGACATCCCCGCTGCGATCACTTGGCCGAAAGGCGCAGGCGCGGCTCCGTTCGTCCTCGAGCGCACGGGGCAGATCCGCACGATCGCGAACGGACAGAGACGTGACCTGCTGGATTTCGGAAGCAAGGTCCACGTCGCCGGCGAGGGCGGCGCGCTCGGAATCGCGCTGCATCCCGAGTTCGGCAATGGAACCGCCGTCAATCAGTACGTCTACGTCTGGTACAACGCCTGCGACGTTCCCGGCTGCAAGAACCCGTACACGCAGCGGCTCGAGCGCTACACGTGGGACGCCGGTTCAAGCACGTTTTCGCCGGCCTCCGCGTACATCTTGCTCGAAGAGCGTGAGTACGAGAACGTCCACAATGCCGCGAAGATCCTGTTCGGGCCGAACGACGGCTTCCTCTACTTCGGTAACGGCGACGACAATCTGACCAGCAATCATCAGACGATCACGAATGGCCTGTTCGCCGGCATCTTCCGCATCGATGTCGACATGAACCCGGCAAAGAGCCATCCGCCGCCGGCTCACACGCCGAACGGTAACGATCCGAGCAAGCCGATCTCGATCTTCACGCGACAGGGCTACTACATCCCGAACGACAATCCGTTCGTCGGCGCGGTAGCGAACGGACTCGAGGAGTTTTACGCCCTCGGCTTCCGCAATCCCTTCGGATTCTCCTTCGATCGGAAGACCGGAGACATGTGGATGGGAGACGTCGGCGACTCCTTCCGCGAGGAGGTCAATCAGGTCGTCAAGGGTGGCAACTACCAGTGGCCGCTCAAGGAAGGCGAGCTCGACAACATGAGCACGAAGCTCACGAGCTACGTCATCGGAACGCCGATGCCGCCGAAGTTCTACTATCCGCATTCGGAGATGGCCGATCTCTGCTCGATCTTCGGCGGCTACGTCTATCGGGGCTCGTCGCTTCCCGAGCTGAATGGCAAATACCTCTACACGGATTGGATTTCCAATCGCCTCTGGGCGCTCGACATCAGCAAATCCCCGCCGACACGGACGACGCTCATCGACAATCAATTCAAGTCGCAGCCGATGGGAGTCGGCGAAGACAATGACGGGGAGCTCTACGTCCTCCAGTACGGGCCGGACTTCTCCGACAGCGCGTGGGCGGGCGGCCGGGTGAAGAAGCTTGTCCGCGATACGAGCGCCGACGCGATCCCCAAGCGCCTCCGGGAGACGACGCTCTTCGACGACGTCCCCTCGCTGAAGCCCGCCGCGGATCTCGTTCCGTACGACGTCAGCTCACCGCTCTGGTCGGACGGCGCCGTGAAGCAGCGCTGGATCCGGCTGCCGAAGGGCGAGAAGGTCACGTTGAACGACGACGGGACGTTGAAGTTCCCCGTTGGCACCGTCTTCGTGAAGCAGTTCGACCTCCCGGAGAACATCACGGTCGCCGGGCGCACGCGTCACCTCGAGACACGCGTGCTGGTCGTCGGGAGCGACGCTACGTACGGCTACACGTTCCGCTGGAACGCCGCCGGCACCGACGCTCGCCTCGTGAGCGAGAACGAAGACGAGATCCTCACCGACACCGCGACGGGACGAACGCAGAACTGGCACTACCCGAGCTTCGGGCAATGCTGGGAATGCCACCGCAACGGCTGGAACGATCTGTACAACACGAAGCGGAACGACAAGTACCGCATCCTCGGCTTCACCCCGGACCAGCTCGGCGTCGCGTTGACCATCGCGGGAGAGCAGCGCGATCAGCGTGCCGTCCTCGCCGAGAAGGGCGTCTTCGATGGCGCGGACGTCGCGAAGATGCCGCCTGTCCTCCCGAAGCCGAGCGAGACCGGAAAGTCTCTCGAGGAGCGCGCTCTCTCATACCTCGCCGCGAACTGCTCGCCGTGTCATCACGAGAACGGGAGCTACACCGGCGGCGGGCAGACCTGGATCGCGACGTACGGCGCCGGAGACCTCTCGGCTCGCCACCTCGATCAGTCGGCGAACAACTATCCGATGACCGTCCGCCTCGGGCTTCCGAACGGCAAGCTCATCGCTCGAGGCGACCCGGCCCACAGCGTGCTCCTCGCGCGCATCAAGTCGAACGATCCGGACCTCCGGATGCCGCCGATCGCTCGAAACGTGGTCGACGAGGCAGGAGCCGCGCTGATCGAGGCGTGGATCAATTCGCTGCAGTGATTCCGGCTGGGCGCGGCGTTCGCCTCGATGTCGGTCCTTGGTCGTGAGGAGCGGCTCGAAGCTTGAAGTGGCGGGGCTCCGGGCTATGGTTCGGAGCCATGACGCCTTCGAGCGGCGCTGCGCATGTCCGGTCTCGTTCTTTGGTGATCGCGGCAACTGCCCTGCTCGCGTTCGTTGCTGGCTGCGGCAAGGTCGCCGAGGACTCGAGCCTGGCGACACGAGCTCCAGACGCTGGCGAGACGTGGGTCGCCGAAGCGCCGGCTCCCGACTCGAGCCATCGTGACGTGACCACTCCAGCATCGTGTGAAGGGCTTCCGGGCACGGACGAAGAGCTGGCGCTCACGCCGCGCATGGATATCGAGGCCGAGGTCCTCGCCTTGCTGGTTGCTGGCACGTTCACGGCGGATACCCCGACGTACGAGCGGATCCGCCGCGACCTCGCCTCGATCCGCTCACGGGTGCCGCTGCTGCAGGACGTCCGCGGTCGGCGTTACACCAGCTCGATCACGCTCGTGGTCGAACCCACGACGTTCGACTCGATGAAGGCTGGGACGTATACGGCGTGGGACTGCCTGCACGCGCGTTACGGGTGGAATGCCAGGGGAATGAGTGAGCCGACGAGCTTTCCGTTGGGCATCGTGAGCGGCGACCTCACGGGACGCTACGACATGCGCGCGATCGTTGACCTGTACGCGGATCTGCCCGGCGTCACCGACGCTGGGCTCGATGGCTTCATCGATGGCCCGAGCGTCTGCGCCGATCGCGACCCCGATGGCACCTACCATTACGTCTTCGACGACGCCTCCGGTGACTGCCCTTCGGGGTGCATGGACCATCACCGCTACTATTTCGTATCGGACGCGGCTGGGCAGATCACCAAGAAGGGCGAGCACTCGCGCGGCGACGATACGTCGGTCCCGGACTGGGTGACGCGATTCGCCGGCGCGGACAGCCACTGCTATTGACTTCGCCGTTCGAGGCCCAGCGGAGGCGCGCGCGTTGACCGAGACGCGCGCACACCGGAGAATGCCGGCATCCGATGCGCGCATGCTTCTCCGCGGTGTTCGCCAGCATTCCTCTAGCGCTCGTCGTCGCGGCTTGCGGAGCCTCGGCCGACGAGAGCGACACGGCGTCGACGGCACACGTCGCGGCCGCGATCGGCGAGACGCACGCGGGTGACTACCACCTCGGGCCCGTCGCGTTCTCGGGAGCGGACTGGAACTCGTGCGCGCCGTACACGCCGGAGCTCGAGAAGAGTGCGGGCGATCTCCTCGCGGGGGTCGCGCTGGGGTTCAACGGTGACGGCTCGCTCTGTGACGCGTGCATCCTCATCACGACGGCGAAGGGCAAGTCGGTCACGGCTCGCCTGGTCACGACCGGTGAGATGCGCGGCCCGAACGACGTCGATCTGAGCCAGAAGGCGTTCGACGCGATCCATCAGGGCGAATATCCGCGCTCGATGACGTGGCAGCTCGTGAAGTGCCCGGCGACGTCCGAAAAGGTCCGCTACCAGTTCCAGAAGGACGCGAATCCGTACTGGACGAGCCTCTGGGTGCGCAGCGGGCGCCTGCCGATCCGCACGGTCGAGGTGAAGAGCGCGAACCACCCGCAGTTCGTTTCGCTCAGGCGAGGCGACGACGGCACGTTGACGGACGATGCCGGCTTCGGTGAAGGTCCGTTCACGCTGCGCGTGACAGCGTACGACGGTCAGGTGATCACGGACACGTTCGAGGCGTTCTCTCCCGGCGCCGTGCTCACGTCGAAGAGCCAGTTCGAGTGAGCTCTCAAAGCGACTCGAGATAGCGCACGAGATCGGTCAGCTCGGCGTCGCGGAGGTGCGCCGTCTTTCCGTGGCGGGATCCTCCACATTCCGGATCGAAGGCGGCGCGCAACGTCGGGGCGCAACCGTCGTGGAAGTACGGCGCATGAGTCCGGAGCCCGATCAAGGACGGCACCTGGAAGCGCGAGCCCGTGCCGACGTCGACGGTCTCGGACGAGGTCAACATCGGCCCCGTATGGCATGTCGCGCAGCCGACGTCGGGCCGCTCGAAGATGGCCTTCCCGCGCAGAGCGGCCTCCTTCTCGACCAACCCGGACGGAGCGGGCGGCGGGAGCGCGAACATCCAATCACGAAGAGCGTCCTTCTGCGCAGCATCGAGCGGCGGTCCGCCCATGCGCTCGGTCATCGAGACGTCGGCGAGCTCGTCGATGTCGAAGACCTCTCCGTTCCAGTGGTACGGCGCAGTTCCTTCGAGCGTCCCTCGAAGCGATGGCGTTCGTCGGTTTCCCTCGAGGAACTCCCAGACGTGCGCGTCGTCGCCACCCTCTCCGTGACACGAGGCGCAGGCGATGCCCGCTCCGGAGTTGGCGTGGAAGACGGCGTGGCCGGTATCGGTCCGATCGATCGACGACAGCGGGATGATGATCCCTTCGGGCACGAGCTCGAGCGTCGCCGGTTGCCGCGACTGGACGATCAACGCGCTCGGTCGGCGGAAGGCGACGGCCGTCGCCTCGCCGTGAACGGGATACGTCTGGATCCGCTCACTGCAGAGCCGCTCCGTCACCGCGGACCGCGGCTCGCGCACGACGTAGAGCTGCGGTAGCGAGCGCGTGTGCGCATTACCCGCCGCGACGACGGCAACGAGACGACCGTCGGTCGCGATGTCGACGGGAAGCACCGCCTGCGCCGGCAGAACCGTCATGAAGCCGTCGAGACCCGGCCGCGAGACTGCAGGCATGACGATCGCCGGGCGGTCTGCGCATTCGCGCGAAGGCTGCGGCGTGCCGTAGTATCCGAACGGTGACGAGCCGCCGGGTCCCGCGGTTCCAATCTCGTGCACGACGATCGGGTCGGGCGTCGGATCGTCGGGCGGCGCGGCGATCATCCTCCATGCGAGCATCGTGTCCGATCCCGACGGCGGCGGCGTAGACGAGGCGGTCGAGAGGTTCTGCGCGTGGATCGGGAGCTTCCCTTCCGACACCTTCTTGCCGTCGAGATCGAGCTCGAAGAGTCGCGCCTCGCGGAACCGACTGACGAAGATCCGATCCCGGGCGACGACGACGTCCCGAAGACCGCCCTCGAGCACGGCCATACGTGTCGCGACCGCGTCCGCGCTCGGTCCCATCGCGAGCAGCTGGCCGTCTTCGCACGCGATGACGAGCCGCTTGCCGGCGGGATCGTGTCCGATGCCACGCGGAGAAGCACACACCGGTCGGCGCGCGACGACCGCGCCGGTCGCGACGTCGATCGACGCGACCGCTCCGGCTCTCCGCAGCACGACGTGAACCATTCCCCCGTCGTCCTCCACGAGCCGGCCGGGCTCGTCGTGCAGCGCGAGCGCGACCTCGACGACGCCCCTGGTCGCGAGGGGGACGATGAACACACGGTCTCGATCGGGATCCGCCGCGACGGCGTGCGTGCCGTCCTGCGTCACGAGCAGGGTTCCGCCCGAGATCGGCGGCGGAGGATCCGCCTGACGCGTCGTCGGAAAGCTCGGCGCGAGCGGCGCTGCCGTGGGCGTCGAGGATGGTGGAGCTCCGCGATCGTACGGCCGGTACGGATCGAAATCGCTGCCGCGTGAGGAGCACCCGATCGACGCGAGAACCAAGAAGACAAGGACGGATCGTTTCATCGTTCCTCCGATGGGCGAGCCCAGGAGGAACTCTAGAGAGCGGCTGCACGCGCGCAGCTGACACGAGCTGATACGAGCTCGACCGGATGCCGCCGAGTTTCATCTCTGCAACCCGGAACACCGAAGTGCGGTGCGACAAACCACCATCTGGATCGAGTCGCCGGAAGATAGTTGACTCTCCAAGTAATCCGGCCGAGCAGCACGTTGTAATGGGCGAAGAGAGCGGTATCCCGGAGCACATCGCACGGCTCCTGACATCCTCGATCGAGACGGCCGAGCGGCTCGATGTGCTCCTGTACCTGCGTGAAAATCGCGGGAAATCGTTCGGGGCGCGGAGCGTCGCCCAGGCGCTCCAGATGTCGACGGCCGTTGCCGAGCAGCACCTCGCGATCCTCTGCGGGCGAGGCTTCTTGACCGTGAGCATCGGGTCCGATCTCATCTACGGCTATCAGCCCGTCAGCGCCGCCATCGATGCCGCGATGCAGGAGGTCGCCGACCTCAGCCGTGACCGTCGACCCGAGGTCATCGCAACACTACGGGCAGCGAGCGGGCGCGATCCCGTACATGTCTTCGCGAATGCGTTTCTCATCCGGAAGACGGACAAGAAGGGTGGCTGATGGGTGAGGCCGTTTACATCCTCTGCGCCGTGACGAGCCTCGTGTGCGCGGTGCTCCTCGTGCGCGCGTACCTGTCGAGCAAGTCTCCACTGCTCTTGTGGAGCAGCATCTGCTTCGTCGGTTTGTTCATCAACAACCTCGTCCTCGTCGTCGACGTCGTGATCACCGGCAACGACGTCAATCTCATCATCCTCCGCGACGCGACGAACACGGTGTCCATACTCGCGTTGGTCTTCGGTCTCGTCTGGAGCTCACGCGCTTGATCGAGCTTCACTCGTTCCTCACCGGCATCAGCACGGCAGGTTGCCTCGTCGCAGCCGTCTTCTTCCTACGGTTCTGGCGCGAGACGCAGGACCGCCTGTTCGTACACTTCGCGATCGCGTTCGGCGGTCTCGCGCTCAACCGCGCGCTCCTCGCATACTTCACGCCCGACCGCGAGTCGCAGCCGTACATCTACCTAATCCGACTCGCGGCCTTCATCCTCATCGCCTGGGCGGTGATCGACAAGAACCGCCGCGCGTGACGCGCGCACGCGCGGCGATGCGAGCGCTCAGGGCTTCGGTGCCGGTGCTCCAGCGCGTGGAGACTCCGCGAGCTTCGGCGCGGGCCCGAGCTTCGCGGCGATCCGCTCGGCGCGATAGCCTTCGCGCTCGGCGAGCTCGGCGAGCGACTTCGCTTCCGCGAGCGCCGCTTCATGCGTGATGCGCCCGGAGGCGGCCTCACGCTCGGCGAGGAAGCTCGCGAGCTCTTCGAAGCGCTCCTTGTTCAGCCAGATCGTCTTGTTCGCCTCGTGGACGTTCATGAACGTCTGACCGCGCTTCGATCCGAGCGCAAGGCGCATCGCAGGGGCGATCGCGCCCGTCGGCAGCGTCGCCGCGAGCAGGACGAGCGCGGTGCGCCGGTGCGCGTCGTGCGGCTCGACGAGCGTGGCGAAGCCCGCCCCGACGGGGGTGGCGAGCTCCCACTCTCCGAGCAGCGTCTCGCGCGCAGCGCACTTCCCAGCCGAGACCGTGTGCTCCGCAGCATGCGTCCGGGCCGCGGACATCGACGGGGCCGCGGCGCTCTTCTCGGGAACGCTCGCCGTGCTCGCGGGCGTCTTCTCGGGAACACTCGCCGTGCTCGCGGACGTCTTCTCGGCGGCAGACGTCGCGGGAGCAGCAGCGCTCGTCGTGGCCGTGGTCTTCGCCTTCGTCGGCGCTCGCTCTGCTTCTTCGGGAGCAGCGGCCTCGCTCTCGCGCTCTGCCTGCGACGGCGTCGGCGGACGCGCCAGTGCAGCCGCAACGGCGGGCTCGGCGCCCTCGAGCAGATCGAGCACGGCCTCGAGCTGGATCAGCGCGAGCAGCATGTCGACGGGAAGACCCGCCGTCTCCTCAGCTGCGGTCTCTTCCGCGGGCGGGACAGGCAGGCGCGTGCCGTTCGTTCCGACCGGAGCGACGCCGTCGACCATCTTCGTCCGTTTCGTGCCGTTCGTCGCGCTCGCTCCCATCGCGGCCGCATCGGTCGCCTTGGCTGGCTTCGCGGCCTCGTCGGTCATCGCGCGCACGACGGTGTGCAGCGTCGCGAAGCGGTCGCCCGCTACGCGGAGGGCCTCGTCGCGATCGACGTCGACGTCGCGCCCCGAGCGCTGCGAGAGCATCCAATCGAGCCCGTCGGCGACGTGACCGAGCCGCTCCTCGAGCGCGGCGCGCGCAGCGTCGTCGCTCTCCGTCTCGAGCTGCGACGCGAGATACTCGATGTGTCCCTTCGAGGTGGCCTCGCGGAGCGGGGCGTGGACCGGCCTCAGATAGAGCTCCCTCACCGCTCGTTCGACGTCCGGAACTCCGCGCCCCGCGAGCTCCGCGGCGAGTCGATCGTACGGAAGCTCGCGCGTCGCCGTGACGGGACGGAAGCCGGAGAGCACGTGGTACTTGAACGCCTGGAGCTCCCAGACGAGCCCGTCCTCGACGATGTCGCGTGCGGGGCGGAGGTATTCGACGCCTTGCGGGATGTCACGGATGACGAGCCACTCGCCTCGCGTCGGATCGATGTCGAGCTCCTGCGCGACGTTCCCGCGGTGCGTGCTCCGCCAGATCCGTCCGCGCGTGGTCTTGAACTTGTTGTTGTAGACGACGAGCGCGCGCTCGCTGCCCACGCCGTTCGAATACGCGAACACGTCGTGATCGAGGTGCCCGCCGTCGGTCACGAAGTCGTAGAGCGCGAAGTGCTCGACGCCGCTGAACAGATAGCGCTTGTGCAAGAGCGGGAAGATCTCGCGCTCGTGCCGCCGGACGAGCGCCTCGTTCGGCTTCTCGTCCCAGCGCGCGCGCCGGTATTCCATTCCGTACTTCTCGTGCAGGCCCTCGATCTGCCCGTGACCGAACATCGGCAGGCCGGGCATCGTCGCCATGAGGACGCAGACGCCGAAGTACTTGTCGTCGTCACCGAACTGAGCGACCGCGGTCTCCTCGTCCGGGTTGTTCATGAAGTTGACGAAGCGCTTGAGGATCTCGGGATCGAAGTCGAGGACGTTCGTGATCGTCGCGCGGTACTTCTCGTTCTCCTCGCGCTTCAGCATGTTCATGAACGCCGAGTTGTAGACACGGTGCATCCCGAGCGTCCGGACGAAGTAGCCCTCCATCATCCAGAACGCCTCGGCGAGCAGCAGTGTGTCCGGCGCGCGCGCAGCGACCTCGTCGACGACCTCGCGCCAGAACTCGACCGGAATCGCGCGGTCGAACTCCTCTTGCGTCATCGCGTAGTCGGCGCGCGACGGGATCGAGCCGCCCTGCCCCGGTAGCGGATACCAGAGGCGCTGGATGTGCCGCTTCGCGAGCGTCATCGCTGCGTCGAAGCGGATGATGGGGAACATCCGAGCAACGTGGAGGATCGTCTCGATGACCGCCCGACGGACCTCCGGGTTCAAGTAGTCGAGCTGCGCGGTGTCGTTCCACGGCATGCTCGTGCCGTCGTTGCCGTGATAGATGTAGCGGTCCTCACCGCTCCAATCGTCATGGCGACGGAACACGACGGCAGCATCGGTCTTGTTCCAGTAGCCCTCCTCGAGGAAGACGCTGACGCGGTTGTTGTCCGCGAGGTTCGGTCCGCCGAAGCGGTACGCCGGGAACGGAGGCGTACGCGTCTGGAGGAACCAGTCGGGGTGGTCGATGACCCAGTCACCGTCGATGCCGACGTGGTTCGGGACCATGTCGGCCGCGAGGCGGAGCCCGCGCTGCCATGCGCGGCTCTTCAGGTTTTGGTACGCCTGGTATCCGCCGAGCTCGTTGGCGATGTCGTAACGCTTCAGCGAATACGCGCTCGCGAGCGCGTCGTGATCGCCGCGCATCTGTTTGACCTTGCGCGAGGCATCGCTGCGCTCGAAAAGACCGATGAGCCAGAGGCCGTTGAGCCCACGTGAGGCGAGCAGGTCGAGCTCCTCGTCGGGGATCTGATCGAGCCGGTTGATGTCGCGCCCGTACTTCTTCGCGAGCTGATCGAGCCAGACGTAGACGCTCTTCGCGATGAGGACGACGTTCGGCATCCAGTTCAAGTCGGGGCTGAAGCGCGCCACCTCCTCGTCCTGCTTGGGCCCGAACTGCATCGCCTCGAGGAGCGGCTCGCCCGGTCCGGGGCCGCCGCGCTGGAACCACTTGCCCTCCTCCGTCCGGAGATCGCGCGCCCATGCAAGCCGCCGCCAGAGCGGGAGCTTGTCGAGGCCGAGCGCCTCGCCCCACGCGCGCTCCATGTACTCGAGCTGCGCGAAGATCGACGTCGGATGCGCGCGCCCGGGCGCGAGGAGCAGATCGACGAGCGTCTCACCTTTCGGTCCGAACGCAGGCTCGTTCGCGAAGAACTCGCGCGTCTGCGCGACGAACGCCTGGTACGTCGGACCGAGCTCCACGTCCGTCACGATCGTGCGGACCGGGTCGTACGCCGAGTTCTGGTTCGTCACCCACAGCAGGATCAGCTCTTCGTCGATCTCGATCTCCGCGTTCGGACCGGAGCGTTCGAGGTGCCTGGCCGGTGTGTCGTCGCCCTCCCCCTTCTGCGTGCGGTACACGGCTGGAGGTGGGAACGTTCCGAGGAAGTCGAGCACGACCTGGCGCGCCTGCCCTCCGAGCGAAGCATCGAGGGCGGAGACGAGCCGCGCGAAGCTGTCCGCATGGCGCTCGCGGTAACGCTCGACGACGACGTGGAAGACCTCGTGCACGAGCGCCATCGCGGCGAGCTCCGCGGGGCGGATCTCCGCATGCGGCGGTCGTCCTTCGACGCGATTGACGCGGTCAGCGAAGGCGCGAACGGCCGCGCTGTCCTGGAAAACGATGTCGCCCCGACGCGGCGCAAAGAAGCGGTCATCTTCCTTCGAGGAAAAGAACGCGTCTCGTGCCGTCTTTCGTGCGTGCATGGCCCACCTCTAGCGCCCCCGCGTCGCGACCAAAAGCTCCAAGAATCGCGCCGTCATGTCCCATTCGGGAAAACGAGACGGGAGACGGGGCGGGAGCGGAGCGGGAGACGGGGCGGGAGCGGGAACAGAGACCGAGCGTCGCCCGGTCGTGGGGCGAAATGCGCTACGGCGTTCCGGTTGACCACACACCCCACCGCTGACCCATCGCGGTAGCCGCGCATTGAAATGAGCCATGGGGCCGGGCACCGCGGCAGCGTATACTCTCGCTTGGCGAATCACGCCCCGACGGCGCGATCTCCCTCAGCGTGGCCGACATCGGAATGCCCAAGATCGGCGATGTCATCGCCGGCAAGTACCGCCTCGACAAAGTGGCGGGCGAAGGCGGGATGGGCATCGTCTACGCTGCCGAGCACCTCGTCCTGAAGCAGCGCGTCGCGGTCAAGATCCTGCTTCCCGACGCGGTCACCTCGGAGGCCATCGTCGAGCGCTTCGCCCGAGAGGCACGCGCGGCCGCGAAGATCGATTCGGAGCACGTGGCGCGCGTCCTCGATGCAGGCACGACCGCGACCGGCTCCCCGTTCCTGGTCATGGAGTACCTCGAGGGATGCGACCTGGAGGAGCTGCTCGAGCTGCAGAAGACGCTCTCCGTGCCCGAGGCCGTGGACTACGTCGTGCAAGCGCTCGAAGGCCTCGCGCACGCGCATGCAGCGAACATCGTCCATCGCGACCTGAAGCCTTCGAACCTGTTCCTTGCGTGCCGGCCCGACGGGTCGAATGCGATCAAGGTCCTCGACTTCGGCATCTCGAAGACGGTGCACGGGAAGCCCGAAGACAAGAAGCTCACAGGCCAACACGTGCTCGGATCGCCCGTGTACATGTCCCCCGAGCAGCTCCGCAACGCGCCGGACATCGATGGCCGGGCGGACATCTGGTCGATCGGAATCTGCGCGTACGAGCTGCTCGCGGGCGAGCCGCCGTTCGACGGCGCAGGTGTCGGCGAGATCTTCGCCGCCATCCTCGAGAAAGAGCCCGTTCCGCTCGCCGACAAGGATCCGAAGATCCCGCGCGAGGTCTCGGACATCATCGCGCGCTGCCTTCGGCGCTCGCCGAGCGAACGCTGGGAGGACGTCGGGCAGCTCGCGCGTGCGCTCGCTCCGTTCGGCAGCGAGGCCCAGATGCCGATGGTCGAACGCGCCGAGCAAGTGCTCGCGCGTGCGAAACAGATGCGCACGCCGATGACGCCGATCGAGACTCGGCGAATCGTCGACGCGATCGAAGCGGCAGCGTCTCGGGCGCGCACGATGGCGACGATCAGCGCTCCCGCGCCGGTCATCTTGAAGCCGAAGGACGGGGGAGCGACGATCGAGGACGGCGTGCGGACGCGCCTTGCGCACTTCGCGCAGCGCTCACCGATCCTTGCCGCCGCCGTGGCGCTTGCGCTCATCGCCGTCCTGGGCGTGAGCACGTTCGGCGCCGTACGCCTGACGCGCTCATCCTCGGCGGCCGAGCACCGGACGACGCCCGTGGAGGCGACGCCGACGACGGCGCCGGAAGTACCGACGAGCGCGCCGGACGAGCGGCCCGACAGCGCGGATGCCGAGGAGCCGCCGGTCGTCATGGAGCTTCCGCCGTCGCCGAGCGGCGACAAGAGCGTGCAACGTCCGCGCGGCTCGACCAAGATGCCGAAGCCTCAGCGTCCGAAATTCCTCAACTCGCGCGAATGATCCCGTTCCTAGGTGCTCGACCATGCGGTACCCCGTGGCGCTCGCGGTCGGCGGCCGTGATGCTGCTCGCGGTGCTCCTGCCCTCGCGCGCATTCGCGGAACAGCCTTCGCCTCCGCTCTCGACCGAAGCCCGTGCCGATCGGCTGTTCCGTTCGGGGGAGAAGAAGTTCGACAGCGGCGACTACGCCGGCGCGTGCGAGGATTTCTCCGAGAGCCTGAAGCTCGGGCCGAAGCTCGGGACGCTCCTGAACCTCGCGCTCTGCCACGAGACGATCGGCAAGCCCGTGACGGCCTGGCACGAGTTCGCACACGCCGCCGCGTGGGCCACGCAGAACAACCAGCGCGATCGGTACGAGTTCGCGACGCAGCACGTTCGGTCGCTCGAACCCAAGCTGCCTCGCGTCGTCCTGCAGCTCCCGACGGACCGCGCGATCGACGGGATCGACATCGACGGAGAGCCCGTACCCGAGACGCGCTGGTACCTGCCGCTCTATCTCGATCCTGGAGAGCATCGCCTCGCGGTGACCGCTCCGGGCAAGCAACGGACGACCGTCGCCTTCCGAGTGACGTCGTCGCCGAGCGATCAGCTCGTCTACATCCCGCGCCTCGCCGACGAAGCACCGGCGCCATCGTCACCCGGTCCTGCCGTGGATTCGTCTCGACGACTGCTCGGGCTCGTCGGCCTCGGCCTCGGAGCGACAGGAGCGATCGTCGGGACGACGTTCGGCGTCCTCGCCATCACCGGTGACGAGCGCGATCCGGCCGTCCACGACCAAGCGACGGCCGCGACGATCGCGTTCGTCGGAGGAGCGACCTTCGCCGCCGTGGGCGGTTGGCTCTTGTGGACGAGCGCCCCGGGGCCGAACCGGGCCTCCCTCGGCACCGCGCCGCGGCGCGGCGGGGGCGTCGTCTCACTCACCGCCTCGTTCTGAGTCGCACCCCGCTGCCCGCCCTCGGCGAAAAGCGCGAAGAATCAGCCCTGGATCGGTCGAAGGCGCTCTGTCGCCGGACCTGGAAACTTTCTCCGAGCCGGCTTGTCGGCAAAAGCAGCGATGATGGCGGACCGGCGGGCACGTGCCCCGAGCACGGGCGCGGACGCGGTCCATTCCGACGGAGCGTTCTCGCCCGCAGAGCCCACGTGGAGCGACTTTGCACTTTCCCCCGATAGTAGTTCACCATGGCCGGACGTGGCGTTCGCGAACGAAGAGCTCGAAGCAAAGCTGATCGAGCGCCTCGTCGCGCGTGACGAACGTGCGTTCAACGAGCTCGTTCAGACGTACGGCCGGCGCGTCTCCGCGCTCGTCCTCCGCATGCTCGGGAACCGGGCGGAGGCGGAGGACCTGACGCAGGAGGTCTTCGTCCAGGTGTTCAAGGCGATCGGCACGTTCCGCGGCGACTCGAAGCTGTCGACGTGGATCTATCGAATCGCCGTGAACCTCTGCAAGAATCGCTCGAAGTACCTGCGCGTTCGCCATTCGAGCGAGCAGGACGAGCTCGAAGCCGTGGCGGAGCGGGTACCGCTCGGCGAGGCACGCCGCGCGAACGTCGCGGCGATCGAGCGCCCCGACGAAGCGCTCGGAGGCAAGCAGGTCGAGAAGATCGTCCAGGATGCGATCCTGAAGATCGATCCGACGTTCCGCGAGTGCCTCATCCTCCGCGACGTCGAGGAGCTGTCCTACGAGGAGATCGAGCAGATCACCGGCCTCGCGGCTGGTACAGTCAAGAGCAGGATCTTCCGCGCACGAGCGCAGCTCAAGGAGATCGTCGAGCGACAGCTCGGCGAGAAGATCGGATGACCGAGTCGAGCAACAAGCAGGACGCGCCGAAGGACGAAGAGCTGTCCGCGGCGGAGCTGGCTCAGCTCGACGCCGCGCCCGCCCTGAGTGCTCTATTGAAGCGCTCGCTCGCGAAGACCGAAGACGAGCTCCCCGCACCGGAGAAGGATGCCGCGCTGCTCGCCTCCGTCCAGCGAAAGCTCCGGACGCGGTCGAAAGGGAAGTTCTACGGCGACGGTTGGAGCACGAGCCAATCGCGCCTGAACTATGCGCTGATCGCAGCGGTGATGCTCGTCACGATCGTGGCCGTGTACCTCGCGCTCGGGCCGACTGGGTTCAGCCTGCGCTAACGCACGCGCGAAATCGTCGCTTTGGCGAGCATCGCCGCGCCACAGATCGGCACGGGGCGATACACGCTGTCGGTACGACTCGTGCGAGCTCCCGAGACGGCCGCCGACGCGGGCCGCGTGCAGGTGAATCGCACATGGCGGACGTGCTCATCGTGGACGATGACCTGGACACGGCGGAGCTCCTCGGAGAGCTCCTCCAACTGGCCGGGCACACGACGCGCGTCGCAAACGACGGCACCAAAGGGATGGCGCTCCTCCATGCTCGAACCCCCGACGTGGTCGTCCTCGATGTGGAGATGCCGATGCTGACTGGACCGGAGATGGCCTTGCAGATGTTCTTCCAGGATCGTGGGCTCGAGGACGTTCCGATCGTCCTCTGCTCTGGAGCGCTCGATCTCGAAGAGCTCGCCGAGAGGGTTGGGACGAAGTATTTCATCGCGAAGCCGTACGACGCGGCCGCGCTCCTCACGCTGATCGAGCTCGCGCACGCGGAGCGCATACCACCTCGATATCGACCGGAGGCTTTCTGATGGTCGGGCCGCGCGCAAGACGTGCCGGGCGAAAGCCGACTCGGATCGTCTGGCTGCTCATCGCTTCGTTCGCGCTGACGATCGCGAGCTTCATCGCGTCCACGATCGTGACCGAGCACCGAGCGCGCGGAATTGCCGCTGCCGCGGACAGCATCACGAAGTTCGCGCTCCCGTCGATCTCTTGCATATCCACCGCGCGGACCGAGCTCCGCCAGCTCGAGCTCACCCTCAGCCGTCTCGCGAGCGACGCCGCGACGCCCGCTGCAACGCAAGCTTCGACGCGGGCCGTCGAAGACGCGCGGAACGAGCTCGCGAAGCACTGGGGCGTGTGCCTCAACATTCCGCGCTACGAGGGGGAACGCGCTGTCCAGCAGAAGGTCGACGCGGCCACGAAGAAGATGAACGCGTCCATCGACACGGTCGTGCAGGACATGCGGCGGGGAGAGCGCAGCGCCGGTCAGGACGAGCTCACGTCGAACACGTTGCCGGCGATCGAACAGGTCGACGGTTTCATGGTCGAAGAGGTGAACCTAAACGCTCGCGAGTCGACCCGGCTCGGACAGGAAATCTCCGACCTCCGCCTGCACACACGATCGCTCGGCGCGGTCCTGATGATCCTCAGCGCGGTCCTCGCGGCGCTCGCTGCGACGCTCATGGTCCGTGTCCTCCACCGATTCACGCTCCTCATGGAGGCGCGCGTGACCGAGATGGAGCACTTCGCCGGACGCGTGGCGCACGACATCCGGAGCCCCCTCGCAGCTCTCGGGCTCGCCGTCGAGATCACGAAGCGCGATCCTGCGAGGGCCGTCGAGACCGGCGTGCTCGATCGGGCGAGCAGGACGCTGCAGCGTGTCTCCCAGCTCGTCGACGGCCTGCTCGTCTTCGCCCGGTCCGGTGCTCCTCCTCCGGAGACCGCTCAGGCCGACGTGCACGACGTGCTGGCAGACGTGGTCGAGGCGCTTCGTCCTTCCGCTGAGGAGAACGCGATCGAGCTCACGATCGAAGCGGCGACGACCGCACCGGTCGCGTGCACTCCTGGAGTGCTCGTGAGCATGGTGTCGAACCTCGTCGGCAACGCGATCAAGTACATGGGCTCGTCGCCGGTCCGGCGCGTGCACGTGCACGCGCGCGAGGCCGGCGACAGCGTCCGCATCGAGGTGCGCGACACGGGCCCGGGGATCCCTGCGCCGCAGAGCGAGCGTCTCTTCGATCCGTACACCCGCGGCGCCGCCTCGTCGGTGCCTGGCATCGGCCTCGGGCTCGCGACGGTACGCCGCCTCGCGGAGGCGCATGGCGGACGGGTCGGATTCTTCCCGAACGACGGCGGGGGGAGCGTCTTCTGGTTCGAGCTTCCGAGGGCCGCGCTCACACGGCGCCGGAGGGCCGCTCACGCGGGGGCGACGCTGCTCAGCCGGGTCGGTCTTCGACCCAGCGCGCGAGGATCACAGTGATGTTGTCGGGTCCGCCGTTCTCGTTCGCGCGTTCGATCATCTTCGACGCGGCGACCTTGAGGTCCTGGTGCCGCGTGATGATCTCGAGCATCTCCGGATCTTCGACCGGACCCGAGAGCCCGTCCGAGCAGAGCAGGTAGACGTCGTTCGCACGCGGCGACTCGAAGCGCGTATCGACCTTGACCGTGTCCTTCATCCCGAGCGCGCGAACGATGACGTTCTTGTGCGGGAAGTTCGCGATCTCCTCGGCCGTGAGCCGCTTCATCTTGATGTAGTCGTTGAGCAGCGAGTGGTCCTCGGTGAGCTGCTCGATCTTGCCGTCGCGGAAGCGATAGCCGCGCGAGTCGCCGACGTGGGCGACGTAGACGCCGTCCTCGACCGCGAAGAGCACGACGATCGTCGTGCCCATGCCGCGCTTGCCCGCGTCGCGCTGGGCGGTCTCGTAGATGCGGAGGTTCGCGAGCTTGATCCCGGTGATGAGCCGGTTCTCCTCGTACCCCTTCGACCGGTCCATCTTGTACGGCCAGGTCCGCTCGGGGTCCTGGGCAGTCGCGGAGAAGAACTCCTTCAGGGAGTCCACCGCCATTTTGCTCGCGACTTCACCGGAAGCGTGGCCGCCCATGCCGTCAGCGACGATGTAGAGGCCACTTTCCTCGATGATCGAGAAGTTGTCCTCATTGTGCGTCCGCTTCATGCCGACGTTCGTCTCGCCGGCAACTTCGATGCGCAGTCCCACGACCAGAGAATCCAACAGGGAGCACGGGCCCCTGTCAATCAGTTCCCCATTTCTGAGCGAGTCAGGGCGCGGCACGGAGCGAGAC
>JAEXCN010000306.1 GCA_023402175.1 Pseudomonadota bacterium | reverse complement strand
ATCGCGTGCGCGTCGTGCCACGCCGAAGGCATGGACGACGCCAGGACCTGGGAGTTCGTCGGCATGGGCCCGCGGCGCACGCCGTCATTGCTCGGAACCACGCCGGGGACGGAGCCGTTCCACTGGTCCGGCGACATGGCGAATCTCCAATCGCTCGTGGATCACGTCTTCGTCGAGCGAATGAGCGGGCCGAAGCTCGACGATGTGCACGTCGGGACGCTCGGGCACTACCTGTTCAGCCTGCCGGCGCCTCCGAAGCTTCGGCAAGAGCACGAGGTCCCGGCACGCGGCAAGGAGCTGTTCAACCAGCGCTGCAGCAGCTGTCACTCGGGCCCGATGCTCACGAACAACAACTCGGTCGACGTCGGCACGAACGGCGTCTTCCAGGTGCCGTCGCTCATCGGCATCGGGTGGCGCGCGCCTTTCATCCACACGGGCTGCGCTAAGACGCTCTTCGATCGCTTCGATCCGGCATGCGGCGGCACGAAGCACGGCGACACCGCGGACCTCACGAAGGAACAGATCGCGGACATCGTCGCGTACGTCGAAACGCTCTGATCTCGGACCGCGAGACGACGGTCACGACTCTCACTGGCGCGTGACGACGGTCACGCGCCAGCGACGAGCTTGCGGACGCCGCTCTCGAAGAGGATGACGGCTTTGCCCGGCTCGGTCCCGGTCACGACGCCGACGCCGAATTTCGGGTGCTCGACGAGGTCGCCGCACGCGAACCGCTCCGAGGCGGCGTACTTGCGACGAGCCTTGTTCTTGTCGGCCACGGCCGCGGCCCAGTCGTTCTGGGGCGCAGCCGGCGCCGTCGTGACCGAGCGGACGCCGAGAGGTTTCCCGTCCTGCGTCCTGTCGTGGAGCTCTTTCACGACCTCGCGCTCGAAGCGGCGCAGGCGGAGGCCCGCACGGTCACGCTCGTCGCGCTTCGGCTCCCCTTCTTCCACGCCGAGCTTCGCGCGGAGATCGGCGACGGCCTTCGCGTCGTCGCCTTTCGCAGTCGCGAGCAATGCTCCGCCGAACGTGATCACATCGCGGACGTGTGGATGAAGGTCGTCGGCGGCGCCGACGAGCACGCGGTCGACCTTCGTGAGGAAGTACCTCGGCGACAGCACGCTCGCCACTGCCTTCGGTCCATCGGCCTGCTTCCGTGCCTCGGAGATCTCGGCGTACGCGTTGAGGAGGAGGAACCGCGGATCGTCCGGGTAACGCTCGTGGAGGATCGCCCACGCTTCCTCGGTCGTCAGGCTGCCGACGTCACCCCGAGACCAGATGGCCCACGCGATCGCGCGATCCGGGGAGTCCGGCGTCACGTCGGGCGACTCTTCCTCGAGATCCTCGAACATCCGCGGCGCATCGTACGGCGCCGAGTGCCACATTCAAGGACTACCTCATGCAGAATTGCTCGATTCAGGCGCCAGCGCGGTGCGGCTCGAGGTCCGCCGTCACCGGATCCAGGCGCCGAACCGAGCTGCCTGCGCGAACGGAGCGATCGTCGTCGCGCGCGTCGCGCCCTTGAAGACGGCGACGCTGCTGCCATCGGATCGCGTTGCTGCCCATACGGCGGGGCCCGGCCGGCCCGGATAGACCGTCGTGATCCGTGCGCCCCACTCCGTCGAGAGGTGCTCGGCCGTAAGAGTGCTGTCGGTCAATCGAAGGACGTCGACGCCGCTCGATGTCGAGCCGACGAGAATCTCGTCCCGTCCGTCCCCCTCGAGATCGCACGCGATGATGCTCGTGGAGAATCCCGGAGGCGCTGCTGCCGGAGCGAAGCACGAGAGCTTCGCGGCTTGTGGCTCGGTCGCGCGGAGGACGCAGACGGCCGGCTTGCCGTCCTGCGTCGTCGAGAACGCCGTGTCGACGAGACCGTCGCCGTCGAAGTCACCGGACGCGAACCGCTCCGCGGGCCCTCGCACGGGCTGCGCTTCGACGGTCGGGTCGTAGCCGCCGAGCTCGCGACCTGCTCCGCCGAGCACGAAGAAGAGAGGCGCACCGAAAGGCATGGCGACCGCCACGTCGGAGAAGCCGTCACCGTTGCGATCGACCGCTCCTCCAGCAGGAATGGGGGCCGAGAACGGCGGCGCGCCGCCGTCGGCGCTGCCGAAGACCTGGATCATGTACTGGAACGGACCGAAGCCGCGTCCCGTCCCGAAGAAGCCGAGCGTCTCGCCGCGCGTGGACACGAGCATGTCGCCGAAGCCGTCCCCGTCGATGTCCCCACCCTCCTCGATGACCGGGAGCTCTTCGATCGTCGGCGTCGGAACGACCGAGCTCCGATCTGCGGCAGCACCCATTGCCGAGCCCGGCACGACGTAGACGCCACGCGTGGTGGCAGTAGCTTTGTCCACGAACAGGAAGTCAGCGAACCCGTCACCGTCGGTGTCGATCCCGCCCGCAAGGCTCGTCTCGTTCGTGCGGAGCTGGACCGAACGTGGTGGGAACCCTTGTTCGTCCTCGGTCGCGAAGGCCGCCCCGTCTTCGTTCTTCGCGAGCAACGGGACGACGTCGAGGAACGTCTCGGCTCCGACGACGTATTCGAGCGTGACGAGCAGGTCCGCGCGGCCGTCGCCGTCGATGTCGAGGATCGAGCCGTTTGCGACGTTGGTCTTGTCCGCCACCGGACCGCCGCGCACGAGCATCTCCCACGTCGCGCTCGGCTTCGTGCCGAACGCGAAGGCGGTCTTGCCGTACAGCCGCCAGAACCAGATCCCCGGAGCGAGGTCCTCCGGAACAGTGAGCTCGGGTCCGGCCGCTTCGAACGTCTTCTTCTCCGCGTCGCAGGCGCGCGTGCGACACAGCTCGACGCGTGCGCCGGTCGTTCCCTGCGCGAGCTCCCAGCGGAGCCGTGGTCGCGAGGAGCTCACCCACGAGACGGAGATCGGCGCGAGCGGGCGCGGAGCCGGCAGCGAGTCGTCGGGCACGAGGACCGGTGGTGTCGCGACCTCAGGCTCGACACCGGCGTCGATCGGAGGGCCGCCGGTAAGGCCGTCGAAGCTCGAAGGTGCTCCGCACGCGACGAACGCGAGACCGATCGACAGAAGACTCGGACGAAGGACGCGCATACGAGCCGGCTCATCGAGCGTACGAGGTCGCGCCGCCGGCGTCAGGCGCTTCGAACGCCGACCGCTTCGCAGCGGTCTATCGAATCGCGGGGCCAACCTTCTTCAGGAACGCATGGCCGACGATGTCGATCTTCTGCTGCAGCTCGGTCCCCCTGAAGACGTTGAACGATTTGCCGTCCGCGCCGAGAACGGCCCACATGGCCTTTTCCCAACCGGGACCTCCACGGCCGGGATGGACGACGGTGACGCGGCTCGCGAACGTCCCCGGGATGGGAGTCGCGACGAACCCTTCGTCCTGACGCTTCAGGATGCTCACCCCGGAGTCCGTTCCGATGACGATCTCGTCCTTGCCGTCGCCGTCGATGTCGCCGGCAGCGAGGCTGCGTGCGACGGCATTGGCATCGCCGGCGCCCTTCCAGCACGTGCTCACCGGGCCCTTGCCCATCGTGTAGAAGCAGACGTTCGGCGCGTCGTCGATCACGGTGGAGAACGCGATCGTGACCGAGCCGCTCCCGTCGAAGTCGCCCGACGTGAGCGCGGTCGCGCGCGATGGAGTGCCGATCGGGCCGAGCGTCACCGTCGCGAGCGGATCGAAGCGATCGGGCGCCCCGCGCGTATAGCGGATCGGCGAGCTCGCGATCGTGGACGCGAGGACGACGTCCGACAGGCCGTCCCCATCGACGTCGCAGTTGCCAGCCAGCACACGGCCGGAGACCTTCGGGTCTTCGTCGGTCGCGAAGACCATCATCGACGCGGGACCGAGCTTGCTCCCGAAGCTCGTGAAGCCGAGGTCGGGGAGCAGCACGGACACGTCGCCGTAGCCGTCGCCGTTCAGATCGCCGGCGAGCTGCAAGGCAGGGAGCGCTCCGGTGAACGGCGGTGCAGCGACGTACCCCTGCCGCTCGTCCTTCTCGATGTCGAGCCCGTCGCGCCCACCGTGCCAGATGAAGACCTGACCGACCAGCTCGCTCGAGCCCAGATCGATCGGCAGGAGCTCCGCGGTCGCCAGGTCCGTGTAGCCGTCGCCGTCGATGTCGATGCCGCCTGCAACCGGGATGTCCGCGGTGTCGGTGATGAAGCCGGCGCCGCTCTGGAGATCGAGCGTGAATGTTCCGTCCGAGTGTCCGAGGAACGTGACGCCTCCGGGGATGTCCGGGTCGCTTGGTTTCTCCCCGATGGCCTCGTAGGTCATCGCGAGATCGGGGATGCCGTCGCCGTTCTGATCGACCACGCTCCCCGTCGGCGCGATCGACTCCTTGCCCGGCGCCGAGGGACCGCGCACGAGGACTTCCCACACGATCGCCTTGTCGTCGATCGCTCCTTCAGCGCCGTCGCTCCGCCCGCGCAGACGCCAGAACCAGAAGCCCGGCTCGAGATCCTCCGGCACGTCGAGCTCGCTCCCCGTGCCGACGTACTTGCGGACCTGCCCTTTGAAATCGCGTGTCCGCGAGAGCTCGACGATCGCGCCGATCGAGCCCTCGGCCGGAGCCCAGCGGAAGCGAGGGCGGAACGAATTGACCCACGTCACCGAAGGCGGCGAGAGATGACGCGGCGCTGCAAGCGTCGGATCGATGCGGATCTCGCCGGAGTGCGGCTCGATCGCATCGACGGGCGACGCCGACTTCTCTTCCGCGCCGCCGGTCAGGTTGTCGAAGGTCGAAGGCGCACAGGCCGCGACCGACGCGGTCATCCCGAGCAGAGCTGCACGGAGGACACGCGTCGGGGACATCACTTCAAGCGCGCCTTCACGAGCTGGAAGTACCGGTGGGCGACGCCGCTCGCGCGCGCGGCCTGGGTGACGTTCCCGTTGTGGCGCGCGAGCACGCGCTCGACGTAGCGACGCTCGAACTCGGAGACGACGCGCTCGCGTGCGGTCGGGAACGGGAGGTCCTCCTCGATGACGGCGCTGAGGAAGTCGAGGCCCTGCTGCTTGGCCTCGTCCGAGCGATACGTCGGACCGAGCTCGCCCATCGTCATGCGAGCGAGGACGGCGCTCCGGAGCTCGCGCACGTTGCCCGGCCACGGGTAGTGCTCGAAGCGCGGGAGGAAGTCCTCGGGCAGGTCTCCGGCTACATTTGTCGAGGGAGCGAGCTCCTGCCAGAAGTGACGCGCGAGGAGCGGGACGTCGCCATCGCGATCGCGGAGCGGCGGCAGCTCGATCCGGCCGGCTGCGAGGAGGAAGAAGAGATCGTCGTCGAAGCGGCCCTGCGCGACGTCGCGATCGAGATCGCGCCGCGTCGCGGCGACGACGCGGACGTCGCGCACCTTGCCGATCGTCTCACGCAGCGTGGCCTGGACGTCACGCGGGAGGGTTCCGATCTCGTCGATGAAGAGGACACCGCCACGCGCCTGCTCGAGGAGGCCTCCCGCACCGAAGAGACGCTGGGCCAGCTCGGCGACGGGGATGGTGCTCGACTCGAGCGTGATGAACGGGCCGTCGGTACGGCCGCTCGCGCGATGCAGCTCTTCGGCTACGAGCTCCTTGCCGGTGCCCGCCTCACCCTCGACGAGGACGGGCCGATCGCTGCCCGCGAGCTGCGCGAGCGCAGGATACAAGCGCTTCATCGCAGGCGACTCACCGAGGATGCGACCGAACGAGGTCGCATGCCCGAGATCGGCCGCACGCGCCTCGCCGCGCTTGACCGAGAGCACAGACGAGCCGATGCGGATCGCCTCCCCGCCCTGGAGCGCGGCTTCCTTCACGAGCACGCCGTTCACCGTCGTGCCGTTCGTCGATCCGAGATCGAGGACGACGAGCTTGGTGTCCGTGACCGTGAGCGCCGCGTGACGACGCGACACTTCGCGGTCCGTCAGGCGAATGGTGCAGACGGGGCTCGTACCGAGCAGCGCCCGCGTCGGACCGGTCGCGTCGAGCGACGTGACGAGCCCGGCATCGGGCCCCTCGACGACGGTGATCACGAACGCGGATCCTGCAGCCGGCGGGCGCGAGAACCGCGTCCGGCGGACGGTGGCCATCTCTCCAGGTTTCGTCATGGTTGGGCGGTTCATCGTAACCTACCTCTTCGAAGCGACTACATACGTAACGGCGGCAACGACGAGCGCGCCGATCCCCACGCCGAGAGACACGTTCCTGAGGACGAGTCGATCGCTGAGCGCGTCGCGGTCCGATTGGGAACACCGTGGAGCACACTCGTTTCCGAGCTCGTTTGCGCGCTCCGTCATGTTGACGTGCATCAGGAACGCGCCGCCGAGCGCAAGCGCCCCCGTTCCCGCGAAGGCGACGGGGACGACGGGAAACGACGAGCCCTCGCCTTTCACCTGCTTCGCCTCCGCGCGCGGCAGGACGAACGTGCCGGTGACGAGGCGGTTCTTCTCGCCCTCGCGCGCGACGATCTTCACCTCGACGGGCGAGCTGCCCGCTCGCTCGAAGCGAGCGACGTGCGGTCCGGGGTCGACCGGTAGCGCGCGTCCGTCGAGCCCGCCTGTGAGCCGCTCACCATCGAGCATCACCTTCGCATCCGTCGCGTCCTTGCCGTCGACACTCGCGGAGAGCACCAGCGTGGGCAGCGCCTCGTCGACTTCACGGAGCCCCTTCGAGCAGTCGTCGCGGATCATGTCCGGACACGCCTCGTGCGAGCACGTGACGTAGCTCGCGCGCGACTCGAGGAGCTTTCGTCCCGCGCGCGAGGCCTGCGCCTTGTCGAGCGCGGCGACGCACGCGGCCTTGTCCGGCGCGCTCGTGGGCGTGCTCTCCGCACGTGCGCGCGACGAGAAGAGGGCCGCGCACGCGAGCGCGGCGCTCACGACGGCGACCTTCAGATGCATTCGACCTTGTAGTGTTTGTGCCCGTCGGAATCGATCGTGTACGGGATCTTGCAGCTCGGCTTCGGATCGGGTGCCGCCACGGGGGCCGCGGCTGCAGCGGGCTCGGGCGCCGCAAGGGTCGGATGCAATGCCGGCTTCACGACGGCGGGCGCAGCAGCGCGTGCAGCGGGGCGCGTGGTACGAGCGGCCGTTCGCGCGGGCTGCTGGACAGGAGGTGCCGGCGAGTCCTCGACGATCGTCGGGACAATAACCGGTACCTGCATGGCTGGACGCTCCACCGGCTCGGTCGCGATCGCAGCTTTCGTCGCGGCCGTCGTCGTCACCGCGCCCGTGTGCGTCTGCGCGGATTCGCTCTTCGCGACGCGCGCGACGGCGATGCCGGCGACGCCGATCGCGAAGGCGGCGACGCCGATCGCGAGGCGCGTCGTTCGCGCGGCTCGCGGCGCAACCGTGGGCGCGGGGCGCTTCGCCGACGGACGCAGCATGCTCGCCTTCTCGAGGAGCGCGAGCATCGTCGCCGTCGCGTCGTCCGGCTCGGCGATCGCCGGGAGCCTCCGCGCGGACGGGATCTCGCGCGGCGCGACGAACTGACGGACCCAGGCGGAGACCTCGGTGCGCGTCGGCAGCTTGATCACCGCGGCGATCGCCTCGGCCATCGCGAGCGCGCTCTCGTAGCGATCGTTCGCATCACGCGAGAGCGCCTTCATGACGATCGCGTCGATCTCGGGCGCAAGGTCGGTCACGCGCGTGCTCGGCCTCGCGATCGGCTCCTCGCTGATCTTCCGGACCAGCGCCGTCTCACTCGGGCCGTCGAAGAGACGCTCGCAGACGAGCGCTTCCCAGAGCGTCACGCCGGCAGCATAGACGTCGACCTTGTGATCGAAGGCCTCGCCGAAGAGCTGCTCCGGCGGCATGTACGGGATCTTTCCCTTGATCTCGTTGTCGTTCGAGCGGTGCGTGTTCTGGCGCGCCTTCGCGACGCCGAAGTCGAGGACGCGAGCGAGCCCGTCGACGCCGACGAGGACGTTCTGCGGAGAGACGTCACGATGGACGATCGCGAGAGGCGCGTTGTCGTCATCGGTGGCGTGGTGAGCCTCGTGCAACCCGAGAAGCATGTCGTGGACGATCGCGCACGCGATCGGGACCGGGATGCGAGCGTCCTGCTTCTTCACGGAGCGGAGGAGATGCGCGAGCGACGCGCCCTCCACGTACTCCATGACGAGGAGCAGATGGCCGTCGTCGTGGACGATGTCGAGCGTCGGGACGATGTTCGGGTGACGGAGTCGCGCCGTGAGCCGCGCCTCGTCCAGGAACATGGAGACGAAGCTCGGGTCCTTCGCGAACTGTGGATGCATGCACTTGATCGCAACGAGCCGGGAGAACCCCAGCGGCCGCCGCATACGTGCAAGATACACGGTCGCCATCCCGCCGCTCGCCAGCTCGCCGAGCAGCTCGTAGCGTTCTCCGTCGCGTAGCGTTCCTTGCGATTCCATACGTCGGCCCGCTCCATCCTTCCGTCACGAAGGCTCCGTTGCGCAGATTGAGCAAATGAGGTGCCGTGACAGCCGAAAAGTTCGTTGCCGGCCGAGCAACCACGATTTGCGGCAAATTCCGGATGGCGCCAATGTAGGCAGAGCCGCGAACGCTCCTCGGGCCACGACCGGCCGCGCCCCGCCCGGATCGCCCGCTCCATACTCGGGCGAGCCTTGCGACGATCCATGATCGGTTCCATCGGGGGTGGGCCAGCGGTCGACCGGCCACGGCGAAGGCGAGGCTGCGAGCCGAGCGTGATCGCGGCCGATCGCGCGCGCGGCCCCCCCCGACGCTCGCTCGTCCGCGCGGGGTGATCCGTCCGTCTGCGTACGCTGGTCCGTGCGGTGCAGCAGTGGTCCTCATGCACCGACGCATCGCCTCTCGCATCCTCACGCTCACCATCGCCGCCGGACTCTTCGCTGCCGCCGCGGCCTGCACCGTCTCGACCGCAGAGCCATCGAACGGCGCGTCCACCAAGAAGGACTCTGGCAAGAGCTCGTCGTCGAAGGGTGCATCGTCGGACGACGAAGGCGAGCCGGACTCCGGCGCCTCGAACAACGGCGAGACGACGAAGGACTGCTCGAACGAGACCACCGCGCAGTCGTGCGCGACCTGCTGCGGGTACAATCAGCAGCTCGACGACATCTTCGCGCAGGCCGACGAGACGTACATCCAGTGCGCGTGCACCGCGAAGTGCAAAACCGCGTGCGGCTCGTTCTGCACCGATCCGCAGGCAATGCCCTCGGACGCGTGCATCACCTGCCTCGACTCGGATCCCGTCGTGAACGAGTGCGGCCCGAAAGCGGACGAGGGCTGCAACGCGAACGCCGCGTGCAAGGCGTTCCTCGAATGCGAGGACAAGGCGGGCTGCATGGACAAGCCCATGCCCGACGCCGGCTGACGAGGAGCGCGTCCCCGTACCGCGGACGAACCTGCCTGCGGTACGGCCGGACGCGACGACGACGACGCGCGCATTGATCGAGCCGTGCCTCGCCTTACTCAGAAGAGGCCATGGCTGGGCGATGCACCATCCGCAAGGCCGCGATCGCACTCTCTTCGATCGTGGCGGGAGTCGCGGCCTGCTCGTCGTCGCACTCGCGAGACGGAAGCTCGACCGCGCGCGACGAGACCTTCGCCGGGGCGATCGAGCCGCTCGTCCAGGAGAAGTGCCAGACGTGCCATCGCGAAGGAGGCATCGCGCCCTTCTCGCTCGTCACGTACGAGCAGCTCCAGCAGATCGGGCCGGCCGCGAAGGACAAGGTGGCGCGCCGCGAGATGCCGCCCTGGGGCGCGTTCGATCAGCCGGACTGCGACGTCCTACGCCCATTCAAGGACGACCTCAGTCTGACGCAGGAGCAGATCGACATGTTCGGGCGCTGGGTCGATCGCGGAATGCCGCGCGGCGATGTGTCCAGGCACAACCCGCCGAAGACGACGTTCCCGCCAACCGGGCTGCCTGAAAAGACCGGCACGATCGACGTCGCCGCCGACCACGTCGTCGGCGGCGGTGCCGAGGACGAGATCCGCTGCTTCCCGGTCGATCCCGGGTTCGCGGACGAGGCGTGGATCGCCGAGAGCATCGTCGTCCCGGCGGATCCTAAGGTCGTCCATCACGCGCTCGTCTATCTCGATCCCGATCACGAAGGGGTGAAGAGGGCGGGCAGCGAGAAGAGCTATTCGTGCTTCGGAGGGCCGGAGGTGTCGACACCGACGCTGCTCCTCGCGTGGTCGCCCGGCGGCGCGCCGACGTCTTACGGCGAAAACGCCGCGGTGCGGATTCCGAAGGGCGCGCACCTCGTCGTCCAGGTGCACTATCACCCGCTTGCGCAGCCGACGACGGGCCGCATGAACGTCGAGGTGAAAGCGCTCCCTCAGAAGCCAGAGCACGTCGCCCAGTTCGTCCTCATCGGCAACGCCGAGAGCGGCAAGGACCGGGTCACGAAGCTCCTCCCTGGACCCGACGACCCGCCGAGCGGCCCGGAGTTCCTCATTCCTTCGAATGCGAAGGACCATGTCGAGGCCATGGAGGTCATCATGCCGGTCAGCGTCGCGAATGCCCGCCTCACGGCGGTCGGCGCGCACATGCACTGGGCCGGCGTCGGCATGAAAATCGAAGTGCAGCGCAGAAATACGCGCGACGACGAGCCCGCGAACGAATGCCTCCTTGCGACGAAGTACGACTTCGCGTGGCAGCGAACGTATTCCTACGACGCTCCGATCGATCGCGCCCCACCCATCCGCGCGGGCGACAAAGTCCGCATCACGTGCACGTACGACAACACGCCGGACAATCGGTACATCCTCCGCGCGATGAACGAGCAACGTCGCTCTACGCCTGCCGAGATACGCCTCGGCGCGACGAGCGCAGACGAGATGTGCCAGGCGATCCTCGTCCTCGTCGAGTGAGTCACGTGGAGACGCGCTCGACTGTCGTTCACGATCGCGCGTGCTGACGATACCTGCACGTCGTCTTACGCCTCGCCACGAGCGCGCACGTCCCGACGGAGGAGGCGCCGGCATTCATGTCCGACGGCACCCAGCGAGGCTTGGAAGTTGCTGTTCTTACACGACATGACGCGCGTGCGGACATCGACGCTCCTCCTGATCGGAGTCGTCGCATGCAGCTCCGACGAGCATGCGGCCATTGCGCGTTCGGTCGCCGATCTCCGTGGAGACGCGAACCGCGACGGCGAGGTGCGGTTCGATGACGACTCGGACGAAAACGACCTGCGCTGGGATCGCTCCCGCGGTCCCGTGCTCCTCGCCAACATCGACGACGACGGTCACCGCTGCACCGCGAGCAATGCGGACGATCTGACGATCGCACGCTGCAACGACGCCGAGGACGACATCGTCAACGGCGAGGAGGACGCACGCGATCTCGCCCGACTGAAGACGCGTCCCTCGCCGCAGCCTGCAGACGCGACCGGTCGCATCGACGTCGTGACGGATGGCGCGCAGGATCTCGTCCGGCTCTTCCAGAAGACGGGGCCGGGATCGACGGACTTCCGCATCGTCACACCGGACACGGTGTTCTCGCGTGAGGAGCTGACCGCCGGCCTCGAGCTCGCCATCGAGGCGAAGGACATCGTCCGCGACACGAGCACCTGGGACGGCTACGTCGACGTGCGCCTCACGGTCAGCTCCCCGAGCGCCGGCGTCGCAACGGACGTCGTCCGCATGCGCGTCGCGCCGGTCCTCACGTTTCACCATCTCCTGCCGGCCGAGACGGTTTGGATCCCCGATCTGCCGACGCTCCGCCACCGGAAGATGCACGCGGACGTCGAGAAGGCGTGCGCGGCCGCTGGCCTGCCGATGCCGCACTCTCTGGACGTCACCGATCAGTGGACGCAGGACTACTTCGAGCCTGCCTTCATGTCGATGCCAGGACCTGGGGGCACGCAGCACGTGATGCGGGTCAACTACCGGTCGGCGAACGTCAGCAATCCATCGAGAAAAGGCAGACCGCTACGCGACGCCGGACAGGTCGTGTTCCAGCTCCGCGGCCAGGACGTCGCGGGCGTGCAGCAGTTCGACCTCGATCACGATTCGGAGATGGATTCGCTGAACTCGTTCGGCAACTGGGAGACGATCCCGCCTTACGAGAAGGACGGCACGTCGTTCCCGTTCGGGCGCATCCTCCGGGGATCGACGAAGCACTTCTATCCAGACAAGTCCTTCACGCGAATGATCGATGCGCAGCTACAGCAGCCGCCCGTCGAGATCGACACCTCGTGGCTCTACGTCGGCCACGTCGACGAGACGCTCTCGTTCGTCAAGGCTCCGACCCCGCGCGGCTGGGCGCTGCTCGCGGGCGATCCGCGACTCGCCAAGAAGATGCTGGCGGACGCGTCTCGGGCGGGCGCCGGGGACGTGCCGATGTTCGTCGACATGACGTGGCTCGACCTGGAAGCGGGCACGAGGCCGGCGCAGGTCACGATCGACCAGGTCCTCGCCGATCCCGACGTGATGGAGGCGAGCGCCGAAGCCGCCGTCGAGATCGACGCGCAGCTCGAGGTGCTCACGCGCGAGACCGGCCTCCGACAGGACGAGATCCTCCGCGTGCCTTTCCTCCATACGTTCCAGGCCGGCAAATCGATCGCGTACCAGCCGGGGCTCGTCAACGGGCTCTATCTCTCGGAGACACACTTCGCTGCGCCCGAGCCGCATGGGCCGGTGATCGGCGGGAGCGACATCTTCAAGGTCGCGTTCGAGAGCACGCTCTCGAAGATCGGGATCACCGTGGACTGGGTCGAGGACTGGGACGCGTACCACCGCGTCTTCGGCGAGGTGCATTGCGGGACGAACACGACGCGGAAGATCCCCGACGCTCGATGGTGGGAGAGCGCACGATGAGAACGAGACCTTCACGCCCCTCCGGAACGTCTGTCTCGCGCAGGCTGCTCGCCTGTGGGCTGCTCGCGTGTGCGCTCGCAGCCGGTGTCGCGCAACCTGGACGAGCGCACGCGGCGCCGAACCGCGCGAGCGTCGCGCTCGTTCGTCTTCCGCCGCAGGACCTCGACGCGCTCCGGCGCGAGGTCGCGAAGGCGCGCGCGGTCGACGAGCGACCTTTCGCCGAGCTCGGCAAGATCGTCGCACGCGCTCCGGAGATGAACGCTCGGGCGCGCGCGCGCAAGGCGCCGCTCGCGTTCCACGTCGCGAAGCTCGGTCCGGGCGCGCTGATGCCGGCGCTCGAGATGCTCGCGCTCCAGCCTCCGCTCGGCCTGCCAGCCGAAGAGATGACGGCGATCCGGCGCGACCTCATGGAGGCGGTCGGGCTCCTCCGCGATCCGCGCGCGCTCAAGGTGCTCTTCGCGGTCATGGAGGATACGAGCACGGACGTCGAGACGACGCGTACGGCGACGGAGGCGGTCGCGCGCATCGGGACGGACACGGCGGCGGACGCGATCTTGGCGGCGCTCGCACGGACGACGTCCGACGAGCGCACGCGAGCGCTCCTCGCCGGGATGGGTGAATGCCGCCGCCTGCGCGTCACGGAAGCGCTCGCCGAGCGACTCCGGACGACGAACGACGAACAGACCGCCCGCGTTGCAGCTCGAGCGCTCGGGCGCGCAGGGAATGCATGGGTGTGGCCTGCGCTGGCCGATCGACACGAGGAAGCTCGGATCCGCGAGACCGCCGCCCGGGCGCTCGTCGATGCTTACGTCCGGCACACGGGCGAAGCGCGCACGGCCACCTCGAACGCGCTGATGGTCGTCGACGCGCCCGAGACGCTGGCGCTCATCGCTGCCGCGAAGACGTCGGCCACGCCCGAAGCCGCTCGCGCGCTCGACGAGCTCGGAGCGCGCTTCGCGCGAAACCCAGCGCGCACGCGCTGAGCTTCAGCCGCTGCGCCGAGAGACGGGCGCGTCCTCGCGTGATGCCGCGCGCTCCTTGCGACGGCGGACGATGACTCCTCGACGAAGCCGCCGGCTCCCGAGCGGGACCGAGCTGTCCTCGCGGAGCTGTTCCCACACGTGCGCGCCGTCGGCGTCGACGCGGACGTCGGCGCCGTCGAGCGGCCGGATGCGGCGGAGACGGTCCCAGTCGAGCCTTGCCATGGAGTGGGAGCGGCCAGCCTAGCAGGCCGCACGGAAGCGTGCCTTCTGGCTCCGTGATTCGAGACTTCGTGAGCTCATCCGCGAGAAAATGATCGCGAGCCTGTCGAAACGGGCTCGCCCGCGGAGAAGGCCTTCGCCTGTTCGAAGGGATCGACGCGCCGCGCCCGAGTCGTCCATCCCGCGCTCGAAGCGGCGCGTCAGCATCCCGATCGGTATGCGTCCAAGATCGTGGACAATTCGCCGCCCGCGATCCCTCGGATCGGACGGAAAATCGCGAGAGCCTAGGTCAGGCACAATCAGTGCTTCGAATTGGGGGGGATGCTTCACGCTGTGATCGTGGGGGTCGGCGCCTACGCAGATCCCAAGATCAAACCGCTGGAATTCGCGCGAGCGGATGCCGAGGGTTTTGCGGCGGTCCTGGAGCAGCGCGCCGACCGCGAACGGCAGATCACGCTCCTCGTCGACGATCGGGCGACGAAGGCGAAGATCGCACGCGTCATCACCGACGAGCTGCCTCGATCGATACGGCCCGGCGACAGCGTCATCCTCTACTTTGCGGCTCACGGAAGCCCGGAGATCGAGGTCTACAACTCGGAGCCGTCCATCCATCTCATCGCGCACGACACCGTTCACGCGCGCCTGCACGCGACGTCGATCAACATGATCTCGGAGCTCAGCGCCTGGGCGCGTCGCCTCCCAGCGCGCCTCGTGACGATCATCCTCGACGCGTCGTTCAACGGGCTGCCGGGCGGCCGAACGTTCGAAGGCCCTGGGCTCTGGAGCGGTCCTCGAACCCGCAGCCTCGATCGAATCTCGCTCCGGCGGGTCGCCGTCGGCGGCCATTTCGCGCTGATGACGGCCTGCGGCGAGAAAGAGGTCGCGCGGGAGGACCCCGCGTACGGCCATGGCATCTTCACCTACCACCTGATCGAGACGGTGAAGAATGCCGAGTTCGACGACCAGACCGTGACGATGTCGATGCTGCACGCATCGGTCGCGGAGGCCGTACGGACGAGCACCGGGGGCGATCAGGTCCCGGCGCTGTACGGAGGGGGCATCCACCTGCCCCTCTTCCATGTCGACCGGCGGTCGAGCAGCGGGCTGCCCGCCGCCGTATGACCTCCGACCCGCCGCGAGAACCGTCCTCTGGAGTGGACCAGGGTGTCCACTGGATTGGACACTCGGGACTTCGCACCGCACCGGCTTTACGCCGCGCCCGTGACGCGTACCCTCGGAGACGTGCCACAAAAGAGGGTTCGATGGACGTCGCGTCCCTGACCGCTGAACGCGACCTCTATCGCAAGCTGCTCGATCTCGGTGACAGCGAGCGCGTCGACGCCTTCTTGTCCGAAGCGCTCTCGCTCATCCTCCAGGCGAGCGAGGCTCGCCGCGGATACATCGAGCTCCGCGACGAAGCGCTCGGCGATGGGCACGAGCCGTGGTGGATCGCCGTCGGCTTCTCGCAGTCGGACATCGAGGCGACGCGCGCGCAGATCTCGAGCGGCGTCATCGCCGAGGCGCTCGCGAGCGGGCGCACGGCAGTGACGGCGTCGGCGCTCGACGACCCGCGCTTCTCGAGCCGCGAGAGCGTCAAGTCGAACCGGATCGAGGCGGTGCTCTGCGCGCCCATCGGGGATGATCCATCATTCGGCGTCCTGTACCTGCAGGATCGCGGCGAGCTCGGCCCCTTCACGGAGGACGATCGACTGCGCGCCGAGCTCTTCGCGCGCCACCTCGCGCCGCTCGCCGACCGCCTCCTGCTCAAGACGCGCGTTCGCGCCGTCGATGATCCGACGCGGCCCTATCGCGAGGCCCTATCGCTCGGAGACTTCGTCGGCCGGAGCGAGGCCATCGCCCGCGTCCTCCGGGACATCGCAGCGGCGGCGCCCCGCAAGGTGACGGTGCTCCTGACCGGTCCATCCGGCACCGGAAAGACGCAGCTCGCGCGCATCGTCCACGACAACAGCCCTCGCCGCGACGGGCCGTTCATCGAGCTGAACTGCGCGACCTTGCCGGAGTCGCTCGTCGAGAGCGAGCTGTTCGGCGCGATGCCGGGCGCACACTCGACCGCGCTCCGTCGCATCCCGGGAAAGGTCGAAGCTGCGGAAGGCGGCACGCTGTTCCTCGACGAGATCGCCGATCTCCCGCTGAATGCGCAGTCGAAGCTCCTGCAGCTGCTGCAGTCGCGCGAGTACTTCCCGCTCGGCGCGACCAAGCCGGTGCGTGCCGACGTCCGCATCATCGCCGCGTCGAACGTGGACCTCGAGGCGGCCGTCGAGCGCCGTGCGCTCCGCGAGGATCTCCTCTACCGGCTGAAGATCGTCTCGATCGGCGTACCCCCGCTCGCATCGCGCCCGGAGGACATCCGCGAGCTCCTCGAGCTGTTCTGTCGGCGCGCCGCCGACGCGCACGGCACGCCGCCGCTCGCGATCTCGCCCGGCGCGCGACGCGCGGCGGAGAGCGCACCGTGGCCGGGGAACGTGCGGCAGCTCGAGAACACCGTCGAGGCCGCCGTGATCCGCGCAAGCGCGGAAGGCGCGACGCAGCTCGCCGCCCGCCACCTCTTCCCCGACGCGACGACGCCGGAAGCCGAGGCCGCCCTCACGTTCCAGGAGGCGACGCGCCGCTTCCAGGGCGATCTCGTGCGGCGCACGCTCGAGGACACCGGCTGGAACATCGTCGAGGCTGCTCGCCGCCTCGATGTGACGCGCTCACACGTCTACAACCTCATCCGCGCGCACGCGATCGAGCGCGCAGCCAAGCGGCCACGGGAGCCATGACCGTTCGAAACATCGACGACGTCCTCGACCGACTCGACTCCATCATCTCCAAGTCCGAACGCGACGGTGATCGCATCGGTTACTTCGCCGCGCTCTACCGCCGGTTCACCGCGGCGGTCCGCGATGCGGTTCGCGCAGGCGAGTTCCTCGATGGCGCACGCATGGAGCGCCTCGACGTCACGTTCGCGAGTCGTTACTTCGAGGCCCTCGACGACTACCGCGCGGGGCGGCCGATCAGCCGGACCTGGCTCGTCTCGTTCGACGCGTGTCGCGACAGCGAGCCGACGATCCTGCAGCACCTGTACACGGGGCTCACGGCGCATCAGCTTCTCGATCTCGGCATCGCCGCGGCCGAAACGGCCCCCGGCGCTCGGATCGCCGATCTCCGTGGCGACTTCGAGCACATCAACCAGATCGTCAGCCGGCTGATGCGCGAGGTGAACACGACGATCGGCGCGATCTCGCCGTGGATCGGCGTCATCGATCGGACGTTCGGCGTCGAATACTCCGCGTTCAACAAGATCGGGATCGCGGTCGCGCGTGACCTCGCATGGCGCTCGGCGCAGCAGCTCGCGCCGCTCGATGTGCTCTCACGCGCGCCCGTCATCGCGCGCATCGACACCCGCGCAGCGTTCGTCGCCGACATGCTCGCGCGACCGAAGGCTGGCTTGAAGCTCGTCGCGCGGGTCATCCGCGCGCGCGAGCCGAGCGACGTCTCCGACGTGATCCGCCGCCTCCGCGGAGCGAACGAGGGAACAAACGGTGCACGCATCCCCTCGCCCAAGCGCACGCGACGCAAGACCGTCGCGGTGCTCGGAGGTGGCGTCGGAGGTCTGTCGGCCGCGCACGAGCTCGCGCGTCGCGGTTACGACGTGACCGTCTACGAGTCGTCGAACGCGGTCGGCGGCAAGGCACGCAGCCAGTTCGTGCGCGGCACGGGAACGAATGGGCGCAAGGACCTCCCCGGCGAGCACGGGTTCCGCTTCTTCCCGTCGTTCTATCGTCACGTGATCGCGACGATGGGGGAGATCGAGGTCCCCGGCGGGACCGTCTCCGGTCGCATCAAACGCAGCGACGACATGGGAATGGCCGAAGAGCACGCCTCGTACGTGTTCAAGCGTCATCCGCCGCGGAAGCTCGACGACTTCTTCGACATCGTGAAGACGATCCGCGAGTTCTTCGACCAGACCGACGTCCCGGAACAGGACGTCGCGCGGTTCGCGCACGCGATGCTCGGCTACATGATCTCGTGCGAAGAGCGCAGGCTCGCGGTCAACGAGAAGCAGAGCTTCTGGGACTTCCTCGGAGGCGACGCCTACAGCCCACAGTTTCGGAAGTACATCGGCACCACACGCTTCATGGTCGCGATGGACCCGAAGAAGGGCAGCGCACGGACCGTCGCGACGAAGGCGATCCAGATCCTGACCGACTTCTTCATCAACGGCACGCACACCGACGGTGTGCTCGACGGCCCGACTTCGGAGCGCTGGCTCGATCCGTGGCAAGCCTATCTCGCCGGTCCGAAGATGAACGTGCGCTTCCGGTTCGGCGCATCGGTCGAGGCGCTGCTCCACTCCCGGCGTCGCATCTCCGGCGTCCGCCTCGGCGACGGCAGCGTGATCCATGCCGATCACTACGTGCTCGCGCTGCCGCTCGATCGCGCGGTCGGGCTCATCACGAATGATCTGGCCAAAGCCGACCCGGCGCTCGCCGCCCTCCGTCGTATGGGCGCGGCGACGTCGTGGATGGTCGGTGCGCAGTTCTTCCTGAACGAGCGCCTCGACATCTGCCGCGGGCACGTCGCCTACCCGGACTCGGCATGGGCTCTGTCGTCCGTCTGCCAGGGACAGTTCTGGGACGGCAGCACCGACCTGTCTCGCTACGGCGACGGCACGGTGAAGGACATCCTCTCCGTCGACATCAGCAACTGGGACGCGCCTGCTCCGCGCCTCGGCAAGAGCGCGCGCCAATGTACGCGCGAAGAGATCCTCGACGAGGTCTGGGCGCAGCTTCGCGATGCGCTCGCGATCGATCCCCGGACGATCGTCACGCGCCATCTCGACGAAAACGTCACGTTCGGACTGCAGGGCGCCTCGAACACGACGCCGCTGCTCGTGCATCCGCCGGGGACGTGGTTCGACCGTCCGCCGGCAGACCTCTCGATCGACAACCTGTTCCTCGCGTCCGACTACGTGAAGACGAACACCGATCTCGCGAGCATGGAGGGCGCGAACGAAGCGGCTCGACGTGCGGTGAACGCGATCCTCGACACGGACGGCAGCGCCGTGATGCCGTGCCGGATCTGGAGCATGGAGGAGGAGACCGGGCCGCTCGTCGCCATGGCGAAGCGCATCGATCGCGACCTCTTCCTCCTCGAGTCGAACACCAGTCCCGTGCTCACCCGCTTCGGCGGCGCGATGGGAGAGATGCGCGACCGACCTGCGCCTCCGACGATCCGGGGCGTGGAAGACGTCCGGAAAACGCTCGAAGGCGCGCTCCAGACGCTCAGATGATCCCGGGGACGAACATCGCCGCGAGCCGCTCGGGCGAGTCCACTTCCTCGTCGATCATCTTCGCTTCCGCTTCGGTGCGGAGCACGCGCCCGGTGTCGCCGCCGATCAGCCGACCTCGTTCGTGATCGGCGGCGGCGGCGTGGAGCATCATCTCGCGCTCCTGGAACAGAACCGCCGCTTCCGCGAGGAGCTGGGCGCTCTTCTCGCGCTCGCCGACGAGCGCCGAAGCGCCCGCGTCAATCGTGAGACCGAGCGGCCGCGCGAACGGAACGTCGTCCTTCACGAGCTTCCGCGCTTCAGACCGCGCGAGCTCGATGAGGCGCGCGCGCCGGCGCCCACGCGGTCCCTCGACGAGCGCAACCGCCAGCGCCGCACGGCCGCGGAGGTGACGAAGGATCACCCGGAGGTTCTGGATCGACAGCATCATCGACGTGATGACGCGAGGCCAAGCGGCGGTGATGCGCGAGAGCGCTCCGTGTGCGTCTCCGCGGTAGAGCGAGATCTGCACCCTCGCGACGAGGTGCAGGTATTGCGCGAGCTGGAAAGCGTCGTGCTTCCACGGGGCGAGCGCGTCGTCGGCCCGCCCCTGCGCCTCGTCCGGATCGTCGGCGGCGAGCCAGCCGATGTTCGCGGGTCCGCAGGCGAGACACACGGCCGCGAGGCGATTGCCTCGTTCTCGCGCCTCGTCGAGGAGCTGGATCTGCCGCCGGCGAAGCGCACGGAGCTCACCCAGGTTCGCGAGTGACGCGAGGCCGAGCGTGTGGGCCGTCATCAGCTCCCACTCGGAGCGGCTCTTGTGCTCGCGAAGCAGATGTTCGGCGCGCTCACACAGCGAGTGCGCCTCGCGCCATCCCGAGGCGTAGTACTCGATCGATCCTGCCATCAGGAGCGCGAACGCGTGCTCCGTGTGGCCACCGGCCTGCTCCGCGGCCGCGAGAGCTCGCTCCATCATCGCGCGCGCGCGCTCCGTACGTCGGGTGCCGCCGACCGCGGCCATCTGCGAGGCCTCCGTCGCGAGGCCGAGCGAGATGCGCGACGGCTCACCGGCGCGCAGCGCGAGCAGCATGTAGCGGGATTGGAACGCTGCTGCTCTCGCCGTGTCGAGCCATGCGTGGCCGAGCCCTGCCGACCAGCAAGCGTCGGCACGAGCGAGCTCGACGGCGCTGCACTCTTCGGCGGGGCGCGGACGGAAACCGAAGCCGCGAACCGACAGCCTCGCCCTGAAGGCGAGCGTCGTTGCGAATGCGCTCGCGTGCGTTGCAGGGTACGGGACCGAAGAGGCGGCGAGGACGCGTCGGAGGAGTGCGATGCCTTCGTCGATGTGCCCACCGCGCATGAACTGCTCGGCCGCGCAGCGCTCGAGATCGGCGGCATCGTCCTTGTCGTGCAGCGCCGCTTCGCGCGCGGCGTGGGCGAACGCATCAGCAGCATCGCGGCTCCGTCCCGCGTCGACGAGCGCCGACGCCAGCCGCGCGCGGATGCGCCATCGCGACTCCAGCGAGCCAGGCACGTCGCCTTGCATCGGATCGCCGTCGAGGGCGACTCGATAGAGGTGCACCGCGCGATCGAACGCAAGGTTGTCGTGCGCGCGCTTCGCGGCGACGAGCGCAAACCTCGCCGCGGATCGCGGATCTCCTGCGCCGAGGAGCTGCTCGACGAGCGCGTCTGCATCCGGTGCGGGCTCGGCGAGGAGAACGTCGGCGAGTGCGCGGTGTTTCCGCCGTCGCTCGTCGGCTGCAGCCGACCCGAGGACGGCTTCGCGCACTCTGCTGTGGAACGGCTCGACGGCCGGCTCGCCGGCTGTTGCCGTTTCGCGGAGCAGACGCTTGCGCGCTAGCCGGACGACGTCGCTTCGCGCCTGCTCTCCTTCGCCGACCGCGGAGAGCAGCACGCGTCGCGGCAGAGGCCGGCTCGCGATCGATGCAAGCTCGACGAGCGCGCGCTCCGTCGGCGGCAGCTTCGCGATGCGTTGCGCGAGGAGTACCCCGAGATCGAGTGCGCCCGTCGGCGTGGGGAGCAGATCCGGAGTGGCGAGCACGCCCGGGTTGCGCGAGCTCGGGACGTCCGATGCAGCGATCGCGAGCGCGAGCTCACGGATGAAG
>JAEXCN010000304.1 GCA_023402175.1 Pseudomonadota bacterium | reverse complement strand
TGCTGACGCCGTGGGCGGGATGGAACGCCGGCGGGCTCACGCTCTCGGGCGAGCTCTGAGCGCCTCCGTGCTCGAAGACCCGCGCTACTTGTAGCGAAGCACCTTCGCGCTGCCCGGGACGTCGGCGGCAGCACCGCGTGCGAGCGCGACCGCGTAACACGTCGCACCGTCGCAGCCCGCGTCGACGAGCGCGTCGGCGGGCTGCTCGATCCGCGCGAGCGAGGGCTTACCCGAAACGGTGATCGTCGCGTGGGCGAGCCCGACGATCGGCGCCTTCGCCTTGCCGGCGCCTCCCGCGCGCTCCGTCCACGCCACCGAGACGCCGTCACCGAGAACGCCCGTGAAGAACGGGCCGACCTCGTGACCGCACCGCCCGGGTGACAGCTCGACGGTGGACTCCTCGAACGTCGTTCGATCGACGCGCAGTACGGTCACCTTCGTCGACGCCAAGCTGTCGCCAGGGCAAGTCGAGGAGACATCCTGGGTGTAGACGATCGAGAGGAGCTTGGCCGAGGCGTCGACGGCGACGACGTCGTCCTCCTTCGGGATCGAAGTCTTCAGCTTCCGGAGCGGCCCGAGGCTGCCGCCGACGAGCTCGCGAATCGCGATCGCGCCGGAGCCACCGACGCGCACGAAGCCGATGTCTTCGCCGACGGTGTACTCGGAGAGCTCGCGCTGCTCGTCGTCGCCGAGCTCGTTCTCGCGGACGATCGTGACAGGCGGCCCCGCGTTGGCGCCGAGCGTGAGGAGCGACGTGCGGTCGTCCTCGTCGAGGATGGCGTACGCGCGGGTCGATCCGCAGAGGAGCGAAGCGTCCTTGTCCTTCGGGAGGTCGATCTTCGATGAAGCGCCGGACCACGACCGCGCGAACGCATGCGCGCCATCGCTGAACCAGACGGCGTCGCGCGTGGCGCACGACGCGGCCGAGACCTCCGTGGGTTCGCCCTTTGGCGTGAGGTCCGGGCCGAGGATCGCGAGCTGCCGAACGAGCTTGCCGCCGCGGAGCCCGCGCCAGGTGAGCGCGACGCCCTCCTTCGGATGCGCGAAGAGCTTGAGCTCGGCGTCCGTCGACCACGCGACGTCGCCGAGCGCGATCTTGTCGGCGACGACCTCATCCTTCGTGCCGATGCGCTGCACGCGGATCGCCTTTGCGGGAACGTCGAGCCCCGCGACGATCACGTCACCGTTGGCGGCAAGAGCGGCGGCAATCGGTGCGCTGAGTCCGGTCGCGGCGCCGCCGCTCGACGCTGCGGGCGCGCTCGTCGGAGCGGTGCCCTCGACGTTCGGCTCGTGCTTCGAGCACATCCGCCACGCGATGCCGACGACGAGCAGCCCAGCCCCGAGCGCGACTGCCGCTCGCTTCGTGGTCGCCGGATCTGCCATCGCCATGTCATCGCAAGGGAGGCGCGCGAAGGCAAGATCGGCGGCGTCGACGGAATGGCGTCATTCGCCTGGCTCTTCGCGAGGATCGTCCGGGTCGGCCACACCAGCCTTCGCGAGCAGCTTCCGGAACGTCGTCCGCGGCACCCTTGCCGCGCGTGCGGCGGCGCTGACGTTTCCGGCATGTTCGGCGAGCAGGTCGCGCGCCTTCTCCGGGGTAGTGTTCGCGGCGGAAGCGCCGAGCGCCGAGCGTCGGATGGCTCGCCTCACGGCACTCGCATCGATCCATCGGCACCGTCTCGCCTTCGCATGGACGGCCGCGCGCATGAGCGTCGCGTGGAGCTCGCGAACGTTGCCTTGCCAGTGGTGCGCGGTCAGCTCGGCGAGAGCGCTCTGCGCGAGATCACGTGGGCCGTACTCGATATCCATCTGCTCGAGGAGCGCTCGCGCGATGGGCAACACGTCGCCCTTTCGCTCGCGAAGCGGCGGGATGTCGAGCACGAACACCTCGAGGCGGTGATAGAGGTCCTTCCGGAACTTCTCCGCCTGCACTTTCTCGAGGAGCGGCACGTGGGTGGCCGTGACGATGCGGACGTCGGTGCGCTTTCCCGATCCCGTCGCGCCGACGCCGCGGACCTCGTAGCCGTCGAGCGCGCGGAGCAGCTTCGGCTGCGCGTCGAAGGCGAGGTCGGCGATCTCGTCGAGGAAGAGCGTGCCACCTTCGGCCTCGACGAAGGCACCGAGCCGTTTGTTGATCGCGCCCGTGAACGCGCCGCGCTCGTGGCCGAAGAGCTCCGTCTCCGCGAGGTCGCGAGGGATCGTCGATGCGTTGAGCGCGATGAATGGTCCACCGCTGCGCGAACCTTCCGTGTGGAGCGCGCGTGCGATGAGCTCCTTTCCGACGCCGCTCTCTCCGCGGATGAGCACCGGAGCAGCGAGGTTCGCGAGCCGACGCACCTGGGTTGCGAGGCGGCGCATGGCCGACGAGCCGCCCGCGATGCCGGGTAGCGACGGTCCGAGCTCCTCCTCCTCTTCTTCTTCCGATGCAGCGATGCATGCGATCGTGGTGTTCCCGATGAGGATCGTCGTCCCCTCACCGGTCCAGCTCGAGCCGTCGTGCAGACGAGCTCGTCCGACGAACGTCCCGTTGCGAGAGCCGAGATCCTTCACGATCACGCCGCCGTCGCGCGCGACGATCTCGCAGTGCCGCGCGCTGACGGTTGGGTCTCGGATGACGATGTCCGCGACGCGCGAGCTTCCGAGCACGACGGATGTCGTCGTGACCGGCAGCCGGCGTACGTCTTCTTCGTCCTGGATCTCGAGAAACAGGCTCGTGGCTCGAGGCACGACGGCGATCTCGATCGTGTCGATGGCCTTCCCAGCGTTGTCGAATGTCATGCGTGCTCATCGTCCGCTGCGTGGCGAAAGTTGCGCACCAGATGCGACCTGACGAGCGATTGCCACCGGGCTCCGGGGGCCGACGCTGTGGAAAGATCGTGCACAACGTGCCTAGGATGCGCGCCGTGAGCCAGGAGACGTCATCCGGCTCCGAGGCGCCGGCCTGGGAGACCGCGCAGACGACGCCGATCGCGCCGGCCGTCCACGACGCTGCCGTCGTTCCGAAGCCGTTGCCGGACGATGTCCCGAAGCTCTTCTACCGGCGCGGCAACCGCTGGCCGCGCGCGATCGCGTGGTTCGGGTTCAAGTCGTTCTGGGGGCACCTCTGGCATCTCGCGGCGAGCGTCATCGCGACGGAAGACATCGACTGCCGTGACTGGATGCAGCCCGAGTCCGGGCGCATGCTCACCCGCCGGCTCGCAGAGACGCTCGGCGCGGCGCGGCCCGAGGCGCAGACGCTGACCGAGGCGTTCGACGATGACGTGTGGATCGACTTCGTCGCGGACACGGGCGACGACTTCTCGATCAGCAAGGCGGTCGCGAAGCTGATCGCCTCCTCGTACGAAGTCGACGACCCGGACGACCCCGGAAAGAGGCTCGTGCTTCCGCGGGGTCAGGTGCTCCTGTTCGGCGGCGACACGGCGTATCCGGTCGCGACGGACATCGAGATCCACAACCGCGTGATCGTCCCGTTCAATCAGGTGTTACGGACGGCCTTCGACGGCAAGCCACGCGCGATCCTCGGCGTTCCTGGCAACCACGACTGGTACGCGGGCCTCGACGGCTTCGGTCGCATGTTCCGGGCGCGGCGCATGAAGCTCGATCGTGCGAAACGTCCGAAGGGCAGCCCCAAAGCCGAGGACGACCTCGCGATCGATCGGCTCGGTCAGATCGGTCACTTCATCGAATGGGTCGAGGCATTCCGGCTCGGCAAGCTGGTCGTCAAGCGAGCGGCCCTCGCGCTGACGGGCTACACGCCGGTCCAGTCGGCGAGCTACTGGTCGCTTCGCGTGGCGCCGAACGTCGATCTGTGGGGAATCGACCGTCAGCTGCGGTCCGTCGACTTCGCCCAGCGCGCATATTTCGCGGAGGAGCGCGACGACTCACGTGCGCTCGTCCTTTGCGTGGCGGATCCGCCCTATGCATTCCTCGAGCCGAATCCTGCGGGACAGCAGACGCTCGAAGCCCTCGACCTCTCGATCCCGAACGATGGCCTGCTCGTCCTGACCGGCGACACGCACCACTATTGCCGCCAGACCTTCGGTGCGGGCATGCAGGTGATCGCGGGCGGCGGCGGGGCGTTCCTCCATCCTCAGTGCATTGCGCGGCGAGGCCTGCCCGAGCCCGATGCGGAGTTCCCCGGACCGAAGACGACGCTCGTTCTGGCGCTGCAGGTCCCGTGGCAAATCGCGCATGGCCGTTCAGGCTTCGTCGTGCACACGGCGATGGCGCTCACGTACATCCCGCTATTTGGAGTCCAGTGGTCGACCGGCACGTCGGCGCCGAAGACGAGCTTGATCACCGCGTTCATCGCGATGCTCGTCTGCATCTTCCTCGGCGGGTGGCGGCACAAGCCGGCGCGTGTCGCGGCGCTCTCGCTCGTGACGGGCACGGTGATCGGATTCCTTCCGCTCGCCGTCTTCGAGGCGGTGCGCTGGGCCGCGACGTACGTGGGCCATGTCCCGTCGGCCCGCTCTCTTGCGGCGGTCGCGTTCGCTCTTTCGGTCTACGTCGGGACGCTCGCCGTCGGCACGTACCTGATGCTCCTCACGATCCTGGGGCTCGAGCAGCATCAGGCGTTCAGCGCGCTCGCGCATCCCGGCTACAAGCACTTCGTGCGCCTCCGATTCCGGAAGGACGGCTCGCGTG
>JAEXCN010000243.1 GCA_023402175.1 Pseudomonadota bacterium | reverse complement strand
GCTTGTAGACTCCCTTGCGATCGTCGCCCGACGCGTACGAGCCCGCGACGCGGAACGTCGGCGTGAGCAAGATCTGATCGATCGTCTTCGCGACGTGCGCCGCTGCCGCCCACGCCGAAATGTCGCTTCCTCCGAGGCCGACCGCCGATGCAGCGCCGAGCTGGTACGCGCCCTCCGCGCCGTAGCTCCAGCCCTTCGCGTCGCCCGAGACGCGGAGCGCGGCCGTGAAGCGCTCTCCCGAGAGGCGCGACAGCGCAAAGCGCGAGCCGTCGAGCTCCTCGCCATTACTGCGCGAGACGCGAGCGAGCCCGAACGCCTCGACGCGGAGGAGCGGATCAATGGTCCACTTGGCCGTGAGGCCGTAGAGCTGCACGCCCGAGGTCGACGGACCTGCCGTGTCGGAAAACGCGGACCCGAGCGGCCCCGGCACCTCGAGGATCGCCGCGAGCGCCTCGACGTCGAAGTTGCCGAATGCGAAGTGGGCACGCAGGGCATCGAGCGAACGCCCGGCCGGAGCGAAGTCGGCATCACCGACGAGCCGGCCCTCGCCCCATACGACCGATTGGCGGCCGAGGCGAAGATAGTGCGGGCGCGCTCCGCTCGAACGCATCTCGGCATACGCTTCGTACGGCTCGAAGCGGCCGAGCCCACGCGCGCCGGCGAACCTCGCCGTCGGCGCGGGCGATCCGAGCGCGCGTGCATCCTGCAGCGTGATCTGCGCGCGGACCGCGCCGCGCTCGGCTCCGAGGCCGAGACGCGAGCGCTCCATGACGACCCATTGATCGCGCACGCGCGGCGTCTGCCGCACGAAGAAGTCGAAACCGCCGAGATCGGGCGCGTCGCGACGGTATTCGCCGCGAGTCCGCACTTCGAGCAGCGGCGAGAGCTGCCAGTCGCCGACGCTGATCTTCTCGGGAGCGGCGGGCGGGGTCTGAGCGGGCGCCGGCGATGCCGCGAGCAGCGCGCCCAACGCGAGCCCGAGCCTCGAGGAAAACCGGCGTGCTCGACGGCCAATCCTGCGGCGCATTCGCGGCGAAACTACCACGACCGCCCGCTCGGAGGCAGAAATGGTGGAGCTCTCTCAGGAAGGCTTCTGCGTCCGCGCAGCCGCGATCGCGCGGGCCTTCTCGAGCAGGATCTCCCGGGTGTTGTTCGCCGGCTCCGCGATGACCTCCTCGAGCAGCATCGTGAGGATCTCGCCGATGATCCGGCCGGGCGCGAGCCCGAGCTCCTTCATCAGCACGCTCCCGTCGATCGCGAGATCGCGCGTGGAGAGCGCCGATCCTTCCGCGAGGACCTTCTCGACGTGCGCCTTGAGCGCGCTGAGCGGCTCGAGCTGCACAGCGTCGATGGACGGCGCCTTGCCGCGGACGTCCGCTTCGTTCAGCGCGTAGAGATCTTCGATGCGGTCCTTGCCGACGCGGCGGATCCAACGGCGCACTGCCGCATCGCTCCAGTTGTCGTAGTGGAACAGGTGGTGCCGCACGAGCGCGACGATGCGATGCCGCTCGTCGTTCGAGAACCGGAGACGCGCGCAGATCGGATCGGCGATCTCCGCCCCGATGCGGTCGTGATCGTAGAACGTCCAGTCCTGGGTCTTGTCGCTGAACGCGCGCGAACGCGGCTTCCCCACGTCGTGCAGGAGCGCGGCGATGCGGAGGACCGGATCGCCGACGCACGCATCCATGCACGCCATCCCGTGGCGCCACACGTCGTACGAGTGCCACTTGTTCTGCTCCATCCCGACGCCCTCGAGGAGCTCGGGGCAGGAGACGCCGAGGATGCCGGAGTCGCGCATCACCTCGAACGCGCGCGACGGCCTCTTCGCCTTCATCGCCTTGACCCACTCGTCGCGAACGCGCTCCGCGCTGACCTTGCGGAACGTGTCCAGCGTCGGCTGGATCGCGGCGAACGTCGCGGGCTCGAGATCGAACTCGAGCGTCGCAGCAAAGCGCGCAGCGCGGAGGACGCGGAGGCCGTCTTCGGAGAAGCGTTCGATCGCTTTGCCGACGGCACGGATCGTCTTCGCGTCGATGTCCTTGCGGCCGTCGAACGGATCGATGAGCGCGCCATTCGTCGGATCGACGGCGATGGCGTTCATCGTGAAGTCGCGGCGCGCGAGGTCGGCCTCGATCTCCTCGACGAAGTGCACGGCGTCCGGGCGGCGACCGTCCGAGTACGTCGCCTCGCCGCGGAGCGTCGTGATCTCGTAGTGGTGCCCGCTCATCACGAGCGTGACAGTTCCGTGCTGGAGCCCGGTCGGGATCGCCCGCGGGAAGATCTTCATGAGCTCGTTCGGCCGAGCCTCGGTCGCGACGTCCCAGTCGGCGACGGATTTGCCGAGCAGCGAGTCGCGCACGCAGCCACCGACGATCCACGCGTAGCGCCCCGCCGCGCGGAGCTTGTCGACGATGGTGAAGACGTCCTTCGGGACGAGGGAGAGATCGAACGCGGTCATGATGTTTCCGGCTCTGGTACCTGAATACGGCCCTGGTCTCCTAGCCGCGATCCGGCGCGTGCGCACGCGACACGGCACAGCGCCGAAGCGAGAACGGTGGCGATGCGGCAGCTCAGTGTCAACCCAGGTTTGTAGGCGATCGAAGCGGACGCATCCGCCCGGTTTCGCCTCCCGCGCTCGCGAGCGCGCCGCCAGCACGACCGGATGCCTCGTTCGTGCACGGCTTTGGCCGCACACAGGGATGGTGCCCTGCGTTACCGTGACGTGGTTGCGTCCCCGCTCGCGTCACCGTGTCGGCCGCCGTGTCCGGACGCTCTGCCATGCGGCTTGCGCGTTCGTCGCCGCGTCGGCGGTGGCGCCCCGGGCGTTCGGTGACGGATCGTTCGCATTGTCGTGGCGCTCGAGTACGGATGGCCGCGACGCCTGCATCACGGAAGCCGCGCTCCGAGGTGCGGTCGAGCGCAAGCTGGGACGTAACCCGTTCACCGATGGCGAGCACGCCGACGTCATCATCGAAGGCGAGGAGACGGCGGGAGGACGCCGCGAGCTCCGCGCTCAGGTCGTGCAGCGAGACCGTCGCGGCAATCTGCAGGGCTCACGCACTCTCGAGGCGCAGAGCTGCGCGGAGCTCCTTCGCGCAGCCACGCTCATCGTGGCGCTCATCATCGATCAGCACGGCGACGGACGAGCGGCCGGCGGTGCGGCCGAGCCGGAGCCTCCCCCGACACCACCTGCCCGCATCCCTCCGGCGACGCCCGGAAACGAGCCTGACGTTCCGCGACGCGAGTCGCCGCCGAGGCGCGACGATCAGTCTCGTCGTGCGGAGCCTCCCCCTCCTCCTCCCACGCGGCCTCGAAGCCGGACCGCGCTCGAGCTTGCGCTCGGCGGCGGCGTAGGCACCAACGTCGGCGTCCTCCCGTCCGCGAGCACGACGCTGCTCGTAACCACACGGCTGACGTCGAAGTCACGGTGGAGCTTCGACTGGACGGGTGCGTATTCTCTGCCGCAAGACTTTCGGCGACCGGACGTTCGCGCACACTTTGCGGTCGTCGAGCAGCGCGTCCGAACCTGCTTCGGCTTCGTTCGCTGGTCGAACGGCACCGTCGACGGCTGCGGCGGCATCACGTGGGGCGCGATCATCCCGAGCACGACCGGCGTGCGCGAAGGCAACGACAGCTGGAGAGTCATCGCGGGCCCGACCGGCGGGGCCGGGCTTCAGCTCGGCCGTGGCGACGGCGCCGTCCGGGTCGACATCGGCGCCACGCTCCCGTTTCGACAGTACGCCTTCTCCTACGTCGGCTCCGCGAACACGCGGAAAGACCTATATTCGACCGAGACCGTCATGTTCTTCGTCGCGCTCAGCGGCCTCGGTACGATTTCGCCATAATCCTCAGCCCGGGCGAGCACCATTCATCGTGGCGCCGGGATCCATCACTTCCGTCAGCGACGCGACGGCGCTGCTTTCCGTGGGCTCTCACCTCGATGTCGCAACGGTCTTTCGGGAGCACGGACCGAACGTCCATCGGCTCCTGCGCCGGCTCGGGGTGCCCCCGTCGGACGTCGACGATGCCTTCCAGGAAGTCTTCGTCATCGTCCACCGGAAGCTGGGCGAGCTCGAACGACCGTCCTCGGTCCGCTCCTGGGTCTACGGGATCTGCATTCGCGTCTCCGCAAAGTACCGGCGCCTGCGCAGCGCGGCCCGCGAGCTCTCTCCTGAGGCGAGCGTCGAGCCGATCGACCCGACGACTCCCATCGAGAACGTCACGGCGAAGCAAGCGCGCGCGGTGCTGAGCACGATCCTCGACCAGCTCGATCCCGACAAGCGCGCCGTGTTCGTGCTCTACGAGCTCGAAGAACGGCCGATGCCGGAAGTCGCCCAGATGGTGGGCTGCCCCGTTCAGACGGCCTACTGGCGTCTGCGCGCAGCACGCGAGGAAGTCGCGGAAGCCGTTCGTCGCTATCGGGCGCAGAGGGAATTCAAATGAGTCGCGAGCCGATTCGCATGGCCGATCTCATCGACGGCGCGTCCTCGGAAGAAGAGTTCATGCGCGCGATCATTCGCGCGGAGCGAACGGAGCTTCCGACCAAGGCAGAAATGCAGCAGCTATCCGGTCGGCTCGGTCCGCTCATGGCGAACCAGAGCACGTTCGGTTCCTCGGCATCCCCCTGGCGATGGCTGCTCGTGGCGGGCCTCGTGGCCGGGCTCACCGCCGCAGTCGTCTCGCTCCGTCCGAGCGGAGGTCCCTCGCAGGCTGGAGGCGCGCCTCCCGCTCCGCAGCGCGCCGTCGAGGCTCCGGTCACGTCGCCGCCGGCGATCGCCGTCACGGCACCGGCATCGGCCGCACCGGCGCCCGTCGTGGCCGTGGAGTCTCTCCCTACAGCGAGCGCAACGCCGCGCACTCGTCCTGCGTCGTCCACCGACGTGCCGACGTGCTCGGGTGAGATCGAGCTCCTCGATCGGGCCGACGCAGCGTTGCGTTCCGGTGATGCACTGCGCGCGCTCGACCTCACGCGCAAGCACTCGGAGCGCTGCTCGAGCGGCGCGTTCGTCCAGGAGCGCGAGCGCATCGCGATCGACGCGCTCTCCCGACTCGGCCGCGGCGACGAGATGCGTGCGCGCGCCCGAGCGTTCGAGGACCGTTATCCGTCGTCCCCTCATCTGCATCGCATTCGAAGCCTCGTCGAACAGCACTCCGAATGACGCGCGCGCGCTTTCACGCCGCGCGACTCGATGATTGTGACTGCCGCCCGACGGGGACGCACCATCGTGGAGCGGTCTCGACCTCTGGAGCCCAAGTGCCGTGATCTCGATCCGAGAAGCCATACGCATCCCGATCCTTCTTTCTGGCCTCGCGCTCGCCGCGGCTGCGGCGCCGTCGGCGTGCGCGACGCGCTCCGACGAGAGCCTGGGGATCACGCTCGACAGGCCCGACGCTTCTACTGGGTTCGTCATCGAGGCCGGCACCGACGAGTGCACGGGTGACGCCGGCTGCGATGCGGGGCTCGTCCAGTACTGCCCGGCGAAGGGCTGCCCTTTCCCTTATGCGTCGTGCCCGACGTCGCACTTCGCGTGCGACGTGAACCTGCTCGACGATCCGCGGAACTGCGGCGGGTGCGGGCGCTCTTGTTACGAGGGCGCGTCGGGAAACGCGACGTACGTCTGCCTCGAAGGCAAGTGCAAGCTCGCGTGCCGCCAAGGAACGGCGGATTGCAACGCTCTTCCAGACGATGACTGCGAGACGTTTCTGGGCACGAACAGCGACTGCAGCGCCTGCGGCGACACGTGCCCGGATCCGGCCAAGCCCTGCATCGTCGACGATCAGGGAAAGGCCAAATGCGGTTGCCCGGCCGGCGAAATCTACTGCGACGGCGAATGTGTCGATCCCCAATCGTCCGACGACAATTGCGGGTCGTGCGGGACGATGTGCGATCCGAGCCCGGCCGACGGCAGCACGCTTCGTCCTCACGTGTACCTCGGCTGCAGCAACGGCGAATGCGGCCATCGCAAATGCGAGAACGGGTGGGCCGACTGCGACGGCAATCCGAACAACGGCTGCGAGACCAACATGCTGCTCCCAACGAGCTGCGGAGCGTGCACCAAGGTCTGCGATCCAGGACAGAGCTGCCGGCCCTATTACGAAGGGAAGCCCACCTGCGTCTGCCCGCCGGGTAAAGAGCTCTGCGGTAACGTCTGCGTCGATACCGCCTCGGACCCAAACAACTGCGGCGTCTGTGGGAGCGACTGCACGCTGACGAATTGGTTGAAGAACGGCATCGGGTATTGCGCCTACGGCTCTTGCCGCTACGGCTGCATGCAAGGATGGGGCGACTGCAACGGCAATCCCAAGGACGGATGCGAGATCAACCTCGACTCCGATCCGCGCAACTGCGGCGCGTGCGGGAACACCTGTGACATCGCCGGAGGCCAGCCGTGCATCGCAGGTCGCTGCGCCGTCGAGCCGTGCAGCGGAGGAGTGACGACGCAATGAAGACGGCCTGGATCTTGGCGATCTCCGCGCTCGTCGGCTCGGCCTCGATGGCCTTCCTGGGCGCGTGCGCCACCACCGACGAGAACGGCGCTCCCGGCGAGCCTGGCGGGCCGAGCACGCTGCCGGGCACCAGCGACGGCGGAAATGAGGCCTCTCTCGACGACGGTGACGTCGTCGAAGACGAGCCGTGCACCCCCGATGCACTCTGCCCGTCAGGGCCATTCGCCCCGAGCACGCCGGGCGGCGCGCTCGATGCACGGACGCGGATCAACGTCATCCGCGGCCGGTCGGCGAACGACGTCTGGGCGGCGGGTGCGCGCGGAGCGGTCGCGCATTTCGACGGCACGTCGTGGAGGCGATCGGACGTCGGCAGCAAGAACTCCGTGAATGCGCTCTGGCTTCGCGATTCGGGCGAGGTCGGGCTGTCCTCCTTCTTCGCGATCTACTCGCGCGGCGTCGTCCAGAACCCGAGCGCCGATGCCGGCGCGCCATCGGCCGATGGTTGGCTCGACAACGGCGCGGCTGCGACGCCTCCCGAGCTCGCATTCACTTCTCGACTGTCCTCGGTCTGGTCGTTTCCTGGTTCGGAATGGGCGTATTGTTCGTCGCTCGAGCCCGGGGGCGACCTCGGTGATCCGAACGCGAACGGCGTCTGGCGCATTCGCTACGTCGCCGCGACGCAGAGCTTCGAAGTCGACAGCCCATTTACGCTGGGCACCTGCGCCGTGCTCGGTTGCCGACAGATGACGAGCATCCACGGACTCTCCGCCGACGACTTCTGGGCCGTCGGATATACGGGCGCGGCCGTTCATGTCACGAACGCGCTGAGCGACGCGACCGTCGTGTCCTTCGACAGCCAAACATGGGCAGGTCTCGGCGGCGTCTGGGCGGCGTCGGCGAACGATGTCTGGGCCGTCGGCGGCGCCGGCACGATTCGTCACTACACCGGCCGGCCGTACACGTTGGACGTCGTCGACGGCGTGCCGGCGACCGAAGACCTCAACGCGGTCTGGGGAACGTCGCCGAACGACATCTGGGCCGTCGGCAAGGCAGCAACCGTCCTCCACTACGACGGCGCCGCATGGTCTCGCGTGAAAGTCGTCGGCCTCGGCGGGCGCCGTCCGGACCTCTATGCGGTCTGGGCCTCCGCTCCGGGACACGTATGGATCGGCGGAGACGGCGTGATTCTCTCGCTCGGAGACAAGCCATGAGGCGGCCGTTTTTCCTGTTCACGTGCGTGTCCATCGCGCTCGGTTCCGGCATGGCGTGCGCGACGTCGGACGACGGACGTTCGGATCCCGGATCGCCTTCGGACGGCGACGGGGACTCGCGCCTCGATGCCGGGCCGATGCGAGACGCGGCGGCTCCATTGGATGCGTATAGAGAGGCGCCGACGTGCAGCCCGGCGGGCTGGTGTCTCACCGAGCTACCCGACGATGAGCTCCGGCTCGGTGACATCTGGCCGTTCCCGAATCGCGCCTTCGCGATCGCCGACAGTGACACAGTCGGCTCGAAGGTCCTCGAATGGAATGGCGCGACGAAGTCATGGTCGTACATCGACAGCAATGAGCAAAATACTGGCTACGCCGTCACGTCGTCCATTTGGGCACCCAACGAGAACGAGGTCTACTACGCCAAGGTCGTAGTCGACTTTTCGAGCTTCTCCATCCTGGGCACCGCCCACCATGGCAAGCGACCCGTTCCGCCGGCGACGGAGTGGACGTGGGAGGCACTCCCCGCACAGACCTGCAATACAATCAGCCTCCCGACGATTCGTGGCACGAGTCCCGATGACGTTTACTTCGTATTCTGCAACTCCGTCTTTCGCTTGAACCAGGCTGCCGGAGGGGGCGGCGCAGGCGGAGGAAGTGCGTGGACGCTGGAGTACGCCTTCGACGGCGACCCGACGTACGTGTCCCTCACCGACGTCGTCGGAACGGGCCCTGATGATCTGTGGATCGTCGGAGGCAGATCTTGGGCGGGCTTTGGCGGATGCGGCGTGGTCGTGCGCAAGGATGCGTCGGGGTACAAGGTCGTCGCCGACGGTGATGTGGATGACTCGGGCGAGGACTGCACCGCCAAGGAGGGTTTTGCGATGATCCGCGGCGCCTTCCAATATGGCAATCAAGTCGCCAGCAAAAAGCAATTCGTCGGCGTCTCGTACTTCAGCGACAGCGTCACCGACGTCGTAAAGACCACGGCACACGACGACGGCTCGATCACGCAATCGACTTCGCATCCGACGGTCGCCGCGAACATCCTGATGCAATCGGCGTGGGGCGCCTCGCCGGACGATCTCTGGTTCGTGACCGGGCGTCTGGGCGGCGGTGCCAGCACGGTCATGCACGGCACGAACGTCTTCTCGGATGGTGGCCTTTACCAATATTCGACCGTTTCGATGAACGGCGAACCCAACCCCAAGCGGCTCGTCCGCATTCGCGGGACGTCGAACACGGACATCTGGGCAATCGGAGATCAACGTGCGCTACACAAGACGACTCCTTGAGCTACGGCTCAGCGGCGTCCTCGCCATCATGCTGGGGACGACGGCGGCCGGGGTGACCGCGAGCTGCTCGAGCGAAGACGACCCGATCCTCCCCTCCGATACACTCGACGCCGGTTCGGGCTCCGATGCGTCGTCCGATGCCCCCACGATCGATGCCGGACGGGAGGACGTACGCGACGCCGCGCCGATCGATGCATCGCCCTTGCCCGTCGTCTGCAGCGGACCGTCGTGCGGCGTCTCGATCGTCGCCGGTCCGGGCGAGAGCTTCTGTGCGCTCCTCCAGGACGGCAGCGTCGTCTGTTGGGGCCAGAACGACACGGGGCAGCTCGGCCGCGGTCCGGGCGCGAGCACCTACGGCAGCGAGACACCCGCACGCGTCGTCGAGATCCCCAAGATCGTGAGCCTCGGCCGCTCATGCGCCGTCGACGAGACCGGCGGCACTTGGTGCTGGGGAACGGGGCCTTACCTCCGCGACGACACGAACGGAACGACGACGGAACAGACGCCCGTCAAGCTGCCGATCGGCCCGGCGACGTCCGCGAGCGTACGATCGCAGTTCGACTTCGCCGTGGCATGCGCCGCATCCGACGGCGGTGTCCTCTGTTGGGGCGCGAACGTCAACGCCCAGGTCACGATGCCCGCGGTCGGTAGCGATCCGAACGCCGGCTTGGCCCCACAGGACGTGGGTGTCCCGCCCGGCGCCCCGATTCGCGCAGTCGTCGTCGGCAACGCGACGTTTGCGCTGCGCGCGGACGGCACGCTCTTGAGCTGGGGAGCCAGCCCGCCGCTCGGACGCGTCTCGTCACTCTTCCCCGATCCACATCCGAAGGCGGTCGCGCTCCCGAACGTCACGAGCGTCGACGTCACCCTCGACGAGGCCTGCGCCGTGTCGAACGGCACGGTCTACTGCTGGGGCGGACCTCACGATTCGCTCGAGAGCGATCCGCTGGCCCGCGCCCTCCCCGAGCTGATCGTCACACCGGAGCCCGTATCGCAGGTTGCAACGGGAACCGCGATGTTCCGCGACGACTACCGACGCGGCTGCGCCGTCGGCCTCTCGGGGAGCGTTTACTGCTGGTGGAACAACGATCGGGGACAGGCAGGTGACGGGACGAAGGACTTCGCCGTCGCGCCGGTGAAGGTGAAAGGCCTGCCCGCCCCCGCGGCCGAGGTGCGAGCGACGTCGCGCGCGACGTGTGCCCTTCTGACGAACGGGAAGATCTACTGCTGGGGGGACGACTACTACGGGCAGCTCGGCACGGGAGTGATGCGCTCGCCGAACTTCGCCCCGCAAGAGGTGTTGCTGCCATGAAGGTCTCACGATTGCGCGCGATCGCGCTCTTCTCGGTAGCGGGCGCGTCCTTCCTCGCGAGCTTCGGCGCGTGCAACGACGGCAGGGACGGGTTCGACGGCAACGGCGGCGTGTTCGGTCGAGACGCGTCGGACAACGACGCCGGCGATTGCTTGCTCCAGTGCTCGCTCGACGGACGTTCGGTCGTCAAGACGTGCACCGGTGAGGTCGTCGAGACGTGCAAGCCCGAGCTCGCGTGCGGAGCCGGCGTCTGCCAGGAGCCGTGCGCCGCGGCTGCCGCCGATCGAAGCTCGAACGGCTGCGAGTTCTATTTCCAGGCGCCGCTCTTCACGAAGAGCTTCGGTCGTTCCTGCTACGCGGCTTACGTCGTCAACACGTCGGCGGTCCCGGTCGAGCCCGTCCTCGAGCTCGAAGGGAGACGCCTCGACGTCTCGAAGGCGCTCTTCCGCACCAAGCCGGGGGACGCGACGCTCCTCCCGCAGGATGGCCCGATCGCCCCTGGCGAGAGCGCGATCTTGTTCGTGTCCGACACCGATCCGACCGATCCGTCGGGCCCCCAGTCGAACATCGTTCGATGCCCGGACGGCGTCGTCCCTGCTTCTTACTTGGATCCCGTGCCCGACGGCACGGGGATCGGCACGTCGTACCACCTGACGACGAACGTCCCCGTCAGCCTCGCCGCGATCTATCCCTTCGGCGGCGCGCCGACGTTCTTGCCGTCGGCGACGCTCCTCTTCCCCGTGCCCGTGTGGGGCACGCAGCACATCATCGTCAACGCGTGGGAGAAGAACGCGATCCCGATCCGTTTCAGCGGCGCCGGGCCGAGCGCGCAGATCGTCGCCGCAGAGGACGAGACCGAGATCACGATCCGGCCGACGCACGACATCCAGGATGGAAACGGCGTCGTGGGAGCGCCGGCGTTCCAGCCCGTGAGCTACCGCCTGAACAAGGGGCAGTTCTTGCAGATCGATCAGGCCGAGGAGCTCTCGGGGAGCGTGGTGACGTCGGACAAGCCGACGAGCGTCTTCGGCGGCCACGAGTGCATGGACGTCCCCTCCACGCGGACCGCTTGCGATGCGGCGCTCCAGCAACTGCCGACGTTCGAGCAGTGGGGCTCGGAGTACGTG